>DATFPD010000084.1:0-18644 GCA_035265005.1 Gemmatimonadaceae bacterium | reverse complement strand
GACCTCCGCACCGCTCTTCACGACGTGCACATGAGGCGGATGGTGCTCGCGTGGTGGCAGGTAGATGCGGACGTGGAAGCCATCGACGTCGAGCACAGTAGGCACGTGGACGATAACCCAAGTGTTGGGTTAATGCAACGGCCGTGGTAGGCAGGCGCCGGTCGGTCGCACGCGCATGATCGCGCATCGCGTCAGCGCGCCGTCAGGAATCGAACCACGGAGGGCACGGAGGACGGCCGCTCCGAATGTCGCTGCCTCCCGAGCGGCCGTCCTCCGTGCCCTCCATGGTTCGATGGCCACTGACTCCCAGACGCAGAACGGCCCGGCCGCCCACTCGGGCAGCCGGGCCGTCGTCAGCGACTCGCGCCGCTTACAGCTTCTTCACCGTCAGCGGCGTCATGCTGAGGTCGAGGTTGTGGCTCACCCGCACCCCGTACACCCCGTCCAGGCTCTTGAGCTTGTCCGCGCCCACGAGCTGCGCCGCGTCCCACGTCTGCACCGCCGTGCCGTTGATCACGCACGACGCCTTCCCGCCCTGCACCCGCCACCCGATCTCGTTCGACGCGTGGCCGGTCGAATCGGCCTTGTGGATCGCCGGGCTCGCCACCGGGCCGGCCGCCGTCACCACGTTCGCGCCGTGGAAGTACTTCACCGCGTACGTCCCGTTCGCGTACGCGATGCAGTAGACGAACGACTGGTCGGCGGTGTCGAGGTCGGAGCCGCCGATGAACACGCCGTACGAGTGCGGGTGGCCGGCCTTGAACGCGTTCTCGGTGATCGTCGTCTTCACCTCGTAGGTGCCCGAGGCCTTGTTCGCGTCGTTCCAGTAGATCGCCGCCGGCCCGACCTTGAGGTCGATCTTGCCGTCGTGGCTCGCGAACCTGGAGTCGTTCACCGTCTTTCCCTGTGACGCCGCGCGGGCGTCGATCTTCCCCTTCCACCCGGCCACGGTGATCCCGCCGCCGGCCACCGAGCGGTCGGCGTCCTGCGCAACGGCGGTTGCGGACGCGGCGAACAGAAGGGCGACTGAGGCTGTGACAATGCGCATGGGTCCTCGATGATCGGTGGGGGTGAGGTGCTTCGTCCCGGTGTCCCGGTGTCCCGGTGTCCCGGTGTCCCGGTGTCCCGGTACTCCGGCTCGTGACCGGATCAAAGTGGCGATCCCGCCGAATTTCCGCCAATGGTTCCGACGGCCTGACCGTTTCCTGACTCCCCCGCCGCGGCGGCCCCCGGCCGCACCACCACCTCGTGCCGCCGGCCGTCGTCGACGAGTGGGATCGCCGCCCCGGCCAGCAGGGGCTCCCCGTCCAGCTCCAGCTCGGCGCCCTCGCGCCGCAGGCGGCCGGGCTCGCGCACCGTGATGGCGTAGACGCTCGCGCCGCACCGGTACTCGATCGTGTACTCCGGCCAGGCGGCCGGCGCGCAGGGGTCTATGACAAGCGTGTCGCCGCGCTTCGTGAAGCCGAGGATGGTCTCGACGCCCACGCGGTACATCCAGCTCGCCGACCCCGTGTACCAGGTCCATCCGCCGCGCCCGAGCTGCCCCGCCGCGGTGTAGACGTCGGCCGCGACCACGTACGGCTCCGCCTTGTACGTCTCCACCTCCTCCGGCGTCCGCGCGTGCGTGAGCGGGTTGATCATCTGGTAGAGCTCGAACGCCCGGTCGCCGTCGCCCCGCATGGCCGTCGCCAGCACGGACCAGAGCGCCGCGTGCGTGTACTGGGCGCCGTTCTCGCGCACCCCCGGCAGGTACCCCTTGATGTAGCCCGGGTCGTTGGGCGTCTTGTCGAACGGCGGCGTCAGCAGCATCAGCAGCCGCGCGTCCTCGCGGACGAGATGCTCCTCGAACGACGCCATCGCCTGCGCCCGGCGCTCGGGGTCGCCGGCGCCGGAGATCACGCTCCAGCTCTGGGCGATCGCGTCGATCCGGCACTCGTCGCTCTGCGCCGAGCCTAACGGCGTGCCGTCGTCGAAGTAGGCGCGGCGGTACCAGGCGCCGTCCCAGCCGTGCGCCTCCACGGCGGCGGCGTAGCCGTCGGCCCGGGCCCGCCAGTCGGCCGCGGCCGCGCCGTCGCCCCGCGCCTCGGCGTGCCCGGCGAACGCGCGCAGCGTCGCGGCCAGGAACCAGGCCAGCCAGACGCTCTCCCCGCGCCCCTCCACCCCCACCCGGTTCATCCCGTCGTTCCAGTCGCCGATGCCGATCAGCGGCAGTCCGTGCGCGCCGGCCGTGCAGGCCCGCCGGAGCGCGCGCGCGCAGTGCTCGTAGACGCTCGCCTCCTCGCCGGCCGCCTGCGGCAGGTCGTACACCTCGTGCTCGTGCGGCTCGAGCGGGCGCATCGCCAGGAACGGGACCCGCTCGTCGAGCACCGACGCGTCGCCGGTGACGCGCACGTAGTGGTCGACGACGTACGGCAGCCAGGCGAGGTCGTCGGAGAAGCGCGTGCGCACGCCGCGCCCGCTCTGCGGGTGCCACCAGTGCTGCACGTCCCCTTCCACGAACTGCCGCGCCGCCGCGCGCAGGATGTGCGCACGCGCCACCGCCGGCTCCGTGTACACGAACGCCATCACGTCCTGGAGCTGGTCGCGGAAGCCGTACGCGCCGCTGCTCTGGTAGAGCGCCGACCGCGCCCACATCCGGCACGCCAGCGCCTGGTAGAGCGACCAGCGGTTGACCATCGCGTCGAACGTCGGCTCGGGCGTGCGCACCGCGATCGCCGACAGGCGCCGCGCCCACCCCCCGACCGTCGCCGCCACGGCCGCCGCCGCGCGCTCGGGGTCGCGGTACTCGGCGACCGCGCGGCGCGCCGCGGCCTCGTCAGGCGCCGCGCCGAGGACGACCGCCAGGTCGTAGGACTCCCCCGGCGCCAGCACCAGCGAGCACTGGAGCGCCGCGCAGGGGTCGAGCCCCGCGCCGGCCGCGCCCGAGAGCCGCGAGCGCCTGAGCGCCGCCGGGTCGGCCGGCGTGCCGTTGCGCCCCAGGAACTCGCGGCGGTCGGCGGTGTGGCCGGTGACGGGCTCGCTCATCGCGCAGAACGCCACCCACCGCGCGAACTGCGGGTCGAAGCTGTTGGACGCGAACGCCGCCGCCAGCCCGGCGTCGAAGCTCGTGCGCACCTGATGCTGCGTGTGCTCGCGGAGCACGCCGAGCGTCCAGTCCACGTACGCGGTCACGGTCAGCCGGCGCGGCCGCGCGTCCCGGTTCGTGATGCGGAGCACCGAGAGCTTCACCGCATCCACGTCGCTCGCCATCCCGAGCGTGAGCCGCGTCGCCACGCCCGCGTGCTCGTGCTCGAACGACGACGTGCCGGCGCCGTGCCTGACGACGTACGCCTCGTCGCGCCGCACCGGGGCCGGCGTGGCGCTCCACAGCTCGCCGCTCTCGTCGTCGCGCAGGTACAGCACCTCGCCCGGCGGGTCGCTCACCGGGTCGTTGTGCCAGGGGGTCAGCCGGTAGAAGTAGCTGTTCTCGGCCCAGGTGAAGCCGCCGCCGCGCTCGGTGACGACGAAGCCGCCGTGCGGGTTGGCGATCACGTTCGCCCACGGCGCCGGCGGCACGCGGTCGCCCTGCACGTGGACCTGATAGTCCCCCTCCGGCGTGAGCGCGCCAAAGCCGTTGGCGAGCGCCGGCGGCGGGCGCAGCCGGCTGGCGGCCGACCGCGGCGGCGGCGGGCGCAGCAGATCCCCCCACCGCTCCACCTTCCGCAGCTGCGCGCGCAGCTTCCACAGCGGCAGCGCAAGCAGCGACGCCGGGCGCTCCACCGGCGCCGCCGACGACACGCGGGCCGGCGCCAGCTCCTCCTCCGCCTCCTCCTCCGGCCGCTGCTCGTCCGCCAGGTCGGAGGCGTCGAGGAGGCGGGCCAGCGAGCGGCCGTCGCACGGCACGTGGACGCGCGCGGTCGCCCGCAGCATCCGCAGCGTCTCGGCGCCCACCAGGTCCTGGCGCCTGATGAACACGCCCCCCGGCTGGTCGGTCACGTTGGAGTCGCTGGAGGCGAACAGCGCCGCCGTGACCGCGTCGCTCAGCTCCTGGAGGTAGGTGGGCGGGTGCGTGTTGAGCACCACCAGGTCCACCTTCAGCCCGCGCCGCCGCCAGTAGTGGTGCGCCGCGAACAGCTGCCGCAGCGTCGGCAGCCCCTCGGCCGACTCGATCGTCGCCAGCAGGATCGGCCAGTCGCCGGAGACGCCGATCGCCCACAGCAGCGGCTGCGACCCGCGGTTCGCCTCGATCTCCTCGCGCGGCGCGCGCAGCGTCGGCCGCGGGTAGAGCAGGCGGCCGGCGATCTCCTGAAAGACCGCCGCGTCGGCGGGGCTGATCCCGAGCTCGGCCAGCTCCACCTGCGTCGACGTCCACGCCAGGTCGAGCGCGCGCTGCGCGGCGTACGGCCCGTGGTAGCGGTCGGCGAGGGCGAACGCGCGCTCGCGCGTGTCGGCGACCAGCGTCGTGAACGCGACCGTGGCCGACTGGCGCGCCTCGAGCCTGACGCGGGTGCGGAGCGCGAAGATCGGGTCGAGCACGGCGCCGGTCGTCCCCGAGAGCGGGCCGTCCGCCTCCATCGCCGCCGGCCCGCGGGCCGAGCGGCCGCGGCCGAGGAAGCGCGCGCGGTCGGTCTCGCACGTCACCGGCCCCACGCACTCCTTCGCCTCGGCCACCACGTGCACGCACCAGAGCGGCGGCTCCTTCGCCGAGCGCGGGCGGCGGGTGGCGGTGATCGCCGTACACCACGCGTGCCACTCGGTCTCGACGAACAGGTTCGCGAACGCCGGGTGCGCGCGGTCGGCGTCGGGCGGCCCGAGCACGATCTCGCCGTAGCTCGTCAGCTCGACCTCGCGCGTCTCGTCCGAGTTGTTGGTGACCACCACCCGCCGCACCTCGGCCGCGTCCTCGGGGACGACGACGATCTCGGTGCGCGTCTCGATCTCGCCGTCGGTGCGGTGGAACGTCGCGCGGTCGGCGGCCAGGAGGGCGGTGTACGAGCCGGCCGGCGCGCACACCGGCTGGTGCGCCGCGGACCAGACCCGCCCCCGCGCGATGTCCTTCAGGTAGCAGAACTGCCCCGTGTGGTCGCGCGTGCCGTCGGCCCGCCAGCGCGTGACCGCCAGCTCGCCGTAGCGGCTGTAGCCGCCCCCAGCGTGGCTCACCATGATCGTGTACGGCAGGTGCCCCAGCAGGGCGACGTGCGGCTGCGGCGTCTCGGGCGTGCCGATCTCCCGCACCGCCGGCCGGTCGCTCGCGCGGTGGGCCGGCGCGGACTCGGCGCCAGCGTCCCGCGACTCCTGGAGGCTGAGCCGCCGCGGGATGCGCTCGTGCAGCAGCAGCTCGGCCGAGCGCACGAGCGCGTCGGCGTGGAAGCGGCGCCGCCAGACGTCGCCGGTGAGCACGTTCGTCAGCGCCGCCAGCCCCATCCCGATGTGATGCGCCATGTACGTCCCGACGAGCGCGAACCGCTGGCCGAGCCCGGGGCGCGTGTAGTCGAGCGCGTCGCGGAAGCCGTACGGCCCGAGCGCGCCCTTGCGCTCGAGGGTGCGCAGGTTGGCCAGCGCCGCCTGCGGCTCCACCATCGCGGCGAGCGCGGTGGCGTACGGGGCCACCACCAGGTCGCGCCCCAGCCCGCGCTTGAGCGCGAGGTCGGGCACGCCGAAGGCGCGGTACTGGTAGGTGTGGTGCCGGTCGCGGACGTTGTACGCGCTCTCGCTCACCCCCCACGGCACGCCGCGCGCGCCGCCGTACGCGATGTGGCGCCGCACCGCGCCGTGCAGCGTCTGGTCGAGCAGCGTGAACGGCAGCGACTGCATGACGAGGGCCGGCATCAGGTACTCGAACATGCTGCCGCTCCACGAGACGAGCGCCGTCTCGCCGGCGTGGTGCGTCAGCGTGCGGCCGAGCCGGAACCAGTGCTCCACCGGCGCGTCGTTCTTGGCGACGGCGAGGAAGCTCGCCAGGCGCGACTCGGACGCCAGCAGGTCGTAGTACGAGCCGTCGAGGGAGTGCGAGGTGGCCTGGTAGCCGATCGAGAACAGCTTCCGCCCCTCGTCGAACAGGAAGCGGAAGTCCATCGCCATCGCGTAGTCGTAGGCGCGCGCCGCCAGCGCCTCCAGCCGCGCCACCAGCTCGGCCGCCATCGGCTGGTCCGCCGGCTCGTCCGGAATCGTCAGGCACGCCTGGCGCACCGCGATCAGGTGCCCCGCCAGGTTGCCGCTGTCCACGGTCGAGACGTAGGCCGGCTCGAGGACGCGCAGGTCGTGCAGGTCGTACCAGTTGTAGAAGTGGCCGCGGAAGCGCCGCAGGCGCTCGAGCGACCGGAAGGCCAGCTCCAGCCGCCGCGCCATGTCCTCGGTCGAGATGAAGCCGAGGTCGCGCGCGCTCACGGTGGCCATGAGCTGGAGCCCGATGTTCGTCGGCGACGTGCGCATCGCCACCACCGGCGCCGGGTCCTCCTGGAAGTTGTCCGGGGCCAGCCACTTCGTCTCGGCCGTGACGAAGTGGTCGAAGAAGCGCCAGTGCAGTTCGGCGTAGCGCCGGAGCTCGCGGCGCCCGACGGCCGAGAGCAGGCCCGGGCGGTACGCCCCCGGCGCGCTCAGCGCGTGCGCGAGCGCCGGCGCCGCCATCCAGAGGAGGCCGAGCGGGGCCGCGGCGACCACGAGCAGCCGGAGCTGCGACGGAGCGCCCGCCGCCGCGGCGGCCGCCGCCGCGCCGTGCCCGCCGGTGGCGAGCTCCAGCGCCAGCGCCGCGGCCAGCAGCCCGGCGGCGAGGGCGACCGACGGCCACATCGCCCGCCAGACCTCGCGCGCCGCGCGGGACGTCGCGCGCTCGGTGAGCGATGCCGTCTGCCACTCCAGCAGGTTGCGCCTGGTGACGAACAGGCGCCACAGCGTGCGGAGGATGGCGTCGGCCGACAGCCACGCCTGGTGCGGGAGGAACGCGAGCGCGAGCCCCACCTGCTTGGCGTTCGTCACCGCGTCCTGCCCCACCGTGGCGTAGTACGCCCGCCACGACTTGTCGAGCGGCGGGCGGAGCGCGGCGAGCAGCAGCGAGACGACCCACGGCGCCGCGACGGCGAGCACGCCTAACGCCGTCCAGCGCAGCGGCGAGCCGGGCAGGACCGTCCACCCCGCGGCCAGGAAGGCGAGCTGCGACAGCTCGACCGTGCTGCGGCGCATGTTGTCGAGGAGCTTCCACCGCGACAGCAGCGACAGCCGGTTGGGCTCCGGGCCGGCGGGCCCCGGCACGCGCGGCCCCAGCCAGCGCAGGAGCTGCCAGTCGCCGCGGATCCAGCGGTGCTTGCGGCGGGCGTGCGTCAGGTACCGCGCCGGGTAGTCGTCGTAGACGCTGACGTCGGTCGCCAGGCCGGCGCGGGCGTAGCTCCCCTCGATCAGGTCGTGCGACAGCAGGGTGTTCTCCGGGAAGCGGCCGCGCGTCGCCTGCTCGAAGACGTCGACGTCGTAGATCCCCTTGCCGGTGAAGCTCCCCTCGCCGTACAGGTCCTGGTACACGTCGGACACCGCCGTCGTGTACGGGTCCACGCCCGGGTGCCCGGAGTGGATCGCGGCGAACCGCGTGCGGTGCGCGCTCGGCAGCGAGACGCCGACGCGCGGCTGCAGGATGCCGTACCCCGCCACGACGCGGCCGCGCTCGGGGTCGTAGACCGCGCGGTTGAGCGGGTGCGCCAGCGCCCCGACGAGCAGCGGCGCGGCGTCGGGCGGGAGCACCGTGTCGGCGTCGAGGGTGATGACGTAGCGCACCCCGCGCAGCGTCTCGACGTCGCCGACGACGACCGAGAACGCGTCGCGCGCGCCGCCGCGCACGAAGCGGTTGAACTCGGCCAGCTTCCCGCGCTTCCGCTCCCACCCCATCCACACGCCCTGGCGCGGGTTCCAGCGGCGCGGCCGGTGGAGCAGGTAGAAGGCGTCCTGCGCGCCGGCCGACGCGTACTTCTCGTTCAGCGCCCGCACCCCCTCGGCCGCCGCCTCGACGATCGCGGCGTCCTCCGGGCGCGTCTCGGTCGGCGAGTCGGTGAAGTCGCTCAGGAGGGCGAAGTGGAGGTGCGCCTCCCGGTTGGCGAGGAACTGCATCTCGAGGTCGTCGAGCGCCTCGCGCACCCCCTCCAGACTGCCGAAGAGCGTCGGCACCACGACCGTCGTTCGGAACTCCGCCGGCACGCCGCCGCGCGTCGTCAGGTCGAGCTTGGGGAGGACGCGCGGCGGCAGGAAGATCGTGACGAGCTGGTTCACGACGCTGACCGCGATCTCGGCCGCCGGCAGGAGCGCCAGCAGCACGACCGGCAGCCAGGCGGCCCGAGCCTCCGGCCCCGCCAGCGCCAGCAGCGCGGCCAGCGCCGCCAGCGTGCCGAGCAGGATGCCGCCGACGAACACGACGTTCGGGTGGCGCAGCACCCAACGGTGCGCCGCCGCGCGCGCGCCCGGGCGGAAGCCGGTCGCCCGCTCCAGCTCGGCGAGCCCGTCGCCGATCAGGTAGTAGCCGACGTGCGCGCGCCGCGGGTCCGCCGGATCGCTCCCGCCCGCGCCGCCCGCCAGCTCCAGCGCCCGCCGCGCCACCGCTTCCTCGCGGAGCCGGGTGCGCTTGGCGATGCGCTCGACGACGTGCCGGTACGCGTCCCGCGTCGCGAACGTCATGCGCGCGTAGAACCCCGCCGGGTCCGCGCGCAGCAGCGCCTCGGTGGCGCTCTCCCGCTCGACGAACGTGCGCCAGTCCATGCGGGCGATCGCCCGCAGGCTCGTGATGCCGTTGGCCATCATGAGCTGCGACAGCGCCAGCCGCTCGGTCGAGCGCGCCGCGGCGTCCTCGGCGGCCATCGCCTCGTCGGCGATCCACTGCTCGAGCCTGACGAGGGGTGGGAAGGCGCCCCGCGTCAGGCGCAGCCGCTGGAGGAAGCGCGAGACGAAGGTCGCCGTGAGCGGCGGGTGGTGGGCGACGAAATCCTCGAGCGCCAGCGTCAGCGCACCATCCCCGCGCCCGCTGGCGTGCTCGATGTCGGCGGCCCACCGGTCGGCCGCCGCCAGCTCGTCGAGCCGCTGGACCGTCCGGAGCGCCATCCGCCGCACGCTCTCCAGCAGCCCCAGGCGCAGCATCGCCGGCACCGCCCAGAGCTCCCCCATGGAGAGGGGCGACACCTGCTGGAAGGCCCCGACGAAGAGGTGGATGGTGTCGAGGTCGATGCGCGCTTCGGTGTGCGAGATCAGCGTGATCGCCAGCTCGTACACGCGCGGGTAGCCGGCCAGCGGCCCGCTCGCCAGCTCGGGCAGCTCGCGGTAGTAGCCGCGCGGCAGGCTCTCGCGCACCTCGCGGATGTGCTCCTGCACGACGTGGAAGTTGTCGAGCAGCCAGTCGCCGGCCGGGCCGACGTCGGTGTCCTGCGCCACGGCGGCGGCGAAGCGCGCGTGGGCGTCCCCCAGCAGCCGGCGAGTCGAGTCGAGGCGGGCGAGCAGGGCCGGCCGCCGCCGCCGCCGCCGGCTCGGAGCGCCGGGCGCGAGCCGCTGACCGCGCGCGACGGCTTGCGCCCGCTCGGCGAGGTGCTCCGCGCCGAGCAGCTCGCCGCGGATGGGGCCGGCGAGCAGCTCACTCCGGTCCCCCGGCGAGCGGCGAAACAGACGGCCGAGTACGCGGGACCGCGCTATCGAATCGATGGGAACGGCTCGGCCGCCATGAGATGCACTGAGTCGGGAGTCTGGTGAAAGGTATAAGGTATATTGGACGCCGGAGCGCGGCAGACGCCGCCGGCCTTCGACTCATGACCGGAGCGGCATGGACGCATTCTCGCTGGCGGAGGCGGAGCTCGGTGGGGTGAGCCTCGGGCCCGGTCAGCTCGCCGAGCTGCGCGCGATCAATCACGAGTACTGGCGCCGCGTGCACGAGCTGGTCTCCGCCCCCGGCGCCGGGCCCGCCGACCGACCGCTCACGGCGGCGGAGACGACCGAGCTGCGCGCGATGGTCGTCGCGCGCCTCGAGGCGATGCTCACGCCGGAGCAGCGCGCCGCCCGCCAGCGACGGCGTTGAAACCGGCCGCCGCCCCGCCCCGTAGGCCTCCAGAGTCTGTACTCTCTCTCTGAGGACTTCGATGCCGGACCAGCTGCCGCTGCTGAAGGGGACCCTCGACGTCCTCGTGCTCAAGGCGCTCTCCTGGACGCCGATGCACGGATTCGAGATCACGCGCTGGCTGGAGTCCCGCTCCGCCGGCGCGCTCGGCGTGCAGGACAGCGCGCTCTACCAGGCGCTCCACCGCCTCGAGGAGCGCGGGCTCACGCGCGCCGAGTGGGGGGTGACGCCCAACAACCAGCGCGCCCGCTACTACCGGATCACCGACTTCGGCCGCGCGTACCTGGCCGCCGAGACCGAGCAGTGGGTGCGCTACGCCCAGACGGTCACCGGCATCCTGACCGCCGCCCCCGGCCAGGCCTGACGCAGGAGCGCCCGTGCCACCCTCCGAGATCCGCCCCGGCATACGCCTGCGCATCCGCCCGGGCATCCGCGCGCTCTTCCGCCTCGCCCTGCGCCGCCCCGACCGCGTGCGCGACGAGGCCGACGACGAGATCCGCCTTCACCTGCAGCTCCGCACGCAACAGCTCGTGAGCGAGGGGATGGCCCCCGACGCCGCGCGCGCCGAAGCCGAGCGGAGATTCGGCCCCATCGACGAGGCGCGTCGGCGCCTCCACAGCTCGGCCGCGCGCCGGGAGGATCGCATGCGCGTTCGTGAAGTCGTCGCCGGCGCCGGCCAGGAGCTGCGCGTCTCGCTGCGCCGGCTCCGGCGCTCGCCGGGCTTCGTCGCCACCGCGGTCACCTGCATTGCGCTCGGCGTGGGCGCGAACGCGGCCGCGTTCTCGCTGTTCGACGAGCTGCTCCTGCGCCCGCTGCCGGTGCGCGAGCCCGAGCGGCTGGTGAACCTCGGCGCCCCCGGCCCCAAGCCCGGCTCCGACAACTGCACCCAGGCCGGCGGCTGCGACGTCGTGTTCAGCCTCCCCATGTTCCGCGACCTCGAGCGCGCGAAGACGGCGTTCGCCGGCGTCGCGGCGCACCGCCTCTTCATCGCCAGCATCGCCAGCATCGCCACCGGCACCGCCGCCGGCACGGAGGCCACGAGCGGCAACGGGATGTTCGTCTCGGGCTCGTACTTCCCGGTGCTCGGCCTCACGCCGGCGCTCGGGCGCCTGCTCGTGCCTGACGACGACCGGCTCGCCGGCACGCACCCGCTGGCCGTCGTCAGCTACGCCTACTGGGAGACCCGGCTCGGCGCCGACCCGTCCGCCGTCGGGCGCCGGATTTCCGTCAACGACCGGACGCTCACGATCGTCGGCGTGGCGCCGCGCGGCTTCGAGGGGACCACGCTCGGCATTCACCCCAGCGTCTACGTGCCGATCTCGATGACCGCCGAGGTGGACCCCTTCTTCGGCCCGGCCTCGCGGCTGGACGACCGGCGCAACTACTGGGTCTACGTCTTCGCGCGGCTCGCACCCGGCGCGACCATCGAGAGAGCGCGCGCGGCGGTGAACGCGGTCTACCACGCCATCCTGGCCGACGTCGAGGCGCCGCTCCAGCAGGGGCTGAGCGCCCAGACGATGGCGAAGTTCAAGGCCAAGAACGTGAGCGTCGAGGACGGGCGCCACGGGCAGAGCAGCCTGCGCGGAGTGACGCGCACGCCGATGATCTTCCTGCTCGGGATCACCGCACTCGTCGTGCTGATCGCGTGCGCCAACATCGCCAACCTGCTCCTCGTCCGCGGCGCCGCCCGCGCGACCGAGGTCGCCGTGCGGATGTCGCTCGGCGCGCGGCGGTGGCAGCTCGTCAGGCAGCTGCTGGTCGAGTCGCTGGCCCTGTCGGCGCTCGGCGGCGCGGCGAGCCTGGTCGTGGCGCACGGGACGCTCGCCCTCATCGGGTCGTTCCTCCCGGACGCCACGCTCGGGCTGGGGCCGGCGCTGGCGCTCGACATCCGGCCGTCGGTGCTCGCCTTCGCCGCCGCGGTCGCACTCGGCACGGGGCTCCTGTTCGGGCTCTTCCCGGCGCTCCACGCCACCCGCCCCAACCTCATCGCCGCCGTCCGCTCGGGCGCGGGGCAGATCTCGGGCGGGAGCCGCGGGGCGGCCCGCTTCCGGACGGTACTCGTCACGGCGCAGATCGCGCTGTCCATGGCGCTGCTCGCGGCGGCCGGACTCTTCATCAAGAGCCTGCGCAACGTGAGCCGCGTGGAGCTGGGGCTCGACGTGGATCGCCTCGTCACCTTCGCGCTGCTCCCCGAGCTGAGCGGCTACCAGCGCGGGAAGGCGTTCGCGCTGCTCGCCCGCGTCGAGGACGAGGTCGGCGCCCTGCCCGGGGTGGAGGGCGCCGCCGTCTCGGACACCCCGCTGCTCATCGGGAGCAGCTCGGGCGGGAACGTGCGCGTGGAGGGGTTCGCGCGCGGACCGGACACCGACGCCAACACCCGCATCGCCAAGGTCGGCCCCGGCTTCTTCCGCACGATGGGCATCCCCGTCATCGCCGGCCGCGAATTCACCGCCGCCGATCGCGTGGGGGCGCCGATGGTCGCCGTGGTCACCGAGGAATTCGCGAAGAAGTTCGGGCTCGGGCGGAACCCGGTCGGCAAGCGGATGGCGTTCGACGGCCAGTCGCCCGCCAACGCACTCGACTTCGAGATCGTCGGCCTCGCTCGGGACGCCGGCTACAGCGACGTGAAGCAGGGGGCGACGGCGCTGGTCTACGCGGCGTACCGGCAGGACAGCGCCGTCAGCGCGGCGGCGTTCTACGTTCGGACGTCGCGCGCGCCCGAGCAGATGCTGCACGGCATCGCCGCGGCGGTCGGGCGGATCGACCCCGCGCTGCCGGTGGCGCTGCTGAAGACGATGCCGCAGACGGTGCGCGAGAACGTCTACCTCGACCGCATGATCGGCGCGCTCTCGACGGGATTCGCCGTGCTGGCGACGCTGCTCTCCGCGGTCGGGCTCTACGGCGTGCTGGCCTACGTGGTCGCCCAGCGGACGAGGGAGATCGGCCTGCGCATGGCGTTAGGTGCCGACGCGCGCCGCGTCCGCGCCCTCGTGATGGGCCAGATGGGGCGGATGGCGCTCGTCGGCGGCGCGGCCGGCGTGGTGGGGGCGCTGGGGCTGGGGCGCGCGGCGCAGTCGCTCCTGTTCGGCCTCGAGGGGCACGACCCGGCGGTGGTCGCCGCTGCCGCGGTGGTGCTGGCGGCGGTGGCGATGGGCGCCGCCTACGTCCCGGCCTGGCGCGCCTCGCGCGTGAGCCCCACCGAGGCGCTGCGCGGGGAGTAGGACTCGCGCGGCAACGGCCGGACTGGTCAATGGCAGCGGTCGCTGCCGGCGTCGGCGAAGGTGCCCTCGGTCGGGATGTACCGCCAGCTGTAGCCGCGCCGGTCGAGCGTGAGCTTCAGCACGCCGAACGACGCGTTGTAGCGGACCTCGCTGTTCGGGATCGGCTCGCGGAACTCGTACAGGCTGGCCCCGCCCGTCCCGACGACGAACTCCCGGATGCCGCGCCGCGGGTCGGCCACGCCGTCGGGCGTCTGGGGCGCGAAGCGCTCGTAGTCGTGGTCGTGCCCCGAGATCACTACGTCCGCGCCCGCGTTGTACAGGATCCGCCAGAGGCGGCGCATCATCGGCTGGCTGCCGTGGTTGCCGGAGCTGAAGCGCGGGTGGTGGAAGTAGGCGAGCGTGCACCTCGCGCGATGCGCGGCCAGGTCGGCGCGGAGCCAGCTCTCCTGGAGCGGGTCGTTCACGTAGGCCAGCATGCTGTTGAGCACCACGACGTGCCACGCGCCGGCGTCGTAGCTGTAGTAGCCGAAGGGCGGCGCCGAGCGCTCGGCGAAGTACGCGAAGTACCCCGCGGCGCCCGGCGTCAGGTACTCGTGGTTGCCGATGGCCGGCCGCGTGCGGGCCCGGTGCCGCCCCCAGCTGGGCTCGTAGCAGGTGGCGAAGTCGAGCGGCGAGCCGTTGGGGTAGGCGTTGTCGCCAGCCGTGAAGACGGTCCCGGCGATCGTGTCCAGGATGGCGGCCGTGGCCTCGTCGCCGGACGACGCGCAGTCGGCGATGTCGCCCGCGCCGACGAGCACGACCGACTGCCGGCCCGCGCGCGCCGCCGCCGGCGTCGTCCCGACGTCGTAGCTGTCGGCGGCCGGGCCGACGACGGGATCGCCGCAGGCGGCGGCGGCGGCGGCGAGCGCGAGTGGCGCGAGAATGCGGAGGGCGTGCACGGTGTAGACGCGCATGGGCGAGACCTCTCGAGGTGTGCGGCTCCGCCATGGCAGGCAACGCGCATGCCGCGCCTTGCCACGCCCTTCGTGGGTACTGGGTCAGTTCGAGGGCAGCCGCCGAGACGGCGACGGCAACAGCAACCGCATTTTGACAGGATGCACAGGATGGTGAACAGGATGACGACCCGCCGGGATGCATCCCGAGGTACTTCATCCTGTTCACCATCCTGTGCATCCTGTCGCAGTTCGTCCTGTCAAAGCCGTTGCCGTTGCCTCTCCTCAGTGATTCAGCGCTGTCGCTCGACCATCCACGCATCGATCGCGGTGCGCACCGCCTCGGAGGCGTGCTCGCTGTCCGGGCCCGGCGTCGCCCCCGCCGCCAGCAGCAGCCGCGCGACTTCGGCGTGCTGGCCCGCCGGGTTGCCGTGCAGGGAGCCGTGGCAGCACCAGCCGAGCGGCGTGGCGCCGTAGAAGGCGTCGCGGAGCGCCACCAGCGAGCGGGCGTCGGGATGGCGGAGAATGGCGGCGACGCTCGCCGCCGACCCTTGCCACGCCGCACAGTGCAGCGCCGTGCCGCCATCGTGGCCCGGCACGGTGGGGTCGAAGCCCAGCTCGAGCATGAGCGCCACCGTGCGCGCGTTGCCGTGCCACGCCGCGTGCGGCAGCGCGCGCTGCTCGTCCGCCGCCAGCGACCGCACGACCCCCGGCTGCGCCCGCGCCAGCGCCCGCGCCCCCTCCTCGTCGCCCGTCATGCACGCGCTCACGAAGCGCCGGGTCGGCGAGGCGAAGCCGCGCATCGCGGCGAGCGCCTCCGGCTGCTCGAACTGCGCCGCCACCTCGAGCGGCGTCAGGCTCGCGCCGATGGTCCACGTGTAGATGTGGTAGCTGCTCGGCGGCCGCTCGCCGTACTCGCCCTGACCGGTGAGCAGCCGGAGCAGCGACGGGTCGGCGTCGAGCATGGCGCGCACCCGGTCGGCGAGGCCCAGCGCGGCGGCGAGGAAGATGTCGGCCGCCGCCCCGCGCTCCACCACCAGGTAGCGTGCCAGCTCGTAGCGGCCCGCACCGCGCCGGCGCTCCAGCATCCACTGCGCCGGCGTCGCGCGGTGGTCCACGTCGCGGGCGTCCACGTCGGCGCTGGCGGCGAGCAGCAGGTCGGCCACGGCGCGCGAGCGGGCGAAGTGGAGCGGCGTCTGCCCGTCGCCGCCGCGCTCGTGCGCGCGCGCGGGGTCCTCGGCCAGCAGGCGCTCGAGCAGTTCGGGACGGTCGAGGTGGGCGGCCGCGCAGGCGTCGGGCACGGCGCCCGCGGCGAGCAGACGGTCGGCGGCCTCGCCGCCCCGGACCGAGTGCAACGCGTGGAAGCCGCCCGCCCACCAGTCGCTCCGGCGGTTCGGGTCGGCGCCGAACTCCAGCAGCACGTCGATCGTCGGGACGTCGCCCCGCGACGCCGCGTGGACGATCGCGGGGGAGTCGAACGAGAAGAGCGGCGCGTTGATCGTCGCCCGCAGCCCGGCGTGGCGTGAGAGCAGCGCCCGCATCGCCGCCGCGTCGCCGGCCTGCACGGCGTCGCGCAGGCGCTGGAGTGGACGGGCGTCCAGCGCGCGCTTCAGGTCACCCCAGCTCGCGAAGCCGTACTCGCGGGCGAGCGCGAACTGCGCGTCGGCGAGCTTGATCGTCGGCTTGTCCGGCAGCGCGGCGCGGACGCGGGTGCGCGCCTCGGGGTCGCCGGCGTGGAAGGCGCGCAGCAGCTCCTTCGCCAGCGTGCGCTGCTGCCCGAGGTCGGCGTGCGGGGGAAGGGAACGGCGGAACGGCGCGGTCATGCTGGCCTCCTTCGTGACGGCCGGCGTCCGCACGTTCGGCCCGAAAGAGGTCACGACGTGGTCCAGCGGTACACTCGGGTGAGCGCTGCCCTTTCCGCGGACCGGTCGCGTCCCGCACGCGCCGCGTAAGCTGGGCCGCGCCGCGCAGGCGCGCAAGCGGGCGCGCAAGCGGGCGCGCGAGCCGTAGATTGCCCGCCGTGACCACGCCGGCGGCGGGGCTGGTCCTCGGCGGCACGCTGTTCAACGCACGAACCCGAGCACGGCCCAGTAGTGGCTGGCGCACCCCAGGACCACGCACGCGTGCCACAGCTCGTGGAAGCCGAAGAGCCCGGGCCGCCCCCGCGGCCACTTCTGCCAGTACACGATCGCGCCGGCCGTGTAGAGCACTCCGCCGACGAACAGCCAGCGCAGCATCCCCGGCGGCGCCTGGCGCACGAACGTGGGGCCCGCGACCAGGCCGATCCAGCCGAGCGCGAGGTAGAGCGCGGTGGCCACCCCGCGCGGCGGCCGCACCGGCAGCGCCTCGACGACCACGCCCGCCAGCGCCAGCAGCCAGACGAGGGCGAGCAGCACCCGGCCGGCCGCGGCATCCCAGAGCGGGACCAGACACACCGCGGTGTACGTCCCGGCGATGAAGACGTAGATCATCGCGTGATCCAGTCGCCGGTAGAGCGACGCCCGGCGGGACGCCGGCCGCAGGTGGTAGAGCGCGCTGGCGCCGAAGAGGAGCGTGGACGTGCCCCCGAAGCTCACGGCGGCGGCGAGATGCCGGAGCGAGCGCTGCCCGCGCGCCTCCAGCACGAGCACGGCGAGCCCCGCCAGCGCGAGCACGGCCCCGCCGAAGTGCAGCCAGCCGTTCACCGGCTCGCGATGCGACCGCTCCATGACAGCCAAATTGGGAGCGGCGGCGGCGGCGGCAAGAGCCGCCGCCGCCGCCTTGACATGCCCGCCGGCGCCGGCACCTTGCCGGCATGGCGAGATCGGAGATCCTGTGCGTGGGCGAGGTGCTGTGGGACGCGCTGCCGGCGGGGCTGTTCCTCGGCGGCGCGCCGTTCAACGTCGCCTGCCATCTGCGCGCCGCCGGGCTTCCGGTGGCGATGGTGAGCCGCGTCGGCGCCGACTTCCTGGGCGAGGAAGTGCTGCGGCGGGCCGCGCGCTACGGCGTCGGCACGGAGCTGATCGAGGTCGACCCCGCGCTGCCGACCGGGTTCGTGCGGGTGACGGTGGACGACGACGGCAACGCCGAGTTCGAGATCGTCGGGCCGGTGGCCTGGGACGCGATCGCGCCGGCCGAGGCGCTGCTCCGGCGCGCCGCCGACGCGCGCGCGATCGTCTTCGGGAGTCTGGCGCAGCGCCGCGCGGTCTCGCGCGCGACGATCGAGCGCCTGTGGGAGACCGAGGCGCTGATGGTGTTCGACGTGAACCTCCGCCCGCCGTACGACGACCGCGAGGTCGTGCGCCGGTCGCTCCGCCGCGCCGACGTGGTGAAGGCCAACGAGGGCGAGCTGCGGCGGATCGCCGACTGGTTCGGTCTCCGCGGCCGGCCGCGCGAGGTGGCCGCGTCGGTCGCCGAGGAGTTCGACTGTCGCGTCGTGTGCGTCACGCGCGGGCGCGGCGGAGCGGCGCTGTGGCGCGACGGGCGGTGGACCGAGCACCCCGGCTTCGAGGTCGAGGTGCGCGACACCGTCGGCGCCGGCGACGCCTTCCTCGCCGTGCTGCTCGCCGGCCTCCTCTCCGGCGCCGACGACGGCGCGGTCCTCCGGCACGCGAACCTGATCGGCGCCTACGTGGCCACCCAGCCCGGCGCCGTCCCCGCCGACCAGCCCACGTCGCTGACGCAGATCGACGGCGGCGGGACCGACGCGGCGTCGCCGCCCGCGGCCGCGAGCGACCGGCCGCGCGCGCGGAAGGCGCGCGGCTCGCGACGGACCAGATAAGGCCGGAGCGGCGGCGACTGACACCCCGCCGCTCGACGGTCTACCTGGTGTCGTACATCACATCCCACTCAGACCCACGAGGTATCGCACCCCATCAAAGATGTCTTGGACTCCCCTCCCGGCACCGCCTAACTCTCATCTGCAGGAAGCAGATGCCGTGAATCAGGAGAGTCCAATGACGGTGTTCATGTGGTCGGCGGGATCGCCGGCTGAAGATTGGCGGAGCGTGCTGGACGAGTTGCGCGCGGTCGCCCGTACGTGGTTCCGCACGAAGCGCTCGCCGCGCCGCGCGGCGGCCGGGACGATGGAGCGGCAGCGCGCGGCCGGCGGCGACGCGGGTGCCGCGCAGATGGCGCCGACGGTGTTCCACCCGCCGGGCGTGATCCGCGTCCTCACGCCGGCCGAGGAGGAGGCGGAGGTGCGCCGCCTCTACGGTTCGGCCTCCGCCGCCCGCGTGCGGAAGTAGGCGGGCGATGACGAAGCGCTACCTGTTCGTGAGCGATTTCGACCAGACGCTCAGCTTCAACGACTCGGGGCGGCTGCTGAGCGAGATGCTCGGCATCGCCGGGTTCGACGAGAAGGTCAAGGGGCTGTCGCGGCTGAACCTGGTGCAGGAGGGGGCCGAGCTGACCTACCTGCTGCGCCACGACCCCGAGTACCGGCGCGTCCGGCGCAGCGAC
>DATFPD010000083.1:0-6633 GCA_035265005.1 Gemmatimonadaceae bacterium | reverse complement strand
CCAGAACGACGAGGTGCCGGCGCCGGAAGCGACGTGAAGGGCTGATCCGTGATCCGTGTTGCGTGGTGCGTGAGGTTGCAAGCGGGGTGAGCGAGTCTCTCCCGGTCCGCTGTCAACCTCACGCACCACGCAACACGGATCACGGACCAGCCTTACGCCGTCGCCCTCCGCCACTCCCGGCTCTCGCCTAACGCGCGCGCCAGCTTCGCCACGCCGTCGCGCAGGTCCGGCTCGGCGATCCCGGCGTAGCCGAGGAGGAGTCCGGGGCGCAGCAGCCCCGGCGTCATCGCGAAGGGCGAGAGCGGCATCACGTCCACCCCGGCGCGGCCGGCGGCGCGGGCGGCCGCGTCGTCGTCGGCGCCCGGGGGGAGCCAGCCGACGAGCGTCATCCCCGCCTCGGCCGGGGGCACGTCGACCAGGCCGGCGAGGTGGTGGCGCGCGAGCTCGAGGAGCACCGCCTGGCGCTCGCGGTAGATCGTGCGCATGCGGCGGATGTGTCGCTCGAAGTGGCCCTCGGTGATGAAGTCCGATATAACGGCCTGCTCCAGGTACGGCGGGCAGTAGTCGGCGAAGTGGCGCGCGGCGGCGAACGCCTCCGCCAGCCGCGGCGGCACCACCAGGTAGCCGAGGCGGAGCGACGGGAACATCACCTTGCTGAAGGTGCCGACGTACAGCACGCAGCCGTGCGGGTCGAGGCCCTGGAGGGCGGCGAGGGGGCGGGAGGCGTAGCGGAACTCGCTGTCGTAGTCGTCCTCGATCACCCACGCGCCGGCGCGCGCCGCCCACTCCAGCAGCGCCAGGCGGCGCGACGCCGACATCGTCATGCCGAGCGGGAGCTGTCGCGATGGCGTGACGAACGCCAGCCGCGCCCGCGGGCAGCGCTCGCGCCCGGCGGCCACGTCGAGCCCCTCGGCGTCCACCGGGACGGGGACCGGCTGCGCGCCGGCGGCGACGATGGCGCCGCGCGCGCCGAGGTAGCCCGGGTCCTCGACCCACGCGCGGTCGCCGGGGTCGAGCAGCGTGCGGGCGCAGAGGTCGAGGGCCTGCTGCGAGCCGGCGGTGATGAGCACCTGCTCGGGGGTGCAGCGGACGCCGCGGGCCGCGTTCAGGTACTCGGCCACCGCGGCCCGGAGCGGCGGGTGGCCGAAGGGGTCGCCGTAGGAGAGGAGTCGCGGCGGCGTCAGGCGCCAGCGCCGGGCCATCAGCCGCCCCCAGATCTCGACCGGGAAGACGTCCACCGCCGGCACGCCGCCGCGGAACGCGCGGGGCGCCAGCCACCGGACGTCGAGCAGCCGACGCGGCACCGCGGCCAGCGCCTCCCCGCGCGCCGAGGGCCGGCCCGCGAACGCGCCGGCGGCGACGCCCGCGGTGCCGCCCGCGGTGCCGCCCGCGCCTGACGAGAGCGCGGGCGGCGCGGGGCGCGCGCCGCGGGCGTCGTGCAGCCGCAGCAGCGAGTCCGGCACCATCGCGCTGACGCGCGTCCCGGAGCCGATGCGGCCGTCCACGTACCCCTCGGCGCGGAGCTGCTCGTACGCCTGCACGACCGTGCTGCGCGAGACGCCCAGGTCGCGCGCGAGCCCCCGCGTCGACGGCAGCCGCGTGCGGGGCCCCAGCCGCCCCTCGAGAATCGCGGCGCGGATGGCGCGGTAGACCTGCCGGTAGAGCGTCTCGGCCGACTCGGCGTCGAGCGCGATGCGCACGATCCGCCCGCCGGGCGCGCGTGGTGTCATGGCGACCTCCTTTCTGTGCTGCATGAGTGTCCCGGGGCGGGTCGGGGCGCCAGAGGGCTGGGACGGGGTGCCCGCTGGGTGTTGCGTGCTGCGTGCTGCGTGTTGCGTGTCGTCGACTGGCGGGTTTGAGTTCGTCGCGCCTATCAACCAACCACACGCACCACGCAGCACGCAGCACGCAACACGCACCATGGCCTCCCCGACCCGCGCCCAGCTGCTCGCCTCCGTCGACCGCACGCTCCGGGACGTCATCGCGCCGGGGCTCGCGGTGCTCTTCTGCGGCATCAACCCCGGGCTCTACTCGGCGTACACGGGGCACCACTTCGCGCGCCCGGGGAACCGGTTCTGGCCGACGCTGCACGCGGCCGGGTTCACGCCCCGCGTCTACGCGCCGGCGGAGGAGCGCGAGCTGTTGAAGCTCGGCCTCGGGATCACGAACGTCGTGCCGCGGGCGAGCGCGCGGGCCGACGAGCTCGCGCCTGACGAGCTGGTCGCCGGCGGGCGGCGGCTGGCGGCGAAGGTGCGGCGCCACCGCCCGCGCGCGCTGGCGGTACTCGGCATCGGCGCCTATCGAGCGGCGTTCGCGCGCCCGGACGCGCGGCTCGGCCCGCAGCCGGATCGGATCGGCGAGACGCTGGTGTGGGTGCTGCCGAACCCGAGTGGGCTGAACGCGCACTACTCGGGGAAGGAGCTGGCGCGGGTGTTCCGGGAGATGCGGGAGGCGGTGATGGGGGAGTGAGGGACTGTGCTTCGGTGGTCGAGACCCAGGGAATGTTTCCCGCCAAGAGGGAATATTTCCTCCACCTCACCGGCGACGTACCCGGGGCATCCTCCCCCACGGCGGCCGCTCGAATCCGTCGGCGTGCCGGCCGGAGTCGGCCTGGACGATGCGGTAGATTCTCCGCATGACCGCCCCTGAGATCCCACCGCCGCCGCGGGTGGACCCCACCCCCGAGCCCACGCCCGCGCCGCAGCCCGAGCGCGATCCAGCGAAGCCCCAGGTGGACCCGTCGCCAACCCCGGCCCCATCGCCGCCCGAGCGCGATCCCACGCCGGAGCCGCGTCCGTCGCCGCGACCGGACCCACGCCCCGATCCCGAGACGACGCCCGTGAAGATCGTCGACCCCATGCCGGGTCGGCCGCCTGGCGTCCCGGTCGAGAATCCGGAGCCGGGGGAGCGATGACCGCGGCCCGCTCCGAGACCGCCATCTTCGGCGGCGGATGCTTCTGGTGCCTCGACGCCGTCTACCGGCAGCTCAGGGGCGTGGCGCGCGTGGAGTCCGGCTACGCCGGCGGCGACTCCCCGCGCCCGAGCTACGAGGAAGTGTGCACCGGCATGACCGGCCACGCCGAGGTCGTTCGCGTCACGTACGACCCGTCGGTCGTCACCTACCGCGACCTGCTCGACGTCCTGTTCACGATCCACGACCCCACCACGCTGAACCGCCAGGGCGCCGACGTCGGGACGCAGTACCGCTCGGTGATCTACTACCTCTCCCCGGAACAGCAGGGCGAGGCCGAGCGCGCCGTCGCCGAGCTGGAGGCCGAGGGGCGGTGGGACGACCCGATCGTCACCGCGATCGAGCCGGCGCCGGAGTTCTACGCGGCCGAGTCGTACCACCAGGACTACTTCGCGCGAAACCCCGGCCAGGGCTACTGCCGGGCGGTGGTCGCGCCCAAGGTGGCCAAGGCGCGCAAGCAGTTCCTGGAGAAGCTCGTTAGGTGAGCGCGGCGGCGGCCCTCGCGATCCTCGCGATGCTCGCCGCCTGCGCCGCGACCACGGCGTGCGGCGGGGGCGGTCGGGCGCCCGCGCCGGCGGCAGACTCCCCCCGCACGGCGACGACTGGCGCGCCCGCCGCTCCGATAGGCGACTCGTCCGCACCGGCGCCGCCGCCGGTGCCCACGGCCCCATTCTCCTACTCGCGCCGCGTGGGCGTGCTCCAGGACTCGCGCGATGCGGGGCCCTGCCTGGTGGTCGCCGACTCGTCGCTCAGAGCGGGCACGCCGGTCCTGCTGGTGTTCCCGGACCGGCCGCAGCGACTCGGGAGCGGGCAGGTGCGGGCGAAGCGCGACCGGCCCTGTACGGAGCCGGGCGACGAATGGGGCGCGGTGATGGGCGGCGAGGCGGGTGACGCGCCGGAGTACGCCGCCTACGACGTGGTCCTCGCGCCCCACGGCGGCGACATGCGCACTGACGCGCCCAGTGCGCGGTCAGGGCTCGGCATCGCCATCACCTGGGGCGCGGGGCTGGTCACGCTGCGCGGCGACTCGGCGGCGGGGGACCTGGACGGCGACGGGCGCGCCGAGTCGTTCGGCGCCTGCACCAGCCACGAGGGGATCCACCTGAGTGTGACGGGCGACTCGGCGGGCGCGGCCGTGCGGCGCTGGCACCGCTATTACTACGTGCCGTACGACCTGGAGCCGACCTGCTCGGAGACCCGCGCGTCGGACTCGCCCCGTAGCCGTTAGGTGCCTCCTTCCCCCGCCTCTCCGCCCGCGACATGTCCGAGTCCCGCCGCCGCCCCCCCGTCTCCCGCGCCGCCCGCCTCCTCGACCTCCTCGTCCTGGCGCTGCTGCTGGCGGGCGGGCTCTGCTGGCTGCGCGGCTACCTCGGCCTGCGCTCGCTGCGCGCCGGCCTGCCGCCGACACCCGGGGCGCTCCCCTTCGCCGCGCTGCGGCTCGCCGACCACTACTACCTGCTCTCGCGGGTCGGGGTCGGGATGGTCGTCGCCGGCGTGGTGCTGGCGGTGGCGGTGGCGGTGATGGCGCGGCGGGGAGTGCGCGAGGTTCCGTCCAATTGACACGCCTGCCGTTCTGGTGGCTGAACACGGGGTACGATTACGAAGACTGGCAATGGCTGCTCTACGACAACGGTCAGCAGCTCGCCGCCCCCTACGTGCTTCCGCTGGCTCTCGCCTGCCGCACGTGTGCCCGCCTCCCGATCGACGAGCGCGTTCTCCCCATCGAGTGCCCGCCCGAGCTGCGCGGCCGTCCGGAGCTGTCCCCCAGGCGCGGCTACGAGCATCGCGTGCGCCGAGCCGAGTTCGACCAGCTTCGCGCGGAGCTGGAACCCTCGCTCGCGGGCCAGATCGACCCGGCGCTGCTACCGCTCCGTCCCGGCGACCGCTTCGAGCCGCTGGTCGTGCGCGTGTTCGGGCCGCTGCAGGGCGATGTCATGCTGCTGGGCATCCTGACCCGGCTCGTCTCGGAACGCGTCCACGACGCCTGGCGAGCGCTGGGCGCCACGGGCGCTGTCTTCGGGCGCGTGCGGCTCGAGCTGGTGTCGCGTCGCGAGATGCAGACGGCGCTGAGCGAGCACGACTCGCATCGCGCCGAGGTACGCCAGCTCTGGAAGGGCAGTGATCCCGCCACGCTGGGCGCCTGCTATCACATGTTCGTCGATGCGGTGTCCAACGGGCCGCCGGTCGGCGTCGACCCCGCGGCGCTCTGCCCCGAGTGTGGCGAGCTCCGGCCCGGCGCGGACGTATCGGCCCGGCGCGTCGTCCTCGAGCCGCGGATGGTATCCGGCGCGGACGTGCTCCGGCTCCGCACCACCGGCTACATCGCCGTGAGCGATCGAGTGAAGGACGTTCTGGAGGCGATGGGTGCCTCGGGCGTGCGCTTCTCGCCCGCCGACGAGGAGCCGTGAGCGTCGCGCGCCGCACGAGGCACCTCGGCGTGCGGCCGGTCGCGCGGCTGTCGCTGCGCGGCCTGGGCATCGTGGCGATCGCCATCGCGGCCACAGCCCCGGCTGCCGCACAGTCCCCCGCCGCGCCCGACACGGTCGTCGTGCGAAGTGGAGCGCTCGAGTTGCGCGCGCTGCTGTGGCGTCCGGCGGGTCGCGGCCCATTCCCCGCCGTCCTGTTCAACCACGGGAGTGGACACGGCGCCCGCGGCCCCGCCGGCGATCGCGCCGAGCACCCCATGGAGTGGCAGGGCGAGGTGCTGGGGCCGGTGTTCGCCCGGCACGGGTACGTCTTCCTGTATCTGCTCCGCCGCGGGACCGGTCTCTCCGCCGGCCAGGGCGAGAACAGCACCGACCTCTGGAACCGCGAGCTGGCGGCACGCAGGCCCGAAGGGCGGAACCGGCTGCAGCTGGAGCTGCTGGAGGGCGCCGAGCTCGACGACGCCCTCGCAGGGCTCGCGGGGCTGCGCGCCCTGCCCGAGGTGGACGCGCGCCGGGTCGCGGTGGCGGGGCACTCCTTCGGGGGCTCGATCGCCCTGCTCATGGCCGAGCGCGACAGTACGCTGCGGGCGGCGGTCAACTTCGCGGGCGCTGCCGGGAGCTGGGCGCGCTCGCCGAGCCTGCGCGCCCGGCTCCTCGCCGCCGCGTCCCGCACGGCGGTGCCCGTCTTCCACGTCTACGCCGCGAACGACTTCTCCGTCGCGCCGGGGGAGGCGCTCGCGGCCGAGACCGCGCGGCTCGGGAAGCGTCACACGCTGAAGATCTACCCCGCCGTCGGCCGCTCCGCGTCGGAGGGCCATAGCCTCATCCACCTGCGGGTGGCGGCGTGGGAGCCGGACGTGTTCGGGTTCCTGGACGAGCGCCTTCGGCCTTGAGGGCGGTCCGCGCCACGTGACCGCCGCCGAAGCGCTCGCCCTGCTCGCCCCCGCGCGCCCCGCCGCCGCCGGCGCCACGTGGGCCGACCTCGGCGCCGGCGGCGGCACGTTCACCCGCGCGCTGGCCGCGCTGCTCGGAGCCGGCGGGACGGTCTACGCGGTCGACCGCGACCCGCGCTCGGTCGAGTCGCTGCGCGCGCTCGCCGCCCGCGAATCGCGAGACGCCGCCCGCGTGATCGTCGTCGAAGCGGACTTCACCCGCCCCCTCGGCGTCCCGGCGTCGCTCGACGGGCTGCTCCTCGCCAACGCGCTCCACTTCGTCCCCGATGCCGGCGCCACGCTC
>DATFPD010000082.1:0-12384 GCA_035265005.1 Gemmatimonadaceae bacterium | reverse complement strand
GGCAAGGGTCGTTAGGCCCGGCGCGTCGCCGGCCGGCGGGCCGGGCGGCCGCGCCCGCCGGCCGGCGACGCGCCGGGCCTGGCGGGCGGTTGGCGTGTAGCGGGGGGAGGGCGTAAGTTCAAGGGGGAGCGCGGCCTCCGCCGGGCGAAACGCGGCGCGCCGCGCGCCCGTAGTGTGACGCAACCAGTGGAGTCCCCCCGCGTTATGCACACTCTGTTCGTCGCCTGCGCCGTCGTCGGCGGCGTGGTGCTCGTCGCCCAGCTCCTGCTCGGCATCGCCGGCGCGGACCACGGCGCGGACGGCGCCGGGGACCACGAGCTGGCGCACGGGTACGGCGAGGCCGAGGGGCTCAACCTGCTGAGCGTGCGCGCGATCGCCGCCGGCGTCGCCTTCTTCGGCGTCGCCGGGGCCGCCCTCTCCGCCGCCGGCGCCGACGCCTGGGTCGCCACCCCCGCCGCGCTCGCGGTGGGCGGCGGGGCGATGCTCGGCGTCGCCGCCGCCATGCGCGCGATGCTGCGCCTGGAGGGCGACGCCGCCGTGCACGTCGAGGAGGCGCTCGGCCAGAGCGCCCGCGTCTACCTCACCGTCCCCGGCGCGCGCGCCGGCAAGGGGAAGGTGCACATCACCCTGCGCGAGCGCACGGTCGAGTACCAGGCGGTCACCGCCGACCGGGCGGCCCTCCCCACGGGGGCCGATGTCATCGTCGTCGACGTGGTGAGCCCGGACACCGTCGAAGTCGTCGGCACCCCTTCTACATCGGAGCTGCTCAATGATGCGCGCTAGCCTCGCCCTCCTGCAGACGACCCCCGTCGACTTCGGGGGGCCGCAGATCTGGGCGCTCGGCGGCGTGGCCCTCGCCGCGGTCGTCCTGCTCTCCCTGCTCCTGCTCTTCGTCTCGCGCTACAAGCGCTGCCCCGCCAACCAGATCCTCGTGATCTCGGGCAAGGTCGGCGGCGGAAATGCGGCCAAGTGCATCTCGGGCGGCGGCGCGTTCGTGTGGCCGGTGATCCAGGAGTACGACTACATGAGCCTGGAGCCGATCCGCATGGACGTGCCGCTCTCGGACGCCCTCTCGCTCGAGAACATCCGCGTCAGCGTGCCGAGCGTCTTCACGGTCGCCATCGGCACCGAGCCCGAGGTGCGGCAGAACGCCGCGATGCGCCTGCTCAACATGAACCACAAGCAGATCGAGGAAGCGGCGCACGACATCATCGTCGGCCAGCTGCGGCAGGTGATCGCGTCGATGCGGATCGACGAGATTAACCGCGACCGCGACGCCTTCCTGCACAAGGTGCAGCACCAGCTCGAGCCCGAGCTCAAGAAGCTCGGTCTCGTGCTGATCAACGTGAACATCAAGGACCTCAAGGACTCCGCCGGCTACCTGGAGGCGATGGGGCGCCAGGCCGCCTCGCAGGCCGTGCAGCAGGCGCGCGGCGACGTGGCCGAGCAGGAGAAGCTGGGCGAGATCCGCGTCGCGATCGCGGCGCGCGAGCGGCTGGTGCAGGTCGCGGAGACCGAGAAGCTGCGCGAGATCGGGCTGCGCGAGAACAAGCGCGAGCAGGCGGTGCGCGTGGCCGAGCTGGACAAGGAGCAGCAGGTCGGCGAGCAGCGCGCCATGCTGGAGCGCGAGGCGCAGGTCAAGGAGGCGCAGCGCGAGCAGGCGATCAAGATCGCCCAGTACGACAAGGAGCAGCGCATCGCCGAGCAGACGGCAGCGTTCGAGCGGGACGCGATGGTGAAGGAGGCGGAGCAGAAGAAGCGCGTCGCCGTCGCCAACGCCGACGCCCGCGCGCAGGCCGGCGAGGCGCAGTCGCAGGCGATGGTCGCCGCCACGCGCGCCGAGCTGATGGTCAAGCAGGCGGAGGCGTACCAGGTCTCGGAGACGCGCAAGCGCGAGGCCGAGGCGGCGGTGCAGGAGGCGCAGAACCGCGCGATGGCGCGCGCCGCGCTGGCCGAGGCCGAGCGGGTCGAGGCGGAGCAGCGCGCCGCCCTCGAGGCGCCGGCCAAGGCCGAGAAGGCGAAGACGATCGTCGAGGCCGAGGCGGCCGCCGAGCGGCGCCGGATCGAGGCCGAGGCCGAGGCGCGGGCGATCTACGTCAAGCTCGAGGCCGAGGCCCGCGGCCAGTACGAGATCCTCGCCAAGCGCGCCGAGGCGTTAGGCCAGCTGGTGGAAAAGGCCGGCGGCGCGAAGGAGGCGTTCCAGCTCATGATGGTCGAGCAGATGCCGATGCTCGCCCAGACGGCGGCGACCGCGATCTCGAACATCAAGTTCGACAAGGTCGTCGTCTGGGAGGGCGGCGGCAACGGCGCCGGCAACGGCTCCAGCGCGACGGGCAACTTCCTCCAGAGCATGAGCCGCTCGCTGCCGCCGATGATGCAGGTGCTGCGCGACATCGCCGGCGTCGAGCTGCCGAGCTACATGGGGAAGATGGTGGCCGACGTGCCGGAGCCGACGAACGGCGACGGCGGCGGCGCCCGTGAGCTTCCGACGAGTAACGGCGTTCCCGATCCCGGCGTGAGTCCGGTGAGGAAGTAAGAGCAATTCGCGAATCGCGCACCGCGAATCGCCGTTCAGAATTCCCAGCTCGCCCCCAGGCTCGGCAGCCGCGGCAGGAGCGGCTCGATCTCGCGCCTGACGACGGGGGCGCCGGGCGGGCTGCCGCGGACGAAGTAGTTGAAGCTCTGCGGGTTGTCGCGGCCGAGGGCGTTGAAGACGTCGAGGAAGACCGCCACCCGGCCGCCGCGGCCGAGCGCGAACTGCCGCGTCGCCCGCACGTCCAGCCGCCGGTAGGCCGGCAGCCGCTCGCCGTACAGCGGGCCGTACGTCCGCGTCAGGCGGTAGCCGGTCGCGGACACTTGCTCGAACGCGAACTCGGACTTCGTGGTCGGCCAGCCGGTGTGGGACAGCCACGCCGCGCTGAGCAGCCACTTCGCGCGCGGGCGGTAGGCGACGTCGAGGTAGAGGGTGTGCCGCTGGTCCAGCTCGCGCGGCACGGTCGTCCCCCCCACGCGGTCCTCGGCGCGGGCGATGGCGTAGCTCCCCGACCACTGGAAGGCGCCGCGCCCCGGCTCGCGCTGCACGAACAGCTCGACGCCGCGCGCGTCGCCCTCGCCGGGCGCGATGCGCACGCGGTCCTCCTCCACCTCGGGGAGCAGCTCGACCCCGCCGTCCAGGTTCACCCACCGCTCGCGCAGGCGCGGCATCCGGCGCTGGTAGGCCTCCACGCGCACTCGCGTCCCCCAGAACCCGCGCTCGGCGCCGAGCGCGCGGTGCTCGGCCAGGTCGGCGCGCTGAAACGCCGTCTCGCCGTCCTGCACCTGGATCTCGTGGATCCCCTGCGACTGGGAGTAGCGTCCCCACGCGGCGCGGAGCGTCAGCGGGTTCGGCCCGCGCCCCACGGCGTACGACGCGTTGAGTCGCGGGCTGGCGGCGGCGTCGCCCGTGTACGACTGCCGGTCGTAGCGCGCGCCGGCCTCGATCACCAGCGGCGGGAGCGGGCGTACGCGCGCCGCGGCGTAGGCGCCGAGCTCGCTGCCCGACGGGTCGAGTGCGGCGAGCGTGGTGTCGGTGCGGGTCGGCGCGCCCTGCCCGCCGTTCGCGCGCTCGCGCACCAGCGTGTGCCCGTAGTCGTAGCGCGCGTCCAGGAGCTTCGCGTCGAAGCCCCACTTGAGGAGCGACCGCGCGCCCAGCTCGAAGCTCGCGTCCTCCCGCAGCCCGACGAAGCGGAAGCTCCGGTCGTCGCGCACCGTGGCCCGGGGGACGCGGTCGTTGAACAGGTCGACGGCGTCGCGATCCCAGGAGAGTGCGCCGGCCGAGAGCACGTGCTGCGCGGTCAGCCGCTCGAACGTGGCGCGCCAGGTGACCCAGCCGTACGTGTTGCCGTAGCCGCTCGTCAGGTGGGAGCCGGGGTCCTCGACGAAGCGCAGCCTGTCGCCCGCGCGCAGCAGGTGCGCCGAGACGGTGTGGGCGTCCCCGAGCTGGTACTCCACCTTCGCCAGCGCGTCGTAGTAGCGAGGGTTGAGGTCGTCGTCCTCGCCGATCAGCTTGAGCACGACGTCCAGGTAGCCGCGCCGCGCGCTCACCAGCCACCGCCCGCGCCCGCCCGCGAAGTCCCCGCGGTTGAGCAGGCGCGCGTTGGTGACGCTCAGCCCCAGCTCGGTGCGCGTCCGCCCGCCCGCCGGCGCGTCGAGCGTGCGCACGTCGAACACGCCGGTCAGGCGGTCGCCGTACTCCGCCGAGAAGCCGCCCGTGGTAACGTCCACCCCGCCGATCGCCTGCACGTCGATGATCGACAGCGCGCCGTCGAGGTCCTTGAGATGGAACGGCTCGTAGAGCTCCAGCCCGTCCAGCAGGACCAGCATTTCGTTGTTCCCGCCGCCGCGCACGCGGAACTTCGCCGAGTACTCGTTGGACGAGATCCCGGGGAGCCGGGTGACCGAGCGGTAGACGTCCTCGCCGAGCTGCGGGCGCGTCTCGATGTCCTCGCGCGTGAGCGACTGCGGCGCGGCGAGGTTCTCGTACATCACGCCAAACGTCCCCGGGGTCACGACGACCGCCGAGAGCGGCACCGGGACGGCGGAGAGCAGCAGGTCGACCGGGGTCGACTCCCCGTCGCGCACCACGATGTCGACGGCTCGCTGCGCCGAATACCCGATGCGGTGGACCGCCAGGGTGTAGGTGCCCGCCGGGACCCCGCGCACGACGTAGCGCCCCTGCGCGTCGCTGCTCACCGTCCGCGTCGTCGCCGGCCCGCTCACCACCACGCGCACGTCGGAGATCGGCGCGCCGCGGTCGAAGTCGCTCACCGTCCCGGCGATCGTGCCCTGGGCGCGGGCGGCCGCCGCCGGCGCGAGCGAGCAGAGGAGCGTGAGCCAGAGCAGCAGCCGCCGCGCGCTGCTCGTCATTTCAGCGCCTTGAGCGACTCCTGCGCGCCCTTGAGCTTGGGGTCCATCCGCAGCGCCGTCTCGTACTCGGCGCGCGCGGCGGCCTTGTCCCCGCGCTTCTCGTGGATCTGCCCCAGCCGCCAGTGCGCGCCGGCGTGGGTCGGCTCGTTAGGTCCGGGCGCGTACTGGAGGTAGGCCCTGAGCGACTGCTCGGCGCGGTCGAGCTGCTGCCCGGTGGCGGCGCCGAGGCGCCCGACCGAGTAGACCGCGGCCATGTCCTTCGGGCGGCGCTGGCGCAGCTCGTCGAGCGTGGCGAAGGCCTTGTCCACCTGGCCGCCGGACTGGTAGTAGCCGGCGAGGTTGTAGTAGCCGGCGGCGCTGTCGGGGAAGTCCCGGACCAGCTGCTGCCACTCGCGTCCGGCCGCGGCCGTGTCCTTCTGCCGCCGGTAGAGCGTCGCCGACGCGAAGTGGCCGCGGTAGGGGCTGCGCCGCGCGATCTCGGCGACTTCCGCCTTCGCCTTGTCGACGCTGCCGCCCATGAAGCCGGGCGCCTGGAGGTAGAACTGCATCAGCCCCTCGCGCGCGTCGAGGTTGTTCGGGTCCAGCGCCGCCGCGCGCTCGAACTCGTTCTTCACCTTCTTGGCGACGAAGCCCTGCCGCAGCTTGTTGGCGCGCTGCGCCTGCGCGCCGTACGCATTTCCGAGCCAGAGGTGGTACTGCGAGCTCTGCGGCTCGAGCTCGACCGCCTTCTCCAGCCACTTCGTCGCGTCGTCCCAGCTCGTGTCGGCGTAGAAGGCGCGCCCCAGGTAGTAGGCGGCGCCGGCATGGCGCGGGTTGCTCTTCGCGAACGGCAGCAGCTCGCTGCGCGCGGCCGTGTACTGGCGCGCCTCGAACGCGCGCACGCCGCGGTCGAACCCGGTGGCGCCGGTGGCGCCCGCTGCCGGGGACGCGGTCGCCGCAGCGGCGGGGGCCTGCGCGCGCGCGGCCCCGGCGTGGGCGGCGAGGCAGGCGAGCGCGAACGGGAGCGAGCGCCCGAGAACGCGCGAAAGCGCACGCGCGATCGAGCGCCGGGCGGGGCGACGGTGACTGGGCATGTGGGGTCCCTGGCGAAGGAGGGCGGCGGGAGCGGGGGCGTACCAGGCGGGCGCGGGCAACAGGGCGCCCATCGGTTAGACGGTGCGGTGCGCCCCGGGGTTTGGACGGCGCGCCGCGGCCGGCGGCGTGGCTCGTCCGGTGGGCAACGCACCAACGGGACCAGCGTCAGGCGTATTCGTTAACGCCTTGCGCCGCCACCGCTTCGCGCCCGAGCGCCGGTCGCCGGCCGGCGCGCGCTGTCCTACGGGCTGGACGCGTGTGTCGCGCGAACGCACACGGAGGAGTAGGGGCCCATCTAAAGCCCGGCCCCTACTCTCCGGTCACGTAAGGCCTGAGGAGCAGCACGACCTCGGCCGGCAACGGACGCTTCTGGAGGTCGGCGCGCCCCACGCACACCAGGAAGAAGTGCGCGGAGGCGCGCGGCGCCCCGGTCTCGGCGTCGGCGATCTCGAACTTCAGCTTGATCGACGACGTACCCACGTGCCCGATCCACGCCCGCACCGCCAGCAGGTCATCCAGCCGCGCCGGCGCGTGGTAATCGACGTGGAGCACCTTCCGCGGCAGCCACACGTCGTAGCGCTCGGCGATCTTCGGCACCGACAGCCCCACCGACCGCAGCATGTCGCTCTCGGCGACGTCCAGGAAGCGCGTGTACGCGTCGTAGCGCATGATGCCGACGAGATCCACGTCGGCCCATCGCACGCGCTCCGAGACGGAGAAGGGGGCGGTGGTCATGGGAGAATCCTGGAAGCTGCGTCGTTGCCGTCATGACGCTCTGCGCTTCCTCGTGGCCGCGGCCTTCTTCCCGGCGGCGCGGCGCTTCGCGGTCGACTGGCTCTTGCCGCCGATGCGGCCGCCCTTCTTGGAGGAGGCCCGCGACTCGGTCTTGCCGCGCCCCGAGCCGGACTTCTTGCCGCCGCCCGTCTCCTTGTTCACCGTCGCCCAGGCGCGTGCCTTCGCCGTTTTCTTCGACACCCCGCGCTTCTCGTAGCCCTCCTCGATGTGCTCGGCCTTGCGCTTCTGCTTGTCGGTGTACGCGCCCTTGTCGCCTCGCGGCATACGCTCTCCTGCGTGTCGGGTGGTGTGCGAGCTTCGCGCTGTGGCGTCGTGCGCGGGGAGCACGACGCGTGCCGGGTGCGTTTCCGGCGCGGGCGCGCGGCTCCCCTTCCGCCCCCCATCGGGGCGGGGTATGCTTGTGCGCGCCATGCTCACCGTGCCATCGGCTGCCCCCGAGACCAGCACGTACTCCGCCGCCACCGCCCCGGCGCCGCTACGCGACCGCCGGCGCCAGGCCGGCGCGTTCGTCTTCGTCGCCGACCGGCTCTGGCTCGACTTCGTCAACACCGAGCAGCTCCGCCGCGGCACGCACGTCGACGCGCTCACCGACTTCGACGCGCTGGCGGGCTGGATGGACGCGGCCGGCGTGCTCGACGCCGAGCGCGCGGGGGCGCTGATGCGCCGCGCCGGGCAGCAGCCGGCCGGCGCCGCCGCCGCGATCACCGACGCGCGCCGCGTGCGGGCCGCGCTGCGCCGCCTCGCCGAGCGCGGCGCCGCGGACGCCCAGGTGCGCCTGGAGGCGCTGGCCGAGATCAACCGCATCCTCGGCCGCAGTGCCGGCACGCGGCGCGTGGAGCCGCGCGTGGATGGGAGCTTCGTCCGCAGCTTCGTCGCCGTCGGCGACGCGTTCGCCGGGCTGCTCATCCCGATCGTCGACTCGGCGGCCGACGCGCTGATCGTCGGCGAGCTGGCGCGCGTCAGGCGGTGCGCGGACTCGCGCTGCTCGCGCCTGTTCTACGACGGCACGCGCAACGGCCGGCGCCGCTGGTGTGACATGGCGACGTGCGGCAACCGCGCGAAGGCGGCACGACACCGGGCGCGGTGGAGAAGCTGAACGGCAAGTACGAAATACGAAAGTGCGAAGTCCGAAGTACGGAAGCGGCCTCGGGACATTCCTGCGCCCCGAGGCCGCTTCCGTACTTCGGACTTCGTATTTCGTAGTTGCCGTTCTATCCGCTGAGCAGGCGGTCGTAGCGGCGGGCGACGACGGTGTAGCACTCGCAGCTCGCCGCCTCGAGGCCGGCGCGGTCGAGCACGTAGATGCGGGCGCGGGAGCCGCGGACGAGTCCCGCCTGCGCGAGCGCGCCCACGGCCACGGTGACGCTTGCCCGGCGCACACCGAGCATGATGGACAGGAACTCGTGGGTCAGCGGGATCGGGTTCGCCGCCACGCGGTCGTAGGTCATCAGGATCCAGCGGGCGCACCGCTCCTGCACCTCGTGGCGGGCGTTGCACGCCGCCGCCCGCGCCGCCTGCTCGAACAGCGCCTGGGCGTAGCGCAGCGTGAGGCGCTGGAGCGCCGGGTCGGCGGCGAGCGCGCTCCGGAACGCGCCGGCCTCGACGCGCATGGCATCGCCCGGAATCTGGCAGAAGGCCCGGGTGGACGACGACTCGCCACCTAACGCGACGGAGACGCCGGCCAGCCCCTCGCAGCCGACCGTGGCCGCCTCGACCGGCTTCTCTCCGTCCAGCGGGACGACGATCGATAACACGCAGGTGCGCGGGAAGTACACCGCCTCGACCGCCGCCTCCGGCTCCCAGAGGACGTACTTCGCCGGCAGGTACACCGGCTCCATGAGCGGGAGGAGCCGGGCGTAGGACTCGGGCGCGAGCGACCTGAGGAGCCGGTTGCCCTCGGGCGCATGGGGGCCGTCCGGACGTGTCCCGTTATGCTCGACTGCCGGCGCGCCGATGCTGCGCGCCTCGACCGTGGTGCCGGTGCCCATGGTCCCCCCCTGTGTCCTGCCGTGCGTGAAACATTCCGCAGTCGGCAGAGGAGAGACCCGTCGTTGCGCCAGGCCCGTGTCGATTGATGAATGCGCGGCTCGAAAGCCAGATCGCAATGGGCTCGGTAGCCCTGATGGAAGGTAACGGATGCGGAGGCGGAAACCTAGGAGACGATGCGCGATGCGCGAAGGGCCCCGGGACGCCTCGCATGGCGTCCGGGGCCCTTCCTGCAACGCGCGTCGCCGATCTCGTCTCAGCCCGTCGTCGGCGTCGGCAGCTTGATGTACCCCATCTCCACCGCGTAATTCGCCAGCTTCTTCTGGAGAATCCGCCGGCCGCGGAACAGGCGCGACTTCACGGTGCCCTCGGGCACGCCGAGGATCTCGGCGATCTCCGCGTACCGCAGCTCGTGCACGTCGCTCAGCAGCACCGCCGAGCGGTACTCGTCAGGCAGCTTGCCGATCGCGCGGGTGATCTCCTCGTCGAGGAACGAGTCGTAGAACCGGCCCTCGGGGTCGATCTCGCCGACGGCCTCGAACGCCGACCAGCCCTCGCCGTCGCCGTCGCCCGGCTGGACCTCGCGGGCGTCGATGCGGCGCTTGCGGCTGACGAAGGCGTGGTAGAGGATCGTGAACAGCCAGGCGCGGATGTTGGTGCCGAGGTGGTACTGCTCCCACCGCTCGAAGGCGCGCAGCATGGTGTCGGACACCAGGTCCTCGGCGTCGTCGCGGCTGCGCGCGAGCTTGAGCGCGAAGCTGTAGAGCGCGTCGAGGTGTGCCAGCGCCTCGGCCTCGAAGCGGGCGCGGCGCTGCTCGGTCGGCAGCACGACCTCGCGGTCGGACCACAGCTGCGGCCCGCCGCTCGCCCCGCTCGCGCCGCGCGCGGCACTCCCGGAGGCGCCGTCCACGCCGCCGCGGCCGGCCTCGTCACCCATGCGAATGTCGATGGCTTCCATGTCCTCTCCCCGAACCCCCGCATCATCCCCGCGGTCTGCGCGCGGGCCCGAGTGCCCGCGCCCCGCCGCACTCTACCAACGCGTCGACGCTACCCGGCTGCGACCACGGCCGCCCCCGCCCCGTCCCGCACGTGCGTCGCCACGAACCGCTTCAGATCCGCCGCGATCCCCTGCAGCACCGACACGTCCCGCTGCACGCGCGACATCAGCAGCGCGCCCTCGAGCGTGGCGATGATGAAGCGCGACAGCCGCGCCGCGTCGACGTCGTCGCCGAGCTGCGCGCGCGCCTCCCACAACAGCGACTGGATCTGCCCCGCCCAGCGCTCGAACACCATCTCGATTCGAGCGCGGAATCCCTCGTGCGCGTCCGCCATCTCCGCCGCCAGGTTGCCGAACGGACAGCCGCGCTTGCACCCCTGCGCCGCCTGCACCGTCACCAGCGAGTCGATGAAGAGATTGAGCCGCTCCAGCGGGTCGATCATCGGCTCACGCAGGATCGCCAGCCCCCGCTCGGCGAAGCGCTCGAACTGGCGGTTCAGCACCTCGTAGCCGAGCTCTTCCTTCGATTTGAAGTAGTGGTAGAAGTGACTCTTCCCGCTGAGCTTGGCCTCACGGATGACTTCTTCCACCGATGTCTGCGTGTAGCCGCGCTCGGCCATGAGGCGGGCGGCCGTGTCGAGGATCTCTGCTCGTCTGTCCTTCACGAGCGAAAGAATAGGACCGGGTAGTCCAAGTGTCAATGGCGTCACGCCAGGAGTATAGCCGTCGATTTCTATAGGTACGCTAACGAACCGCACTAAAATTAGTCCCGACTTTGTACCAATCAGTCCGAATGCGATCGGCCGAACGCTGAGCGCGGCGGGTTGCGCAATTGGCGCGCCGGGAGAACTTCCCTCGACCCGAACTCGTCTGGCGCCGCATGCCGCAGATAGACGTCGTCCGCACCTACCTCCAGATGCTCTCCCTCGACCAGCTCCGCGCGGCGGCGGTGGACGACCCGCGCGTCCGCGTCGCGCGCGCGGCGCCGATGCCAGTCGAGCGCTACCGCGCGCTCTACCGCGAGGTCGGGGGTCCCTACTACTGGCGCGACCGCGAGGCGTGGAGCGACGCGCACCTGGCCGCGTACCTCGGCGACCCGTCGGTGGGCGTGTGGGTGATGACGTACGACGGAGACGAGGCGGGATTCTTCGAGCTCCGCGCGCACCCCGAGGACCACTCGGTCGAGATCGTCTACTTCGGCCTCGTCGGCCGCTTCATCGGCCGCCGGCTCGGCGGGCACCTCCTCACCCGCGCGGTCGAGGAAGCGTGGCGCTGGGGGAGCGACGCGCCCCCCGACCGCGTCTGGCTGCACACCTGCACCCTCGACGGGCCGGCGGCGCTCCCCAACTACCGGGCGCGCGGCTTCGCCGAGTACTACACGCAGAGCTACCCCTACACGGTGCCGGACGCGACGTAGCGGGCCTGGCGGCCGCCTAGCGGGCTCTTCCTGGTCCGATTTTTTTCTCTATCCGCGTCGCGCATGATCGACTGGGTCATCAGGATCGGCGCTGGGCTGCTGCTGCTCGTCACCGTCGCCTTCGCGTTCGTCGGCTTCCTGCACGTCACCCGCGGGACGCCGGTTCACCGGATGCGCGCGCCGGGCGACGACGGGCCGCCGGCGGTGCGGGACCGGCTGTTCTGCGACACCATCGCGATGCTCACCAAGTCCCACCTGACGAGCGGGCATCGCATCGAGGTCATGACGTGTGGCGACGAGACGTACCCGCGGCTGTGGGAGGACCTGCGCGCGGCTCGGCGCTCGATCACCCTCCAGATGTACTACTGCCAGCCGGGGCGGATGGCCGACGAGTTCGCGGAGATCATCACCGAGCGCGCGCGGGCCGGCGTGCGCGTGCTCTTCCTTCGCGACGCGTTCGGCTCGGCGCCGCTCGGCAAGGACTACATCGAGCGGCTGAAGGCGGGCGGGGTGCAGGTGGCGGAGTTCCGCCCCACGCGCTGGTGGGAGCTGCACAAGGTGCAGCACCGCTCGCACATCCGGGTCGTCGTCTTGGACGGCACCGTCGGCTACACCGGCGGCTTCGGGATCGACGACAAGTGGTTCGGCGACGGGCGGCACGAGGACCAGTGGCGCGACACCAACGTGCGCTTCGAGGGGCCGGCGGTGATGCAGCACCAGGCCACCTTCGCCGCGGCGTGGGCCGAGGCCACCGGCACGCTCATCGCCGGCGAGCTGTTCTTCCCCGGGGAGGCCACCGAGCCCGCGGCGGGCTCGACGACCGCCGGCCTGCTCTACGCGGCGCCCACGCTGGGCAGCACGGCCGCCGAGCGGTTCATGGCGATGTCCATCGCCGCCGCGCGCCAGCGGCTGTACGTCTCCAACGCCTACTTCGTCCCGAACGACCAGTTCGTCGAGATGCTGGTGGACGCGGCGCGCCGCGGCGTGGACGTGCGCGTCCTCACGAGCGGCGAGCGCAACGACGTGCAGAGCACCCGCTGGGCGGGGCGCACGCAGTACGAGCGCCTGCTCGCCGGCGGCGTCCGCCTCTTCGAGTACCTGCCGACGATGATCCACGCCAAGACGCTGGTCGCCGACGGCGCCTGGTCCGGCATCGGCACCCTCAACTTCGACAACCGCTCGTTCGCCTTCAACGACGAGACGATGCTCC
>DATFPD010000081.1:0-2853 GCA_035265005.1 Gemmatimonadaceae bacterium | reverse complement strand
CTCGGCACTCGCCGGCCGCTGCCCGAGCGCGAACGCGCGGCCGAGCACGGCACCGAAGCCGATCCCCAGCGCGAGCAGTGCAGGGCGGCGAGGGTGATCCGGAGCATCCGCCGCTCACTTCTTCATCATCGAGTCCCGCCGCGCCTTGAACTCGGTGCCGGGCTTCCACTGCGGGAGCGCCTCGCCCTGGGCGGCGAGGTAGCCGACGCGGAACAGCGCGCGCGCGTCCTCCACCGCGCCGGCGAGGTCCCAGTCGGGCTTCACCTCGTCCGACGGCTTGTGGTAGTCCTTGCTCTCGTACTCGTCGCGCTTCCGCATCCCGTAGCCGGCCGGCTTCCCCACGAACTCCACCCCCGGGTTCACGTAGAGCGCCGGCACCCCCTTCTTGGCGAACTCGAAGTGGTCGGAGCGGTAGTAGAAGCCCTTTTCCGGCTGCGGGTCCGGGCGCACCGCGCGGCCGCTCCCCGTGAGCACGCGCGTCAGCAGATCATCCATCGTCGAGTTGCCGAGTCCGACCACCGTGAGGTCACCCGTCGTCCCCCACAGGTTCAGCTCGTCGATGTTGATGTCGGCCGCGGTGTGGTCGAGCGGGTAGAGCGGGTGCGTGGCGTAGAACTTCGCGCCGACGAGCCCCTTCTCCTCCGCCGTCACCGCGAGGAAGAGCACCGAGCGGCGCGGCGGCGACGGGAGCTTCGTGAACGCGCGCGCGATCTCGAGCATCCCCGCGATGCCGCTCGCGTTGTCCGCCGCGCCGTTGAAGATCTGGTCGCCCTTCGCCGTCGTGTCGCGCCCCAGGTGGTCCCAGTGCGCGGTGTAGATCACGTACTCGTCCTTGCGGTCGCCGCCCGGGAGCTTCGCCACGAGGTTCTTCGACCGCACCTGCCGTGCGGCGATCTGCACGTCGAAGCTCGCCTTCGCGTCGAGCGCGACCGGGCGGAAGTCCTTGCGCGTCGCCGCGGCCTTGAGCGAGTCGAAGCTCTGGCCGGCGGCGGCGAGCAGCGCCTTCGCCTTGTCGAGGGTGATCCACCCTTCCACCGGCACGCGCTTGTCGGCATCGGGTGAGATGACGTCGAACTGCTCGCTGGCGTAGCTCCCCTTCACGACCTCGAACGGGTAGCCGGCCGGCCCGGTCTCGTGGATGATGATCGCCGCCGCCGCGCCCTTCGCGCTCGCGATCTCGTACTTGTAGGTCCAGCGCCCGTAGTACGTCATCGCGCGGCCACGAAACATGCTCGTATCCAAGACGGCTTCTCCGGGCGCAGAGCCTGCCCCGCGCGCAGCGTCGGGGTCCCCCGCCACCCGGATCGCCGGGTCGTTGATCAGCATCAGGATCGTCTTGCCGCGCACGTCCACGCCCTTGTAGTCGTCCCAGCCGTACTCGGGGGCCTGCACGCCGTAGCCGACGAAGACGACGTCGGAGCTGCTGACCTGCGTCCGCGCGCGGTTATGACGCGAGTTGGCGACGAAGTCGTCGGGGAAGCGCAGCGGGATCGCCTTGCCGCCCGCGGTCACGGTCGCCGTCGGGCGCGACGTGTAGCCGATGAGGTCCGCCTGCTGGATGTACGTCCCGTCGGGATTCCCGGGCTGGAGCCCCAGCGCCCTGAACTGCTTCGTGAGATACGCGGCGGTCTTCTCCTCGCCGGGCGTCGCCGGCCCGCGCCCCTCCATGGAGTCGGCCGAGAGGTCCTTGATGTGGGCGAGGATGCTGTCGGCACCGATCGCCTGCGCGGCGGCCGCGACGGCGGGCGCGGTCGCGGCGGTGTCGCCATCGGCGGCCGCGCTCGAGCCGCCGCCCCCGTTGCCCCTTTGGTCGGAGTCGGACTTCGCGCACGCGCCGAGCAGCAGGAGCGCGGCGGCAATCAGAGATCGGTGTGAAATGCGCACAGGTATGTTGGGGAAAGGCGGGAATTGGCCGCGGCCAATAAGGCAGTTGACCACACTCTCACTACGCCCGAGCCCGGCCCCGCGCTGAGCACCCGCCTCACTGCTCCGCGTTCCGCTCCCACGAGCCGTACATCGGGTTCGGGATGATGAAGAAGCGCCGGCCGAAGTCGGCGAGGGCGTCGACCGGGTCGTTCCGGACGGCCTGCTGCGTCAGGCCGGGGAAGTCCTGGATGTTGTCCCCCACCCACGCGACGACGCGCATCGCGGGGACGCCCGGCGTGGCGGTGCCGCTCTCGATGCGCACGAAGCGCGGGTTCTTGTCGCTCTCGCGCCCCGGCTGGCAGAGCACGACGTCGGCGGCGATGCCGGCGGTGCCGAGGTTCTCGCGCGTCTCGGCGCAGAGCGAGTCGGCGCGGTTGGTGACGATCGCCACCCGCCCGCCCAGCTCGTGCACGCGGCGCGTGAACTCGGCCGCGCCCGGGACCGCGCGCGCCGAGCGCTCGCGCACCCACGCCACCCAGCTCGGGTCCGTGTAGCCGCTGTCGAGCAGGGCGCGCCGGCGCTGGTACTCGGAGTTGTCGAGCACCGTCTCGTCGGCGTCCAGGATCACGGCCCACGTCCCGGCCGCCACCCCGCGCGCCAGCTCCGGCAGCCGCTCCTCGGCCACCCGGTACGCCTGCCGCGCCAGCGCCTGGTACTCCGCCGACGTCCGCACCCAGCGGATCTCGTTAGGTACGCGCCGCGGCGCGGGGGCTTGAACCGCGGCCGGCGCCGGCACCGGCGTCCGCGTGCCGGACGAGGCGCAGGCCCCAAGTGCCAGCGCGGCGGTGCAGGTGAGGGATCGCATCGCGCTAGCCCGTGATCAGCGGCTTGAGCGGCTTCCCGAGCGCGCGGCAGGCCGGGAAGAAGATGCCCGATCCCAGTGGATTGTCGTCCATCGACTGCCACTGCTGATTCAGGGGCGCCGTG
>DATFPD010000080.1:0-3261 GCA_035265005.1 Gemmatimonadaceae bacterium | reverse complement strand
CGGCCCCCATCCTGTCCATCCTGTTCATCCTGTCGCAGTTCGCCGTCGCCGTTGCGCCCCTCCGCTATTGACACCCCGCGCCCCGCGCCCTACCATCTCCCCTCAAACGTTCAGGGGAAAGCATGGCCGCCGACGAGATGGAGCTGGTGCAGGGCACGCTCGACGTGCTCGTGCTCAAGACGCTGAGCTGGGGGGCGCGGCACGGCTACGCCGTCGCCCGCTGGATCCGCGAGACGACCGGCGACGAGCTCCAGATCGAGGACGGCGCGCTCTACACCGCGCTGCACCGCCTCGAGAAGCGCGGCCTGATCGAGAGCGAGTGGGGCGTGTCGGAGAACAACCGCAAGGCCAAGTACTACCAGCTCACCGCCGCCGGCCGGAAGCAGCTCGGGGTCCGCGCCGCGCTCTGGGAGCGCTACGCGCGGGCGGTGTTCAAGGTGCTGAGAACGGCATGACCGCGTTCCGCCGCCTCTTCCGCCTCCCCGACCGCGAGGCCCGCGTCGAGTCCGACGTGGACGCGGAGATCGCGTTCCACTTCGAGATGCGCACGCAGGAGCTGGTCGCGCGCGGCGCGGCCCCCGAGGCGGCGCGCGCGACCGCGCTGCGCGAGTTCGGCGACATCACCCGCTGGAGACACACCATGAGCGAGATCGACCGGGAGCGGCTGGGGCGCGAGCGGCGCGCCGAGTGGTGGGGCGCGGCGTGGCAGGACCTGCGCTACGCCGCGCGCGGGCTGCGCCGGCAGCCGGGGTTCGCCCTGGTCGTCGTGCTCACCCTCGCGCTCGGCGTCGGCGCCAACGCCACGATGTTCGGCATCGTCGACCGGCTGCTGCTGCGCCCGCCCGCGCACGCGCGCGACGCCGACCGGCTGGCGCGGATCTACATCACGCGCATCCTCCCCGGGATGGGGGAGTTCACCGCCTCCAACACCTCCTACCCGGACTACGTCGTCCTGCGCGACAGCGTCCCGTCGTTCGCCGGCGCGGCGGCGTTCTTCACGATCAACCAGACGCTCGGCCGCGGCGCCGCGGCCGAGCAGATCCACACCTCGGCGGTCACCGGCAACTTCTTCGCGCTGGTCGGCGTGCGCCCGGCGCTCGGGCGCTTCCTGCTGCCTGACGACGACCGCCCGGCGGCCGCGCCGGCGGCGGTCATCGGCCACGCCTTCTGGCGGCGCCACTTCGGCGGCGCGCCGGACGCGCTCGGCAAGGTGCTCCTGATCGGGAAGCGGAGCTACACCGTGGTCGGCGTCGCGCCCGCCGGGTTCACCGGCGTCGAGCTGGGCGCGATCGACGCCTGGGTCCCCACCGCCATCTGGGCCTCCGACGCCGGCGACGCGGGCTGGGCGACCACGCGCAACATGCGCTGGATCAAGGTCGTCACCCGGCTCAAGCCGGGCGCCACGCACGAGCGCGCGAGCGTCGAGGCCACCGAGGTCTACCGCCGCGCCCAGCCGCCGGACCGGCGGGCCGAGCTGAAGGCGACGGTGGCCGTGGCGTCGATCATCGCCGCCCGCACGCCGGAGACGCTCCGCAGCCAGAACGCCACCGTGGCGGCGTGGCTGGGCGGGGTGTCGGTCGTGGTGCTGCTGATCGCCTGCGCCAACGTCGCCAACCTCCTGCTCGCCCGGGCGACGCGCCGCCGGCGCGAGATCGCGGTGCGGATCGCCCTCGGCATCGGCCGGGCCCGCCTCGCCGGCCAGCTCCTGGTCGAGGGCCTGCTGCTCGCCACGTTAGGCACGGCCGCCGGGCTGGCGCTGGCGCGCTGGGGCGGCGACGCGGCGCGGGCCGTCCTGCTCCCCGAGGTGGCGTGGGCCGACGCGGCGCCGGTGGACCTGCGCACCCTCGCGTTCGCCGCCGCCGCCGCCGTCGCCACCGGGCTCCTGATCGGCCTCGCGCCGATGCTCCAGACGGCGCGCCCGGGACTCGTCGGCGCGCTGAAGGCGGGCGCCCGCGAGGGGGCCTACCAGAAGTCGCGCCTGCGCTCGACGCTGCTCGTCGCCCAGGCGGCGCTCTCGGTCGTCCTGCTCGTGGGCGCGGGGCTGTTCGTGCGCAGCCTGCGCAACGTCGCCGGGCTCGACATGGGCTTCGACCCGCGCCGCGTGATGGTCGTGATGCTCGACCTCCCGAGCGCGGGCTACAAGCGCGAGGGCGTGGAGGCCTTCTACCAGCGGGCGGAGGAGCGGGTGAGCGCGCTCCCGGGCGTCGAGCGCGCGAGCGTCGCCGCCACCACGCCCTTCTACTCCAGTGCCGCCACCGACCTCCGCGCGGAAGGATGGGACTCGCTCCCCAGCTTCAAGGGCGGCTCGCCGACGATCAACGCCGTCTCCTGGGACTACTTCGAGACGATGGGGACGCGCATCGTCCGCGGCCGCGGCTTCGCCGAGGGGGACCGCGAGGGCGCGCCGCGCGTGGCCGTGGTCAACGAGACGATGGCGCGCACGCTCTGGCCGGGGAAGGAGCCGCTCGGCAAGTGCCTCCACATCGGGGAGGAGGGGAAGGGCCCCTGCGTCCAGGTGGCCGGCGTCGCCCGCGACATGCGGCGCGACCGGCTGCGCGAGGACGAGGCGCTCCAGTACTACGTCCCGCTCGAGCAGAAGACGTGGTCGGTGGGGATGCGGGCGCTGTTCGTGCGCGCGCGCGGGGGCGAGGCCACGCCGGCGCTCGCCGCCGAGGTCCGGCGCGCCGTGCAGTCGCTCGCCCCGAGCCTCCCCTACGCCGAGGTGAAGCCGCTCCAGGAGCTGATCGACCCGCACGTGCGCCCGTGGCGGCTCGGCGCGACGATGTTCGGCGCGTTCGGCGTGCTGGCGCTGGTGATCGCGGCCGTGGGACTCTACAGCGTGATCGCCTACACGGTGGCGCAGCGCACCCACGAGCTGGGCGTGCGGGTGGCGCTCGGCGCGCGCACGGGGCACGTCCTGCGCCTCGTCGTCGGCGAGGGGATGCGCGTCGCCGTGGCCGGGATCGCGCTCGGCGCGTTAGGCGCGCTGGCGGGCGGCCGCTTCGTCGCCCCGCTCCTGTTCGACGTGTCGCCGCACGACCCGCTCGTCTTCGGCGGCGTCACGCTGACCCTGCTGGCGGTGGCCGTCGCGGCGTCGCTCATCCCCGCCCGCCGCGCGGCCCGGGTGGACCCGGCGGTAGCTCTACGAACCGAGTAGAGTAAGAGGCATTGAACCACGGAGGGCACAGAGGGCACAGAGGGAGCGCCTCCCGGCCGGGAGGCGCTCCCTCTGTGCCCTCTGTGCCCTCCGTGGTTCAATGC
>DATFPD010000079.1:0-6801 GCA_035265005.1 Gemmatimonadaceae bacterium | reverse complement strand
AGTCGGAACGCCCAAAACTGCGTTGACAGGACGAACTGCGACAGGACGAACTGCGACAGGATGAACTGCGACAGGACGAACAGGATTGTGAACAGGATGCGGGCCGCTCGGGAAGCTTCCCGAGCGGCCCGCATCCTGTTCACCATCCTGTTCATCCTGTCGCAGTTCGTCCTGTCGCAGTTCGTCCTGTCGCAGTTCGTCCTGTCAACGCAGTTTTGGGCGTTCCGACTCGCGGCCGGAGCGCTGGGGGTGGACGCGGGCGTGGCGCGCGCGTAGTTAAGTTGCCGTGCGCGAGTCATGGCTCGCGTCTCCGCAACCGACCACGCCCCGAGGCGTTCCCGCATGCCGCCGAGACCGTACATCCTCGCCGAGACGAACTGGAAGGCCGTCAAGGAGACCCGCTTCGACGTCGCCGTGCTGCCGTGGGGCGCGACGGAAGCGCACAACTACCACATGCCGTACGCCACCGACGTGATCCAGTGCGATCACGTCGCCGCCGAGTCCGCGCGGATCGCCTGGGAGGCGGGGGCGCGCGTCGCGGTGCTCCCCACGATCCCGTTCGGCGTGAACACGGGACAGAGCGACATCCCGATCACGCCGAACATGAACCCCGGCACGCAGCTCGCGGTGCTGTCGGACGTGGCCGCGTCGCTGGCGCAGCAGGGCGTGTCGAAGCTCGTCATCCTCAACGGGCACGGGGCGAACGACTTCCGGCTGATGATCCGGGAGCTCCAGCCGCGCACGAGCGTCTTTCTCTGCACGATGAACTGGTGGACGGTGGTCGACCCCAAGCCCCACTTCGTCCCGGGTGACCACGCCGGCGACCTCGAGACGAGCGTGATGATGCACATCGCCCCCGACCTGCTGCTGCCGCTCGCCGAGGCGGGCGACGGCTCGCAGCGGCGTCCACGCGTCGCCGCCTTACGCGAAGGGTGGGCGTGGGCGCCCCGGCGCTGGACCCAGGTGACCCGCGACACGGGGTCCGGCGACCCCGCCGCAGCGTCGGCGGAGAAGGGCAAGCTGTTCTTCGAGCAGGTGACGAAGAAGATCGGGGGATTCCTGGTCGAGCTCGCGGCGGCAGACGTCTCCGACCTGTACGAGCGGTGAGCGGCATGTCGCGTGGTCTGCTCGCGCTGCTGGCGCTCGGCGTCGCCTGCTCGAGCGGGTCGCCGCCGGGGGACGGGACCGCCAGCCCGCCCGGCGGCGGGGCGCGCGGCGCGCAGTCGATCGACAGTGCGCAGCTCGTCGCGGACGTCGCCGCGCTGGCGGCCGACTCGATGCTGGGCAGACTCGCCGGGAGCCCGGGCGCGGCGATGGCGCGGCGGTACATCGTGGGGCGGCTGGAGCGCGCGGGGCTGCGGCCGCCCGTGGGCGCGTCGACGTACGAGCAGCAGTTCTCGCTCCAGGGCGGCGCCGGGCAGGGCGTGAACCTCGTCGCGCAGATCACCGGGCGCGTCCACCCCGAGCGCTACATCGTGCTCTCGGCGCACTACGACCACGAGGGCGTGAAGGACGGCCAGATCTACAACGGCGCGGACGACAACGCGTCCGGAGTCGCGGCGGTGCTCGCGATCGCCGGACGACTCGCGGAGCGGCAGCCGGAGAGCTCGATTCTTCTGGCGTTCTTCGACGCGGAGGAGTCGGGCGAGCAGGGCGCGAAGTCGTTCGTCGCATCGCCGCCCGTGCCGCTCTCGCGGATCGTGCTGAACGTGAACCTGGACATGGTGAGCCGCAACGCGCGCGGCGAGCTGTACGTGGCCGGGACGTCGCACTACCCCTTCCTGCGCCCATATCTCGACAGCGTGGCGGCGCGCGCGCCGGTGACGCTGCGCTTCGGCCACGACACGCCGGCGGCGCGCGAGTCGGACGACTGGACGACGGCGTCGGACCACAGCGCGTTCCACGCCGCGGGCGTTCCCTTCGCGTACTTCGGCGTCGAGGACCACCCCGACTACCACCGCCCGACCGACGACGTCGAGCGGATCGACCCCGGGTTTTTCGTGCGGAGCGTCGAGACAATCGCCGACGCCCTGGCCACGTTCGATCGCCATCTGCCGGCGATCTCGGCCGCGAGCGGCCGGCAGCCCTAACGATGAGCTGGGCCGGCGGGCGGCGGCCACCGCTTGTTAGCGTTCTCTAATCGGCCGATCTATAACAGTTTGCTGGCCTTGCACTTGCCTCAGTCCGAACGATCAGGTCGCGGCTGCCGCGCGCGTGCCGGCGAGGACGCCGGCCGGCGTCGGCGCCGTCCGGACGCAGATGAAGAGGCGGATGCGCCGCTCGACCGAAGGGCGGGAAGAGCTGAGTAGGCTGGCGTGGACGGGCGCGCTGGCGGCGCTGGGCGTGGGCACCGTTGCCCTGCTCGTGCGCGGAGTGCGTGCGCTGCGCGGGCCCGCGCGCACCGGCGGCGACCAGGACGAGCCGATGACGCGCCGCCGCAGGCTGCTCCGCGCCGTCGAGCCGTTCGTCGAGCGCTCGTCCGAGGCGGTGGCGGTGCTCGACGCCGGCCGCGTCGTGACGTACGTGAACCCCGCCGTGCGCCGGCTGCTCGGCTACCACTCCCGCGAGATGATCGGGCGCGACGCACTCTCGTTCGTCCACCCGGACGACGTGGCCGACGCCGCCCGCACCCTCGACGAGGCGATGTCGGCGCCCGGGCGGAGCAGCGGCGTCGCGGTCCGCGTCAGGCACCGGGACGGGTCGTGGCGGTCGTTCGAGGCGGTGGGCACGAACCTGCTGGACCACCCGGAAGTGCGTGGGGTGGTGGTCAACGCGCGCGACGTTACCGAGCAGCGCCGCGCCGAACGCGAGTCGGAGCTGCTGCGGGAGCTGACCGGCGCGATCACCGGCGCCGCGACCGTGGAGACGGCGCTCGAAAAGACGCTCGGCCTGCTCTGCGCGGCGAGCGGGTGGGAATGCGGCGAAGCGTGGCTGCTGGACGGCGAGGGCGCGCTGGAGCGGGTCGCCGCCTACGTGTGCGGCGACGACCGCGCCGAGCGCTTCATCGCGGCCGGCGAGCGCATGCGGCACGCGCCCGCCGACAGCATCCCGGGGCGCGTGCTCGCGTCCGGACGCGTCGCGCAGGTCCGCGACCTGACGATGGTCAAGCAGTTCCGCCGTCAGGCGCTGGCGCGGGAGCTGGGGATCGTCGCCGCGGTCGGCGTGCCGATCGCCGCCGACGGCAGGCCGGTCGGCGTGCTCACCTTCTTCTCGCTCGCCCTCCGGGACTCGGACGAGTCGAGCGTCGGCCTCGCCGTCGCCGCCGCGGCACAGCTCGGGGGGCTGGCCGAGCGCAAGCGCGTGGAGGAGCGGCTGCGCGAGAACGAGGCGCAGTACCGGCGGCTGTTCGAGCACGCACCCGACGGCGCGATCCTCCAGGAGGGCGGCCGCGTCACCGTGGCCAACCCGCTGGCCGCGTCGCTGCTCGGCTACGCGTCGCCGGACCAGATGGTCGGACGCGACGCGATGACGCTCGTGCACCCGGACTCGCGCCCCCGCGCGGCCGAGCGCAACGCGCGCCTCGAGGCGGGGGAGACCAACCCCCTGGAGTGCCTGAAGCTGCTGCGGGCGGACGGCGGCGTGGTGCACGCCGACGTCGCGAGCACGCCGGTGGTCGCGCGCGGCCACGCGATGGTCTACGTCACGATCCGCGACGCCTCGGCGCGCGTCCGCGCCGAGCGGGAGCTGCGCGAGAGCGAGGAGCGCTTCCGGCTGGCGGCGCGTGCGACGCACGACGTCGTCTGGGACTGGGACCCCGCGACCGACGCCCTGATGGTGAGTGACACGTTAGGCGCGACGTTCGGGCACCGCGTGCCGGGGGGGCGGACGTCGCGCGCCTGGTGGTCGTCGATGGTGCACCCGGACGACGCGGCGCGGGTGATGGACTCCCTGCGCCGGGCCAGGGAGGGTCGCGAGGAGGAGTGGTGGGCGGAGTACCGCTTCCGCCGGGCGGACGGGCGCTACGCGGTCGTGCTGGACCGCGGCTACGTCGTGCGCGACGGCGCCGGCCGCGCGACGCGCCTCGTCGGCGCGGTGGCCGACCTCTCGGCGAGGCGCAGCCTGGAAGAGCAGCTCCGCCACTCGCAGAAGATGGAGACGCTCGGCCAGCTCGCGGGCGGCGTGGCGCACGACTTCAACAACGTGCTCACCGCCATCTCGATGCACGGCGAGATGCTCCTGGAGGCCATCCCGCACGGCGACCCGGTGCGCACCGACGCCGAGGAGATCCGGCGGGCCGCCGAGCGCGCGACGTCGCTCACGCGGCAGCTGCTCATCTTCGGGCGGCGCCAGGCGGCGCGGATCGAGCCGCTCGACCTGAACGAGGTCGTCGCGGGCGTGCAGCGGATGCTGGCGCGGCTGCTGGGCGCGCAGATCGAGCTCGTGACGCGGCCCGGCGAAGCGCTGCCGCCGGTGCTCGCCGACCGCGGGCAGATCGAGCAGGTGCTGCTCAACCTGGCGATCAACGCCCGCGACGCCATGCCCGACGGCGGCGTGATCGTGATCGAGACCGGGGACGTGACGCTCGACGAGGAGCACGCCCGGCTCCACCCCGGCGCGTCGCCGGGCCGGCACGTGGTGCTCGCGGTCACCGACACCGGCCACGGCATGGACGACGCCACGCGCGAGCGGGCCTTCGAGCCGTTCTTCACGACGAAGCCGGAGGGGAAGGGGACCGGGCTGGGTCTGTCGATCGTCGCCGGCATCGTGCGGGAGCGCGGCGGGCACGTGTACGTCTACAGCGAGCCCGGTCGCGGCACGTCGTTCAAGATCTATTTCCCCGCGGCGGCCGGCGCCCGCGAGGCGTCTGCGCCGCGCCCCCCGGCGGCCGCCCGACGCGGCGCGGAGACGATCCTGCTCGTCGAGGACGACGAGACCATTCGCACCGCGGCGTGCCGGCTGCTCGAGCGGCATGGCTACCGGGTCGTCGAGGCCCGAAGCGCGGGGGAGGCAGTGCGCGCAATGTCGGGCGCGGCGCGCGCGGCGGACCTCATGATCACCGACCTCACGGTGGGGGACGAGAGCGGCGTCTCACTGGCGCGCCGGCTGCGTGCGCTGCGCCCGGAGGCCCGCGTGCTGTTCATGTCCGGCTACGGCGAGGGCGCGGTGTCGCACCTGGGACTCGTGGGCGGAGCGCCGTTCATCGAGAAGCCCTTCACCGCCGAGGACCTCGAGCGGAAGGTGCAGGAGGCGCTCGACTAGCTAGATTGCCCGCCTCACCCGCACCACCGCGAGCGCCATGAAGACACGACTGATCGTCGTACCGTACGACTCCGCGCACGAGGAGACGCGCATGGGACGCGGACCCGGCGCACTGCTCCAGGGCGGCCTCGTGGACGGATTGCGCGCGGCGGGGCACGAGGTCGCCGTCTGGCGCGTCGAGGCGCCGGGCGAGTTCCGCACCGAGGTCGGCTCCGCGTTCGCGCTGGCGCGGCTGATCGCGGCGCAGGTGCGCGCGGCATCGGAGGCCGGCGAGCTGCCGCTGGTGCTGGCCGGCAACTGCAACAGCTGCCTGGGCACGCTCGCCGGGCTGGGCGCATCGCCGCCGACGGGAGTGCTGTGGCTGGACGCGCACGGCGACTTCAACACCCCCGACACGACGGCGAGCGGCTTCTTCGACGGCATGGCGCTGGCCACCGCCACCGGCCGCTGCTGGCCGGCGATGACCGCGACCATCGACGGCTGGTCGCCGGTGCCGGACGCGCACGTCGTCCACGCCGGCGCGCGCGACCTCGACGACGCCGAGCGCGAGCTGCTCGCCGACTCCGGCGTCGCGATGGTCGAAGCGGGGAAGCTGGCGCGCGAGGGAGTCTCGGCTGCGCTCGGCCCGTGCCTCGACGCGCTCGCCCGGCGCGTGAGACGGGTCTACCTGCACGTGGACCTCGACGTGCTGGACCCGGACGACGCCGGCCGGGCGAACGGCTACGCGCCGGCCGGCGGGCTGGCGGTGGACGAGGCGGAGACGCTGGTGTCCTACGTCGGCCGGCGCTTCACGATCGCCGCCGCCGCGCTCACCGCCTACGACCCGGCGTGCGACCCGGACGAGCGCGTCGTGGACTCGGTCCACCGCATCGCCCGCGCGCTGCTCGGCCCGGCCCGTTAGGCGCGGGCCGGCGCGCGCCTCAGCGCTTGAGGTCGATCGGCGCCGAGAGCGTCAGGTCGAGCGTGGCGCCGGGCGGCAGGCACGTCTCCCAGACCGGCCCCTTGAGACCGGTCGCGGCGCCCGCGGCCGCGCCGGCCGCGGCGCCGATCGCCGTCCCCTTCGCGTCCTTCGACACTACCTGGCCGATCACCGCGCCGAGCACCGCGCCCGCCACCGCGCGCTTGGCGCTGGTCGTCGTGCCGGCGGTCTTGGTCTTCTCCAGCGGCACGGCGGGGACCGCCGAGCCCTGGGCCTCGTGGTAGACGCCGTTCTCGCCGACGGTGAGGACGCGGAACGAGATCCCCGAGCTGTCCGCGGTCGACGCGCGCGTCACCGACAGCACCTCGATCACGGCGACCATCCCCGGCGCCAGCGACGCGCCCTGCGTGCCGGTCACCGCCTGGGTGATGCGGGCGACGAACTTGTCGCCCGGGCGGTGGCTGCTCGTGCAGATCCGGTCCTTGGTCTCGAGCGCGATCCGCGTGCCGGCGGCGATCTTCGGGCCGGCCGGCGCGGCGGCGGGCGCGGGCGAGGGAGTGGTCGTCGGCGCGGGCGTCTCGGCGGCCGGCGCGGGGGCGGGCCTGGATGGCGCGGGCGTCGTGGTGCGCGGCGCCGGCCGCTCGGCCGCCGGGCGGGGAGTGGCCTTCGCCGGCGCCGGCCTG
>DATFPD010000078.1:0-15488 GCA_035265005.1 Gemmatimonadaceae bacterium | reverse complement strand
GAAGAACGTGGCCACCGAGAACTTCACGGGGAAGACGGTCGAGCGGACGGGGCACTGAGGCCCAGCCTCACGGCGGGTCGCCCGCGGGCTGGCGGCCTTCGTCCGTCCCGGCCGCGCGCGCGAACGCGCGGAGGCTCGTCTCCTCCGCCTGCGTGAGGAGCCGCGTCACCACCGCGAGCGCTTCGTCGACCGCCGGGGCGCCGATGGCGGCTCCGCGCTGCCGTACGACGCGCTCGATCTCCTCCGACAGGATCCGGTACTCGCAGTGGATCGCCTCGTCCGTCCACCGCAGTCGCGCGCGCTGCGCGCCGTGGCGGCTGGCCACGAGCCGATGGATGTCGGTGGCATCGACGAGCACGCTCGAGGGCTGCCCGTCGGTCTCCTCCAGCACGATCAGCATGCCCGCGAGATCGGCGACGTAGCTGGCGACGTGATCGGCGAGCTGGGAGAACTTGAGTCCGGCCGCGCCCGGGGTGGGACACTCCGCGCGCAGACGCGTGACGAACACCTCGAGCAGCGACGCCAGCTCCCGCATGAGGATCTCGCCGATGTCGGCGAGTCCGTGCAGCGGCGAGGCCGCGCGCTTCGGCGTGCCGTGCCGCCGGGCCGGCCCCCGCGCGTCGGGCTTGGCGGCGGGGAGCCAGAGCGTGAACGCCGACCCCTTGCCGACCGTGCTCCGGACGGTGATGTCCCCGTGCATGAGTCGCGCGAGCCGCCGGCTGATCGCGAGCCCCAGGCCGGAGCCGTCGTTCGGCCGCGTGCGTCCCGATCGGGCCTGGACGAAGGGCTCGAAGATGCGCGCGAGCTGATCGGCCGGAATGCCAATGCCGTTATCGGTCACCCGGAAGTAGGTCCAGACTCCGCCGTCCGGAAGCCGCGCCTCCGGGGCCGGCCCGGTAGACTGCCCGTACTCCAGCGACACGTGGCCGCCCCCGTCGGTGAACTTGACCGCGTTGGTAAGCAGGTTCACGAGGATCTGGCGAACCCGGTCCTCGTCGCCCTGGTAGTGGACCGCGCCGTCGTCGACGGAGGTCGCGGTGAGCAGCACGCCGCGCGCCTCGGCGATCGGCTGGATGAGGGTCGCGGCGGCCTCGCTGGCGGCGCCCGCGGGTGCGGGGGCGATGTGCACCGCGAGCCGGCCGGCATCGACCTTGGCGAGGTCGAGCAGCTCGTTCACCAGCCCGAGGAGATGGCGGCCGCTCGCGGCGATGCGCTCGACCTGGCGCTGCTGCTCCGGAGCGAGCGTGCCGCCGATCCCGAGGTCCAGCAGCTGCGCGTAGCCGATCACGGCGTTGAGCGGCGTCCGCAGCTCGTGGCTCATCGTGGCCAGGAACTCGCTCTTCGCCCGGTTCGCGGCCTCGGCTTCCGCGCGTGCGGCGCGCTCCCGCTCCACCTGCCTGGCGCGCTCCTCGGCGCGACGGCGGTCGGTGACGTCGCGAATCGAGACGAGGCGGGCCGGCTCCCCTTCCCACACCGCCTCGACGACGCGAAGCTCGGCCGTCAGAGTCTGGCCGCCCGGGCGCACGACGTCGATCTCGACCGGCCCGCCGCCGGCGATGGCGAAGCCGAACTCGGTCCCTTCCAGCGACTGCGCGCTCCGCGCGAAGAGCTGCTCGGCCGCCGGGTTCGCGAAGCGGATGACGCCGTCGGCGCCCACGATGACGATCCCGTCGGCCAGCTGCTCGATGATCGAGCGCAGCCTCCGTTCTTCTAGCCGGCGGGAGAGCCGCCGGTCCGTCGTCGCACGCCGTTCAAGCATCCCGCGCTCGCCCTCGTCAAATCCGCTCGTACGTGCGTCGGCTCTTTCGGCGCTCCTGCCTCATCCGCATTATCAAGGTTCATGCCCTGGATGGCATCCCTCTGCGGAGCGGGCGCCGCCGCTCCCCGGGCGACATCGGAGGCTCGGAGGCATCGATCGTGAGCGAGATGACTGGAGGCCCCCTGTCGCACTACGTCCTGCGGCTCTACATCACCGGCAAGACCTCGAAGTCCGAGGTCGCGATCGCCAACCTGCGGCGGATCTGCAACGAGGAGCTCCGGGGGCAGTACGAGCTGCAGATCATCGACGTTCTCGAGCACCCGCAGGTCGCGGAAGACGACAAGATCCTGGCCACGCCGACGCTGATCAAGCGGCTGCCCCCACCACTGCGGCGCGTCATCGGGGACCTCTCCGACAAGCACAAGGTGCTGCTCGGTCTCGAGGTTCGCCCGGACGCCGCCACGCCCGGCCCAGCGCCCGACCAACCATGAGCGAGCAAGTGTTCCCGACGCCCGTGCGAAAGCTGCCGACCGGCATCGCCAGCTTCGACGTCATCGCGAAAGGCGGCCTCCCCGAGCATCGCACGACCCTGCTCTCCGGCACCGCCGGCAGCGGCAAGACGGTGTTCGCGGCGCAGTTCCTGGCCGCCGGGATTCGCGACGCCGGCGAGCCGGGGGTGTTCGTGACGTTCGAGGAGTCCGCCTCCGACATCCGCACGAACATGCGGAGCTTCGGGTGGGACATGGAGGGCTGGGAGCGCGACGGGAAGCTCGCGTTCGTGGACGCGTCGCCCGACCCGGACATCGAGGTCATCGAGAGCGGCAGCTTCGACCTCGGCGCGCTGCTCGCCCGCGTGCAGAACGCCGTCCGGAAGGTCAACGCCAGGCGCGTCTCGGTCGACTCGCTCGGCGCCGTCTTCTCGCAGTTCTCCGACCAGTCGATCGTCCGCCGGGAGCTCTTCCGCATCGCGTCGGCGCTCAAGGGCATGGGCGTGACGGCCGTGATGACCGCCGAGCGGACCAACGACTACGGGCCCGTCGCCCGCTTCGGCGTCGAGGAGTTCATCGCCGACAACGTGATGATCCTGCGCAACGTGCTGGAGGACGAGAACCGCCGGCGGACGATCGAGATCCTGAAGTTTCGCGGCACCGACCATCAGAAGGGGGAGTTCCCCTTCACGATCATCCCCGGCAGCGGCCTGGTCGTCATTCCCCTGTCGGCCATCCAGCTGCGGCAGAAGTCGTCGGACGTGCGCGTCTCCTCGGGGAACGCGGAGCTGGACACGATGTGCGGCGGGGGCTTCTTCCGCGACTCCATCATTCTGGTCTCCGGCGCGACGGGCACCGGCAAGACGCTCACGGTGACGCAATTCCTCGCCGGCGGCGCGGCCCACGGCGAGCGCTGCCTGCTCCTGGCCTTCGAGGAGAGCCGCGAGCAGCTCTTCCGCAACGCCATCGGCTGGGGGATCGACTTCGAGCGCATGGAGCGCGAGGGGCTGCTGCGCGTGGTGTGCGACTACCCGGAGGTGGCCGGCCTGGAAGACTGGCTCGTCAGCATCCAGTCCATCGTGCGGGAGTTCAAGCCGCAGCGCGTGGCGCTCGACAGCCTGTCGGCGCTGGAGCGCGGCGGGACGGTCAAGGCGTTCCGCGAGTTCGTCATCGGCATGACGTCCTTCATCAAGCAGCAGGAGGTCACCGGCCTCTTCACCTCCACCACCGCCACGCTGATGGGCGGCAGCTCGATCACCGAGACCCACATCTCCACGCTCACCGATTCCATCATCCTGCTGCGCTACGTGGAGATGTTCGGCGAGATGAAGCGCGGCATCACCGTCCTGAAGATGCGCGGCTCCCTGCACGACAAGGGCATCCGCGAGTTCATGATCGACAAGCGCGGCATGCACCTCGGGCGACGCTTCCGCAACGTCACCGGCGTGCTCGCCGGGACGCCGGTGCACGTCTCCCCCGGGGACCTCGAGCGCGCCTGGTCCGAGCACGAGGGCGACGCGGGCAAGCGCCGGCGGAGCAGCGACCGGGGGTGAGTCGCCGCGCGGCCAGCTAAGGGAGCAGCCGGACCTCGCCCTCCCGCTCTTCCACGCGGTAGCTCCCGATGCCGTGCTCGGCGGGCCCGGCTTTCACGGCGCCCGTCCGGGCGTCGAACTGCGAGCCGTGCCACGGGCACTGCACGGTGCCGCAGATCATCGCGCCGCCTGCGAGCGATCCGCCGCGATGGGTGCAGCGATCGTCGAACGCGACGTAGCCCTGCTCGGTGCGGGCGAGGACGATGCGCCGGCCGCCGGCCCGGAGCAGCTTCATCTGGTCCACCTGCAGCTCGTCGGCCTTCGCCACGGTGACGGGCGTGCCGGTGCGCCATTCGACCTCCTGCTCCTTCCACTTCCCAGCGCCGGCGTACCGATGGTCGACGCCGATCTGGTTGCGATTCACCAGCACCCCGCCCATCCAGCCGCCGGCGCTGAGCAGCGCGATCGCTACCGCCTCGATGCCCAACACCGTCGTGCTGGGCCCCTCGGCCGCGCCGCGCCGCACGAACCAGGCGACGGCGATGAGCGCCACCGCCGAGAGGTTCACGAGCATGTGGCGGGTCGCGCGCCGCTTGCCCGTGCTCTCCGGTGGCACCGTGTAGAGGTAGTCGACGAAGCCGGGGACCGCGGCGACCAGTGCCGCGACGATGCCGGCCGCGGCGAGGTGTTCGCCGGTCGTCCACCACGCCGCGCGCCCCGCCACGCGCCCCGCCACGTCGAACAGCAGCGCGCCGGCGAGGAACGCGAACGGGAAGGGAATGAGCGCCGGGTGAATCGGGTGACCTCGAACGCTAGCCCTGCTTCGCATTGATGTGCCTCCAAGGCAAGAACCTAACGCCGTCGCCCTGCTCCGCCGGCGCTCCCCCGCCCGGCTCGGCGGTCGGGAATCAGCGCTCCACCGACTGCGAGGCGGGAAGCGCCGGCACCATTTCTGCCCGAGACCCGTGCATGAGGTTGGTCACCACGCGAGCCGGGGTTTCCCTCGACGACTACGCTGCCGACGCCGAGCTCGTGGCGGCGGTCGAAGGGCTCCGTGCCGAGGCCGAGCAGCGTGTCGCGGCGCTCCGCGGTCGCGTGGTGTGGATGGTAAACTCCACGGCGACCGGCGGCGGCGTGGCGGAGCTGCTGCCGACGCAGGTCTCCATACTGCGCGAGCTGGGCGTGGACGTCAGGTGGGTGGTGATCGACGCCGACCGCCCCGAGTTCTTTCCGCTCACGAAGCGCCTCCACAACATGATCCACGGCGCCGCCGAGCCGCCGCTCGCGCCGGCCGACCGGCAGCTCTACGAGGCGGTGAGCCGCGCGAACGCCGACGCGCTCCTCGGCGTGCTGGCGCCGAACGACGTTCTCGTCGTGCACGACCCGCAGCCACTCGGCGCCGGCGCGCTGGTGAAGCGGGAACTCGGCGTGCGCACGATCTGGCGCTGCCACATCGGGGTGGACGAGCGGCCGCCGGCCGCGGACGACGCGTGGGAGTTCCTGCGGCCGTACGCCACGGTGTACGACCGTGCCGTCTTCTCGGCCGAGGAGTACATCCCGCCCTTCCTGTCGAGCTGCTCGTCCGTCGTCCATCCGACGATCGACCCCTTGAGTCACAAGAATCGGGACCTCTCGCTCCACAAGCTCGTCGGCATCCTCTCCGGCGCAGCACTCGCCGTGCCGCACTGGCCGCTCATCACGCCGCCGTTCCCCGACGCGGCGCGGCGGCTCCAGGCCGGCGGGACGTTCGAGCCGGCGACCCTGCCGGAGGACATCGGACTGCTGGCGCGACCGATCATCCTGCAGGTCTCGCGGTGGGACCGGCTGAAAGGGTTCGCGCCCCTTCTGGAGGCGTTCCGGATCTTCAAGCTCCGCGCGCTGCGCGGCGAGTACCCCGTCCGGGGCGCTCGACACCAGCGCCGCGTCGAGGTCGCGAGACTGGTGCTGGCCGGACCGGAGCCGGAGTCGATCCAGGACGACCCGGAGGCGCTCGGGGTGCTCGACGAGCTGCGCGCGCGCTACGTCGGTCTGGAGTCGGAGGTGCAGCGGGACGTGGCGATCGTGGCCCTGCCGATGCGCTCGCGGAAGAACAACGCGCTCATGGTCAACGCACTGCAGCGATGCGCCGACGTCGTCGTGCAGAACTCGCTGCGCGAGGGCTTCGGCCTCACGGTGGCCGAGGCGATGTGGAAGCGCAAGCCGGTCCTCGGCAGCGCTCGCGCCTTCGGCGTGCGGATGCAGGTGCGCGACGGCGTCGACGGCATGCTCGCCCCGGACCCGGAGGACGCGGTGGCGCTCGGGGAGGCCATACACGAGATGCTCGCCAGCCCCAACCGGCTCGAGGACTGGGGCCGGAACGCCCAGCTCCGCGTCCATCAGGAGTTCCTGATGTTCACGGAGCTGGGTCGGTGGCTCTCGCTGCTGACCGACCTGGATTGAGCGCGCGCTCCGCGCGGCGACGTCAGGCGCCGTGCGCCAACTTGATGCGGTTCACCACGTCGTGCACGCCGGAGATGGAGGCGGCGACGTCCTCCGCCAGCCATCGGGATTGCCGATCGCTGACCCTTCCGCCGAGCGAGACCTCGCCCCGATCGACGTCGACTTCGACGTCCGTCGCATCGATGCCGGGATGGCGCGTGAGTGCGTCGCAGACGTCCTCGGCGATCCGCTCGTCGGAGCGTCGGTAGCCTCTGGGACCGATGCCGGCGAAGCTCGCCCGCCTCACGGGCTCGTCGTACGGCATCCCGCCGAAGAAGCCCTCCCAGTCGTACGAGCGCGCCAGCCGGTCGCGCTCGACGGCCGGGATGACTGCGGACTCGCGTTCGCCTCGGAACGCGGCTCCGTGTCCTCGACTCTCCATGACTCCCCCCCATTGTTCTCCTCGGCTCGTCCCGCGCCTGGCGAACCGGCGGGCACTCCCGCCGTTCCAGTGGGACGAGGCGTGACGATCGTTTCCCGCACGGGCGAGCAGCGCTTCGACCGCATCGCGGCGCGGCAGCGCGGCCTGCGCGCCGACCTGCGTCGTCGTGAGCGCCGCCGCGGCGCTGGCGAATCGCGTCGCCTCGGCGAGCGGCCGGCCGTCGGCGAGCAGGACCGCGAGCGCGGCGGCGAAGGCATCTCCCGCGCCCGTGGTGTCGACGCTCTCGACCGAGAATCTCGGGACCCAGCACTCGCCGCCATCCCAGACGGCCAGGTCGCCGGCGTCTCCGGCCTCGACGACGGCAGCTTGGGCGCCCCAGTCGATCAACCGCGCCGCCGCCGCGTGCGCGGACGCTCGGCCGTCGACGCGGACGCCCGTGAGCACCTCGGCTTCCCCCGCGTTCGGCCGGATCACACGCAGTGCGGTGAGCAATTCCGCCGGCAGCGGGATCGCGGGCGCGGGATCGAGGACGACCGGTACGCCGGCGTCACGCGCCAGACCAACCGCCGCGGCCACGGTCTCGAGCGGCGGCTCGAGCTGAAGCAGGGCGATGCGAGCCCCGCGGAGTGCAGGGGCCGCGGCGGCGACGGCGGCCGGATCGAGATGCCGGGTCGCTCCGGGAACGGACAACGTCTGCTTCTCGCCGCGTGCCCCGACGTGAACGAGCGTAACGCCAGTCGGCGTGGAGGCGTCGCGACGCACGTACGTCACGTCCACCCCCTCGGCGTCGAGTCGCTCGACGATTGCATCGCCCCGCGCGTCCGCTCCCACGCAGGTGACGAGGGCGACGCGAGCGCCGAGGCGGGCGGCCGCCACCGCCTGGTTCGCCCCTTTGCCCCCGGGCGCCACCTGGAACTCGCCACCGGTTACGCCCTCTCCGGGCCCGGGCAGCCGCGGCCCGCGTGCGAGATAGTCCGTGACGGCGCCGCCGACGACGAGGACGTCCCATCCGCGGGACCGAGGAAGGTGCGGCACGCGTCAGTCGTACTCGCCGACGCGCCCCTGCCCGACGCCGTAGCCAGATCGGTTTCCGTAGGCGACCCCGTCACTACGCTGGCCGGTATCGCCTCCCCATTCTTCGCGCGTGTAGTCGGGGCCGGAACTGCCCGCGCGCCCGGCGCCGCCCTCGCGCGCATAGTCGTGCCCCCAGCCCTCTCGACCGTACTGGCGGCCCCAGCCCTCGCGGCCGTACCTCCCTCGCTCGAACTGGTTGCCGGGTTCCGGCCGCCGGCCGTGGGAGCCGTGGTTCGCCATTGCGCCCTCCGCGTGCGGGGAATCGCGTCGCGGCGCGGCTCGACCGCGTACAAGCGGCGCGAACAACTGCGTCACTTCAACTTGCGTACCCGGCGCACGCTCCGCGCTTGGGAGACGCCGAGCGATCTGAGTGGTTCCGGCCCCGCCCGGCTTCGCCGAGTGACCGCGCCGTTAGGCAACGGCGCGGCCGGGTACTGTCTCACCTCGCGGTCGTGCCGGTCGTGCGCCCGGCGCGCGTGCCGGTCGCGGTACGCGCGCCGGGCGTCGTGCCGGCGCCGGTCGTCTCGCGCTCGGTGCCGCGGGCGACTTCGCGGTCGTCCACCCTCTCGCCCGTTAGGCCCGCCAGGAAGCCGTGGCGGACTTTGAGTCCGTTGTCGACGTCGTCCACTCCGAATACGTCTTCGACAACGTCCTCGGCCAGTCGCTTCTGACGGCGGTCTTCCACGACCCCGCTGAGTGTCACGACGCCGTTCTCGACCCGCACCTCGACGTCGGACGCGTCGACGTCCGGGTGCCGTGCGAGTGCCTCGTTGACCTCCTCCCGGATGCGATCGTCGGAGCGCCTCCAGCCCTTGGGACCCCGGCCAACGAAGGTACCACGGCGCCCTTCGCCGCCGTACCGCCCGCCGTACGCCCCAGCCTCCCAACCGTAGCTACCGTAGTAAGGCTCGCGGCCGTAGCGCTCGGTGTAGCCGCCGCGCTCGCCGGCGTACCGGCCACCGTAGTCGCGGTAGCTGCCGTAGCCGCTTTCGCGGCCCCACCCCTCACGCTCCCAGCCGCGACCGGCGGAGGGCTCGCCGTAGCCGCCGTAGCCTCTAGAGGTGCCCCAGCGTCCCCAGTTCTCTTCCCCCGTCGTCCCACCGCCGTAGTAACCCCGATTGTAGGGTCCGCCGCGGCCATAACGGTCCTCGACGTCCCAGTCCCGCTCCCACCCCCGGCCGCGTTCGCCATAGTCCCGGTTCGCCATACAGTCCTTCCGTGTTGTGGTGATCTGTTCACGCGACATTTCGGCACTGGTCGCCCCGGTCCTCCCCCGAGGCGGGCTGCGGAGACGGATGCAAGCAGCACCGCCGATTCTCCCGGCGCGCGCCAACCATCCTCGCGCGTTCGTGTCGGCGCTCGGACGCGGAACCCGACGGCGCCGTCGGCTGTGAGGTCGGCTCCGACCGGCAGGCCGCGGCGGCGGCGATGCTGACGGTGTTAGCAAGCCCGATCACTTCTCAGGCATGCGCCGACGTCATCGCAATTGTCCGCTGGCTGACAATTCGGTTCAAGTGGCGTACCACCCGGCGCACCGGGCACTCGCTACCCAGGTTCGATCAGACGCCGACCACGCGAATGCTGACCCGGGAGCGTGACGCGCTCGCCATGGAGCATGCGCATACGTGTTGCTATTGATCCACGCCGAGGGCAGCTGCCGCGCGCTCCGGCCGGTCACGGAGGGGGAGCCGCCGATACTTCACTGACCAGCGCGGGCGACACATGGGGTGACGGATGCGACAGAGCGATACTGAACAGGGCGCCCCTGCCACCGGCCCTCGCAACCGTCTCCTAGGAGCGCTACCCGAGAGCGATCTCGCCCGCCTCGCGCGGTCCCTGGAGCGCATCGCACTCGAGCCGAGGGCGGTCCTCTTCGACCCCGACCGGCCGATCGAGCACGTGTATTTCCCGGAGGACTGCGTCGGCTCGATCGTCGGCATCATGGCGGACGGCAGCGCGGTGGAGACTGCGACGGTGGGACGCGAGGGGATGATCGGACTCCCGGTCTACCTCGGCGACGGCCGCACGTCGGCCCAGGCGTTCTGTCAGGTCCCGGGCGAGGCGCTCCGGATGGAGGCACGGCGCTTCCGGCGGGAGCTCGAGCGTGGCGGGCCTCTCCTGTCGCTCCTCAACCGCTATACGCAGGCGCTCATCTCCCAGATCGCTCAGTCGTCGGCGTGCAACCGGCTGCATCCGCTGCGGCAGCGGTGCGCGCGCTGGCTCCTCCAGACGCGCGACTGCGTCGGCCGCGACGAGTTCGCTTTCACGCACCAGTTCCTCTCCCAGATGCTCGGCGTGCGCCGCTCGACCGTGACGGAGCTCGCGGGCGAGCTCGAGCGCGCCGGGCTGATCAGGAACCGATACGGACGAATCATCATCCTCGACCGGGACGGGCTCGAGGGAACCGCGTGCGAGTGCTACCGGATTATCCGGCGCGAGTTCGAGCGGCTGCTCGAGGGGCGCGAGTCCCCGAATCCCTTGAGCGGGGTGCGGGTTTCGGAAGGCGGGAAGTCGGTCGTGGGGGACGGCGTGCCGAGGGCGGAGGGAGACGGTTAGGCGCCGCGGTCGGACCGCAGCGGGCGCTTCCGGCCCTCGCCCCCGGCGAGACGTTGAAGCCGCCGGCTGTGCGGCATCCAGAACCAGAGTACGCCCACGACGGCCAGGAGCGCGCCGGCCAACGCACCCGCCGCGACCCGCGAGCCGAGCACCAGGCGGCCGACCAGGTACACGTCGAGGCAAATGCCGAGCGCGAGCGGCAGCATGCTCCAGAGCAGGAGATGCGAAGAGACGGAGAGGAAGTGCTCCGTCACCGAATAGGGCTCCGCCTGGCGGTGGTAGGCCGCGGGCGCCATCACGAGCGCGATCGCGACGACGATGAGCGTCACGGCCACGAGGTGCAGCCGCTGCTCGCCCACCGAGAGCCGCTGGCCAAAGCCGGAGTTGAACACCGCGATGAGCTGGAATCCGAACAGCGCCTGAATGCCGGGCAGCACCATCCGGCACTCGTCCAGGATATGGCCGGCCGCCGCGTCCAGGGAGAGCGGTTCCTCGACTCCCGCGTGCGTGCGCTCGCCCCCGCGGGCCGTCTCCTCGATCACGGTGATCCCTCCGGTGCAGGACACCGGCACCGGCCCATGCCGATGGGCCGGTGCCAGAGGCTTCGGCGGCGCCGCAGCGAATCTGCGTGGGACGCCGATGCGGGATATTACTGCGGTCGGGATCACCGGTACATAACGCCGTACGGCGTACGCACGCGCTCAGGACCGGCGCGCTCGGGTCCGCGCGGCCTTCTTCGCGGTCGCAGAGCGCTGTGCCGCGCTCCTCCGACCCGCGGCCGAGCGGGCCTGCCTCGAGAGCGCCGTCGGCGAGGCCGCCGACCGCCCCTCGCGCTTGAGCGCTTTGCTGACGGCACGCGATCGCTTGGCCGACGGCTTGTTCTGCGCCTTGCGCCGCCCCGCACCCTGTCGGCTCTTCGCCGCCGCCTTCCCCTTCTTCGGCACCTTCACGCCGGCGCGCCGGGCCTTGGAGAGCCCGATCGCGATCGCCTGCTTCGCCGACCGCGCGCCGTGCTTCCCCTCGCGCACGTGGTGCATCTCCTCGCGCACGAACTCGCCGGCCTGCGTCGAGGGGGCCTTCCCCTCGCGCTCGTCCTCGCGCGCCTGCTCGACCGACTCCCGCTCCGGCATGTCGCCCTCCTCGACGTGAACTGTATCAAACGATCAAACGGCACCTGGGAGGTCCGCTTCCCCACCGGCGCGCTCGTCGCGAGCGTCCGCGGCTCGCTCGCGCGTCGGCGCAAGGTGCCGCGCGAACCAAACGAGACGCTCCGCGCTCTGCTCGCGGGTCGTCATTTCTCTCACCTCTCGCTCGGTTCGCGAACCCCGGGCTCTTGTCCCGACGCCGCGGCCGGATGCTCCCTGGCTGCCCGCGCGAGGAGCTCGTGCACCTCCTCGTCGGTGGTCTGCGAAAAGTCTTCGTACCAGAGGCCCACGGCGTAGAAGGGCTCCGGCGTCACCGCGCAGATGATGTCGTCCACGATGTCGCGGAAGGCGTCGCACGTTTCGGGCGATGACACCGGGACTGCGACGACGAGCCCGGTCGGATTCTGCGCCCTGAGTGCGGCGGCCGCCGCGGCCATCGTGGCGCCGGTGGCCAGTCCGTCGTCGACGAGGACCACCGTCTTGCCCCGCACGTCGGGGAAGGGCCGGCCGCCGCGGTAGCGCTGCTCGCGGCGCGCCAGCTCCCGCTCCTCGGCCGCCGTGACGGCGGCGAGCTCCTCCGCGGAAACGCCGTAGTGCCTGACGACTCTCTGGTCGAGGACGCGGACGCCGCCGGACGCGATGGCGCCCATCGCGAACTCCGGGCGGGTCGGGAGGCCGAGCTTGCGCACGACGAAGACGTCGAGCGGCGCGCCGAGCGCCCGGGCGACTTCGTACGCCACCGGCACGCCGCCGCGCGGGAGTGCGAGAACGAGTACGTCCGGGCGGTTGGCGTACGCCTGGAGTTTAGCCGCCAGGCGGCGGCCGGCATCGGTTCGGTTTCGATAGCGCGCGGCCATTAGTTGTGTCGGTGCGTCGGTGCGTCGGTGCGCCAGTCACGAGAGCCGCGGAGCCGGCGCGGTCTGCTGTGTCGTCACCCGCGCCGCGACCTCGCGTCGTGGCATGTCAATTGAAGCAAATTGTCGGCCACCGTACAATCCCGCGGTCCAAGTTCCCCTCGGCTCGCGGATGCGGCGGAGCAACTCCGGCGTACACCGTCATGTGCAGGGCCACTCGGAGGACGATCATGCTCACTCGTCGAACGAACGGCGGACTTACACAGGTGGCGCTCGCGGCGGCACTGGTCACCCTGCTCGGCGGCTGCAAGCGCGGAGACCGCGAGCGCGCGGCGGCGGAGGCGGACACCGCGCTGACCCGCGCGGGCAAGGCAGTGGGCTCTGCCGCCGATACCGTCGCTGGGCGCGTCGCGGGTCGCGAGTACACCAACGCCGAGCTCGTCGGCTTGGTGAACGCCTTCAACGACGCCGAAGTCGAGATAGGCCAGATGGCCCAGACGAAGGCGACCGACGCGCAGGTGCGCCAGTTTGCTCAGCGCATCGTCGGAGAGCATCGGGCGCTCAAGACCGAAGTGACCAGCGCGGCGCAGCGGCTCAGCCTCACGCCCGTGGTTCCCGAGGACGACGAGGACCTGCGGGAGGACCACCAGAAGGGGATGCAGGACCTCAACGGCAAGGCGAAGGGGAAGGAGTTCGACGAGGCGTTCCTCGAGCACGAGATCAAGATGCACAAGAAGGTGCTCGACGAAGTCGAGGACGCGCTCGGCCGCAACCGGAATCCGGAGATCCGCCCCGTGCTCGAGCAGGCACGCACCGGGATCCGGGCGCACCTAACGACGGCCGAGGAGCTGGAGAAGAAGTTCGGCGTCTGAGGCCGCGCAGCTACGGAGCTGAAGGAGATCGCATCGTGACTACCATACAGCCCGGCGACCCGGTCCCGCTGCCCACGCCGCAGCCGCCGCAGCCGCCGCAGCCCGTGCCTCGGCCCGGACCGCCACCTCCGGTCCCGACGCCGCAGCCGCCCACGCCGGTCATCCCTTCGGTGCCTTCGGTGCCCTCGGTGCCGTCGATTCGAGGCGCGGCGGCCACTCACAGGACCTAACGAGCAAGTCAACCCGGAGGGAGTTATGAAAGCGCAGAGCCTCATGACCAAGAGCCCCGCCTGCGTGACGCCGGACGACTCGGCGCAGCGCGTGGCCCAGCTCATGGCGGATAACGACTGCGGATGCCTCCCCGTCGTCGAGCGGCGGGACAACAGCCGCGTGATCGGCGTCGTGACCGACCGCGACATCGCGCTGCGAGGCGTGGCGCGGGGGAAGGGCCCGGACGTACCGGTCCGGGAGCTCATGACGACGGACGTCTGCTGCTGCGGCCCCGACGCCGACCTGTCGGAGGTCGAGCGCCTGATGGGGGACCGGCAGATCCGCCGCATCGTCGTCGCCGACGGCGACGGGTGCTGCGTCGGCATCATCTCGCAGGCGGACCTCGCCCGCGCCGCCGAGGAGGGTCGGGACGTCAGCGACCGGGAGGTCGCGCGCGTCGTCGAGTGCATCTCCGAGCCGGCGCGGTCGCCGCGCGCGGGGTCGGCCTCCCGGAGCGCCTCCGAGCAGCGACTCTAGCACGGAAGCGGGCGATCAGCTCCTCCGGCAGCGGGCGGCCGCGCGCGATGCGGCCGCCCGCCCGCACCGTCGTCAGGAGCCTAACGCCTCAACCCCCGCGCCGTCCCCGTTTCGACGGCGCCCCGTCGGCAATCTCCTGCATCGTGCGGCCACTCGTCACGGACGTCAGCGCGGCTGCGACCACGTCGGCGGCGGGGTCCGCGTGCTCGTCGCGGTGCTTGACGAGGAGCCACTGCGGCTTGGCCGCGCGCCGAGGCGGGCGCTGCATGCGCACCAGCGCGAACGAGCCGCGCAGCCGCTTCCCGCGCAGCGTGAACCTGATCTCGCCGCGCTCGTAGCCCTCGAGCAGCGCGCGCTCGCCGCCCGCCGGCGGGTCGGCGCCGTAGCTGCCGCGGTCCCACAGCATCACCGTCCCGCCGCCGTACTGCCGCGACGGGATGGTCCCCTCGAAGCTGTTGTACGCGATCGGGTGGTCCTCCACCTCGACCGCGAGCCGCTTCACCGCGGGGTCGAGGCTCGGCCCCTTGGGGAGCGCCCAGCTCTTCATCACGCCGCCCATCTCCAGCCGGAAGTCGAAGTGGAGATGGCTTGCCGCGTGCTTCTGGACGACGAACCGCAGCGCCGCGCGCTTCCCGCCTGACGGCGTGCTGCCTGACGGTTCCTTCGTCCGCTCGAAGTCGCGCTTGCGGCGGTACTCGCCGAGCTTCGCGCGGGTCGTCTTTCTCGCCGCCATGGGTCTCCCGCCTCCTCGGATCGGCGCGTCGGCGTGTGACGCGCGCTACAAAAAACCCGCCTGACGAAGCAAGAGCGATACCGGGCGGCCACGTTGTCGGCGAAAGCCGTACAACGTGGTCTGCGTCTTGCGAATGCGCGGCCGATGATACAGGCAGGCGCCCGACCGATGCAGCGGAGAGCTGCTCCCCCCGGTCGCGCCTCCACGTCGGCATCATCCGATCGTTTCTCGCCGCGCGACGACGCGCGGCATCGTGCCACGGCGATCCGCGAGCATGTCCACACATCACTGCTCCTCCCCAGACGCCGGCCGGCGTCCCTGGGTAGAACCGTCGCTGACCAGACACGAGTCGCTGACCGCCCTCACCCGGCGGCAGCAGCAGCAGTTCGACCCGACACCGGCGCCCGAGGACAACCCGGCGCTCGACTCGGCGATGCGCGCGCTCGCCGTCCCAGGCAGCCAGGGGTTCTTCCCGTGACGCCGCGCGGCGAGAGACACGTTAGGTGGACGGGGCCGGCCGCCGCCGCGCTCGCCCTGCTCGCGCCGCTCATCGTGGCCGCCGGCGGCTGCGCCGACGCCCCGCCGAGCAGCGCCCCCGCCGAGGGTGCCGCGCCTCCGCCGACCGCCGGCCCCATGACGGTGGTCGGTGCCCTGCGCGCCACCGTGGACCTGACCGCCGGCACGATGACCTTCGAGCCGATGCCCGCGTCCGGCGCCGCCGCCGCCACGTCCGCGGGCGGGCGAAGCGGGCGGGGGGCCGTCGTGGCGCCCCGGCCGGCGATCTACGGCGACCAGAACGTCACCGTGCGGCTCTCCAACAGCGCGGTCGCGGTCACCACCGACGCCACCACGGGGCGGCGGCGGTACA
>DATFPD010000077.1:0-8027 GCA_035265005.1 Gemmatimonadaceae bacterium | reverse complement strand
ATCGTGCCCGCGGACTCCTTCGCAGTGCGCTTCACGCCGCCGCGCGCCGGCACGTTCATCTACCACGCGCACGCCGACGATCAGCGGCAGATAGCGCTCGGCCTCTACGGCCCGCTGATCGTGCTGGAGCCCGGCGCGACGCTCGACCCGGCGACGGACCACGTGCTCCTCGTCAGCCAGCTCGGCCTCGGCCAGGGCTCGCTCGTCGGGCTGAACGGGACGGCGACACCGCCGCCGCTCGAGCTGAAGGCCGGCGTCCGCCACCGGCTGCGCTTCATCAACATCGCGATCCAGGACCTCGCGGGCGTGCGCCTGGTGGGCGCCGACTCCACGCCAGTGCGGTGGCGGGCGCTGGCGAAGGACGGCCGCGCCACGCCGTCCGGGGCGGCGCGAGCCTGCTCTTCGGGCCCGGCGAGACGTACGACTTCGAGCTCTCGCTGCCGCCCGGCGACTACCGCCTGACGGTGGACAGCTTCAACGACTTCGAGATGGCGGTGCGGGTCCGCTAGGGCACGAACGAAGGGCACACACGCGCCGTTCCCTACCGGGATGATTTGCCGAATTGAACCACAGAGGACACAGAGGGAGCGGGCCTTGATGAATCAAGGCCCCCACATCTGCTGTAGGGGCGCCCCCTCGGTGTCCTCCGTGTCCTCTGTGGTTCGATCGCAGTTCACAACGCTTCCTGACCCGGAACTTTCCCGAGCGCGCATGGTTCGGCACTGGCTAGCACACAACGAATGGGAGGAATCATGAGGACGCGCGTCTTCGGCCTGGCACTCGTGCCGGTCATCATGTTGGGCGTGGGCGCGCTGCCCGCGCGGACGGTGCCCCCCGCGTCTCCGCCGCCGCCGCCTATGGCCGGCACCGACTCGCTCCCCGGGCGCGTGGTGGACGTGAAGGCGGGGGAGTTCTTCTTCCAGGCGCCCGACACCATCCGGGCCGGCCTCACCACGTTCCGCCTGCTCCAGACCGGCATGCTGGCGGAGCGGTCGAAGGCGGGCCTCGAGGGGCGCGCGCTGGTCGCCGACCAGGGCGACAACACCCGGGGAGTTCACATGCTCTGGGTCGTGCGGCTGGACAGCGGAAAGACAGTGGGGGACCTCTACCGCGCTGCCCAGACGGGTGAGCGGGTGACGCCCTGGGCGAAGCAGCTGGGCGGCCCGGGCATCGCCCTCCCCCCGCGCACGACGAACGCCACGCTCGAGCTCGAGCCGGGCAGCTACGCGCTGGTGTGCTACGTCGGCTCGGCGCACGCGGACCGCACGCGCTACCACGTGCTCCGCGGGATGTTCCGCGCGCTGACCGTGCTGCCGGCGTCCGGTCCCGCGGCGGCCACGCCGCGGCCGGACGTCGTCGCGCGAATCGTCGGGGAGGGCGTCGTCGAGCTCTCGGCGCCGCTCGCCGCCGGCCGCCAGGTCATTCGCGTGGAGAATGCGACGGACCGAATGCGGGAATTCAAGTTCCACCAGATGCGTGCGGGGGTGACGGGACAGGAATTCCTCGCGCAGCCGCCTGGCGAACCAGGCGTCGTGTGGGGCGGCCTGGCCGACGTGCCGCCGGGTGGCTCGGTCACGACCACGATCGACTTCGAGCCGGGCGAGTACATCGTCGGCACCGCGATGGGCATCCGGCACGCGACCAGCCGCGCCGTCACCGTGGCGGCCAAGAGCGAGCGACGTTAGGCGCGGGGCGCCGCGCGGGGCGGCGTGAGCGTGAACGTGCTCCCCCGCCCGAGCGCGCTCTCCGCGGTGAGGTCGCCGCCCATCGCGCGCCAGGTCGCGGCTGATCGCGAGCCCCAGCCCCGTCCCCTCGTGCGGGCGCGTCAGGCCGGCGCGCACCTGCACGTCTGCGACGTCGAAGTGCACGGTGCCCGTCTCGAGCTTGGCGTAGTTGAGCACCTCGTTGATCAGCCCCAGGAGGTGGCGCTGGCTCGTCCGGATCCGCCGCCGGCCGCGGCCGCCGCCCGTTCGCTGCTGCGGGTCTCGAGGGCACGGTCCAGCCCAGAGTATCGACGCGCCGCGCGAGGCGGTATTGTCCCGAGATGCCGAATCGACTTTCCTGGGCGCTCGCCGCGACGGTGGTATTCGTCGGCGCCGGCTGCGCCAGGCAGCCCTCCCCGCGCCCGGCGGCCGCGGGCGCCGCCTCGGCCGACTGGCCGGTGTACGGCGGCGGCGACGACCACACGCACTACACGACGCTGGGCCAGATCTCGCCGGCGAACGTGCGGCGGCTGGAAGTCGCGTGGACCTACGAGACGCACGACGAGTTCGCCGGCTCCGAGATGCAGGCGAATCCGGTCGTCGTGGACGGCGTGCTGTACGCGACGACGCCCAGGCTGCAGCTGTTCGCGCTCGACGCCGCCACCGGCCGCGAGCTGTGGCGCTTCGACCCGAACAACGGCGTGGCGCCCACGTCGCGCATTCGGCATCGGGGCGTCGTCGTGACCGGGGACCGGGTGATCTACAACTACCGGAACCGCCTGTACGCGGTCGACCGGAAGACCGGGACGCCGATCCGCGGCTTCGGCGACAGCGGGTGGGTGGACCTGCGTGCCGGGCTCGGGCGGCCGGTCGGGGGGCTCTCGGTGAGCGCCAGCACGCCGGGCGTGGTGTTCGAGAACCTGCTGATCATGGGGAGCACCGTCCCCGAGGCGCTGCCGAGCGCGCCGGGCGACATCCGCGCCTACGACGTGACGACGGGCGCGCTGCGGTGGAGCTTCCACACGATCCCGCACCCGGGAGAGCTCGGCTACGAGACGTGGCCCGCCGACGCGTGGAAGGTCGCGGGCGGCGCGAACGCCTGGTCCGGGGTGACGCTCGACCGGACGCGCGGGATCGTCTACGCCGCCACCGGCTCGGCGTCGTACGACTTCTACGGCGCGAACCGGCTCGGCGACAACCTCTTCGCCAACACGGTGCTGGCGCTCGACGCGCGCACCGGGAAGCGCATCTGGCACTTCCAGGGGTTGACGCACGACCTGTGGGACCGCGACTTCCCGGCCGCGCCGGTGCTCGTCACCGTCACCCGCGGGGGGCGGCGCGTGGACGCGGTCGCGCAGATCACGAAGACCGGCCACGTCTACCTGTTCGAGCGCGAGCGGGGCGCGCCGCTCTTCCCGATCGAGCGGCGCCCGATGCCGGCGGCGGCGCTCGACGGCGAGCGCACGGCCGACTCGCAGCCCTTCCCCGTGCTCCCGCCGCCGTTCGCGCGGCAGCGCCTGACGCGGGACGACCTCACCGCGCGCACCCCCGAGGCGCACGCGGCCGCGCTGAAGACGTTCGAAGAGTACCGAACCGAGCATCCGTTCGACGCGCCGAACACGCGGGGGACCATCATCTTCCCGGGCGTGGACGGCGGCGGCGAGTGGGGCGGGCCGGCGTTCGACCCGGCCACGGGGCTGCTCTACGTCAACTCGAACGAGATGGCGTGGCTGCTGAAGCTGACCGAGCGGAGCGACCGGTCGCTGTACGGCGCGCACTGCGCGAGCTGCCACGGCGGCGAGCGCCAGGGCACGGCGCTGGCGCCGTCGCTGGTGGACGTGGCCGCGCGGCGGTCGCGCGAGCAGATCGCGCGCATCATCCGCGAGGGCACGGGGCGGATGCCGGCCTTCGGCGCGGCGCTCGACAACGTGGCGGTGGGCGACCTGGTGGGCTTCCTCGTCACCGGCGTGGACGCGTCGACGACGGCCGGCGCGAACCCGCACTACCTGAAGTACCGCACCGAGAAGTTCGACATCTTCCTCGACCCGGACAGCTTCCCGGCGATCAAGCCGCCCTGGGGCACGCTCAACGCGATCGACCTGAACCGGGGCACGATCCGGTGGTCGATCCCGTTCGGGGAGTACCCCAAGCTCGCGGCGCAGGGGATTCGCGGCACCGGCACCGACAACTACGGCGGCGCGATCGTCACCGCGAACGGACTGCTCCTGATCGGCGCCACGACGTACGACAACAAGTTCCGCGCGTTCGACAAGCGCACCGGGGCGCTGCTCTGGGAGGCGACGCTCCCCGCGGCCGGCAACGCCACGCCGGCGACCTACGTGGCCGGCGGGAAGCAGTTCATCGTCATCGCCTGCGGCGGCGGCAAGAACGGCGCGCCGAGCGGCGGGACGTACGTGGCGTTCGCGCTGCCTGACGATGTAGTTCAGCCTCGGCCGCGCGAAGGGCCGTAGGGGCTGCTCGAGCAACATCAACGGCAAGGGCAACGGCAACTGCATTTGGACAGGATGGACAGGATGGACAGGATGGTGAACAGGATGACGGGCCCCGGGAGACCACGCCTCCCGAGCGGCCCTCATCCTGTTCACCATCCTGTCCATCCTGTCCAAATGCAGTTGCCGTTGCCGTTGATGTTGCCGTTGCCGTTGCCGTTGCGCACGCAAAGGCGCCGCGCCGCACTCAGCGCCGCCTGAGCCGCGCCACGAACCCGCCGCCGGGCGCCAGGCGCGCCCGCAGGGTGCCCGCAGGGTCCACCGTCGTGTCGCGGAGCACGCGGTCGGCGGCGTAGCGGTCGGCGTTCGGGCCGTCCTCGAGCAGCGTGGCCTCCCACGCCCCGGCGCCGAGGAAGCCTAACGGCACGGCGAGGGCGCGCGGCGTCCAGTCGGTGAGCGCCGCCACCCACCACTCGCCCCCGCGGCGCCGGGCCAGCAGGAGGGAGTCGCCCACCGCCCCGCCCAGCACGCGCGTCTCGTCCCACACCGTGGGGACCGCGGCCAGCAGGCGCGTGAACGCCGAGTCGGCGCGGTAGTCCGACGCCGACGCGCCGAGGTACTGGAGCGGGCTCTCGTAGACCACGTACTGCGCCGCCTGCTGGGCGCGCGTGCCCTGGTTCATCGGGCGCCCGAAGACGGCGCGGAACTCCTCGCGGGTGGCGTTGGACATCGAGCCGCCCTCCCAGTCCATCGGGCCCGCCTGCATCCGCACGAACGGGACGACCAGGGCGTGGTCGGGCGTCACGCGGTCGCTCCACATGTCGTACTCGTGGCCGAGCACGGCCTCGCGCGTGAGGAGGTTTGGCCACGCGCGCTCCATGCCGGTCGGCTTGTACGCGCCGTGGAAGTTCACGACCAGACGTCGCTTCGCCGCCTCGCGCGCCACGCGCTCGTAGAAGCGTACCATCGGCTGGTCGTCGCGGTCCATGAAGTCCACCAGGATCCCCTTCACCCCCCACCGCTGGTACTGGTCGAGCAGGGCCTCCATGTTCGCCCCGATCCCGAGGGCGCTGTGCCAGAGGATGATGCCGACGCCGCGCCGGTTGGCGTGCTCGATCAGCGCCGGCAGGTCGATGGCCGGATTCAGGCGGGCGGGGTCCATGTCGTCCGACCAGCCGGCGTCGAACATCGAGTACTCGAGCCCGAAGTCGGCGGCGAAGTCGATGATGTAGCGGTAGGTGGGCGTGTTGAGCCCCGACACGAAGTCGACGCCGTGCTGGAGGCGGCTGGTGATCCACTCCTCGGTCGATTTGCCCGGCCGGACCCACGAGGCGTCGGCGAGCTGCTGCGGCCGCGCCAGGCGGTAGACGAGGTCGTTCTCGACGAGCGCCGCCGGCTCCGGCGCGAGCAGCACGGCGCGCCAGGGGAAGGTGCGCGTGCCGGCGGTGCGGGCGATGTAGTCGGCGCGGCGCGTGACGACGTGCTGCTCGAACTCGCCGCCCACGACGCGCTCCCCGAGCGGGTAGGGGGCGAAGGCGGCCGCCAGGGCGGGCTCGCCGGGCACGGGGCGCAGCCAGAGCCCGGGGTAGTCCCAGAGGTCGCTCTCGGTGAGCAGCGCGGCGCCGCCGGCGGTGCCGACCAGCACCGGCGGCACGGCGAGCGAGTCGGTGGGCAGCGCGCCTAACGGCACGTGCCGGTAGTTCGCCTCCCAGCTCGTGTGCCAGCAGTCGGCGTCCGACCGGCAGCCGGGCAGCGCCACCCACGCCGAGTCGCCGGCCGCGAACCGGAACGTCGCCCGCTCGGCGCGCACGACCAGGCTGTCGGCGAAGGCGGTCTCGAAGCGGTAGGCGACGCCGTCGTCGTAGACGCGCACGACGAAGGCGTAGCGGGGGCCGAGGGCGAGCCGCAGCTCGTTGTATCGCTCGGGAACGCGCGAGCGCTTGACCGGGACCGCGGGGACGATGACGCCGTCCATCGCGCGGCGCGACGCGCGCGACACGCGCGGCACGCGCCGGGGGTCGAGCCGGCCCGGCACGTCGAGCCCCAGCGCGGCGGCGGCGACGACGAGCCGGCCGCGCGCGCGCACGTCGAGCGCGAGCTGCGAGTCCGCGCGGACGACCGCCTCCACGGGGGCCGAGGGCGCCGCCACCCGCCAGCTCTGCGCCCGGAGGGGGAGCGCGCAGCCGGCCAGGAGGAGTGGGAGCAGCGCGCGTCGCGTCCGGTGGGGCATCGCCGGGATCGTGGTGCCGGACGCGAGTGCTGTCAAGCCGCGCGGCGCCGGATTTGTCGCGGCGGCGGACGAGCGCGCGGCGCCGATACCTGGCGGGTAGCGTCGGACACCAAAGATGTCTTGGATCGCGCCTCCGCGCTCCGATAACCTCCGAGCACGACGGGCGGCGCGCCGCGCCGCCGAGCCTAACGCCCGTTCCCCTCGACCGGAGTCTCCCATGCGTACGATGCGTTCGTCCCTTCCGGCGCTGGCCGCGGTCGCGCTGAGCGTCGCCGTCGCCGCCGCCGCTCGCCCGGCCGCCGCGCAGCAGCCGACCGCCGCCCCCGGCCACGCCCGCCCCGGCGTCCCGCGCGGCGCGGACGCTGGCGATGCCGAGGCCGCGCGGACCGTGGCGCTCTACCGGTTCGCCACGCCGCGCCGCAGCTCCGGCCTGCCGGCGCTGGTGACCGTCGCCGACTCGGCGGGGCAGCTGGTGGCGAGCTTCCAGCTCCCCGGCGCCCGCGGGTGGCGCCCGATGGAGGTGACGCTGATCGGCACCGACCTGGTGCTCCAGGGCGAGACGCCGGACGGGGTGCTGACGCTGCGGCTCTACGGGCAGAACGAGCCTGGGGCGGCCGAGCGGGGCCTCTCCGGCCGGTGGTGGCTGGGCGGGCAGGAGGGGGAGCTGCGCGGGCGCCCGGGGCGCTGACCCGGCGCGCCCGCGCGGCCCGCGGCGCCTGACGCGTTAGGCGCCGGCGGGGCCTGCGGCGGGTCCGCGAAACCGCGCGCGGGCCGCGCGCGTAGAGGGCTTCGATAGCACGCGCGGCCTCGATCACGGCGCCGCGCGACCCCGAAACGCGATCGGAGCCTCACATGCGCATCACCTTTCCGCCCGTCTCCGCCACCACGCTGGCCGCGGCCGTCCTGTCCGCGGCCGCCGCGGTCGTCGTCATCCGCCCGGCCGCCGCCCAGCAGGGCGCCGCGTCCGGGCTCGCCCGCCCGGTGTTCGCGTCCGCCGCGCGCTCGTCCCGCGTCGTACCGCGCACCGTCGCGCGCTACCACTTCGCGCCGCGGCGCGCCACGGGAGCGCACGTCGCCGGCATCCCCGAGCTGGTGACCGTCGCCGACTCCGCGGGGCAGCTCGTTGCCAGCTTCCGCCTCCGCGGCGACCGCGTCTCGTACCCGATGCTCGTGACCCTCATCGGCAGCGACCTGGTGCTCCAGGGCGCGACGCCCGCCGGCGTGCTCACGCTCCGCCTCGACCGGCAGAGCGAGCCGGAGGCGCTGTCGCGCAACCTCTCGGGCCGCTGGTACCTGGGCGGCGACGAGGGGCGGCTCAGCGGGCACCTGGTGCGCTGACACCGGCGGCGCGGCCGGGTAGTGGGTCAGTTTCCGGCAACGGTAGCTGCTGACGTGGTTGGCCTCACGGCCGGGACGACTTCGTAAGGTCGACCACAGAGGCACAGAGGACGTGCACACCGACGAGGGGCCCCCGGCCGGGATGCTTCGTTGAATTGAACCACCGAGGACACAGAGGACACAGAGGGAGCGCCGCGAGGCCGGGCCGGCCGCACCAAAGAACAGTGCCTGCCCTGGTTAGGGGCGCTCCCTCTGTGTCCTCCGTGTCCTCGGTGGTTCATTCGCCGTTCACATCGCTTGCCCGGG
>DATFPD010000076.1:0-6315 GCA_035265005.1 Gemmatimonadaceae bacterium | reverse complement strand
GATGGTGCACACGCCCTTCTTCAAGGCCGGGATCGCAGGCGACGGGATGTACAACCGGTCGCTGACGCCGAACGGCTTCCAGAGCGAGCGGCGCGACTTCTGGGAGGCGCAGCAGACGTACCTCGAGATGTCGCCCTTCTTCGAGGCCGACAAGCTGACCGGCGCGCTGCTCATGTACCACTCGCTCGAGGACCAGAACGTCGGCACCGACCCGATCAGCTCCGTGCGCATGCTCCACGCGCTCCAGGGGCTGGGGAAGACGGCCGCGCTCTACATGTACCCCTACGAGGACCACACTCCCGCCACCCGCGAGACACTCCTCGACCAGTGGGCGCGCTGGACGGCGTGGCTGGACGTGTACGTGAAGAACGCGAAACCGGCCGGGGCGGGGCAGGCGGAGGTGTCGGCGGCGGCCATACCGTAACGGCTGGGTTGGCGGGGGATACATCCCCGTAGGGTGTACGCGTCGCCCCTACGGGGACGCATCACCCACCGTCCCGACGTACGCGCACGGTTCTCGCCATACGACACGGACTCGTTTCCCCACCGTCCGTCCGTCCGTGTCGTCGCCCCCGCACACCGAATCGTCGCCACGCCGGTCGCGCTCCGCCGCGGACCGGCGGCTCCCGGTCGAGCTCCCCTCGGGGCGCGTGCCGGGGGCGCTCGACCTGCTCGTGCATTTCGAGCCGGCCAGCCCCGCCATCGGCGCCGGGCTTCGGGCGGCGACGGCGACCATCGTCCCGCTGCTCCTCGGGTACTTCCTGAAGGTCCCGGCGATGGACTGGGCGAGCGTGGCCGGGTTCACCGCCGCGCTCGTGGACCCGGGCGGCGCGTACCATCGGCGCGCCGTCGCGATGGGCACCTTCACGCTCGTCGGCGCGGGGAGCGGACTCGCCGCGGCGCTGGCCGGCCAGCATCCGTGGCTCGCCGTCGCGCTCGTCTTTCTCTGGGCCGCTGGCGGGACGCTGGCGTCGGTGTACGGCAGCACCGGCGCCGGCGTGGGGCCCTCGGCGGCCATCGTCTTCATCGCGTCGCTCGCCGCGCCGGCCGATCTCCACGGCGCGATCGAGCGCTCGGCGTTTCTCGCCGCGGGCGGGCTCTGGGCGATGGTGCTCGCGCTCGTACTCTGGCCGCTGCGCCCGTACCGGCCGGCGCGGCGCGCCATCGCTCGGGTCTACCGCGCGCTGGCGGACTACGCGGACCGCGTGGGGACGGAGCCCGCGGGTCGCAGCCGGGCCGCACGACTGGCGCTCGCCAAGCACGACCACGCCCGCATCCGCGAGTCGATCGAGGAGGCGCGCGGGGCGCTGCTCGCGGTGCGTCGCGGGCGGCGCGGGGAGAGCGGGCGCGGCGAGCGGCTGCTGGCGCTGCTCGAGGGCGCGGAGCTGACCTTCGCCACGCTGGTCGCGCTGGACGACGTCTTCGAAGGCGCGGCCGACCCACGCCTGACGACGGCCCGCACGGTCGCCCGGCGGACCGTCTGCGCCTTCGGCGGCACGGCGCGGGACGTCGCGCTCGTGGTGGAGGCCGAGGGGCGACCGCTGTCGGCGCTCCCGGTGGCGTGGGACCCCTCGGCGCTGCTCGCCGCGCTGGAGGCGGCGGCGAAGGCGGACGCCGGCGCGGACGCGGCGGTCGCGCGCGCGCAGTACGCGTACGCGGCCGACCTGCTGGCGCGGCTCCGCGAGTACACGACCGTCGCGGCCGACACGGCGTCGAGCCTGGAGGACGAGAGCGCACCCCCCGCGGCCGCGCTCGCCTCGTCGTTCGACCCGGAGCCCGCGCGCTCGGTCTGGGCGCCGCTCCGCGAGAACCTGACCTTCCGGTCGGTCGAGCTCCGCCACGCGCTGCGGGTGGGGCTCGTCGCCGCGGCGGCGGTCTGGGCGACGCGCGCGCTCGGGCTCCCGCACGGCACCTGGGTGACGACGACCACGCTCGGCATCCTCCAGCCGCAGGCCGGGCTCACCTTCGTGAAGGGCGCGCAGCGCGTGGCGGGGACGGTGCTGGGCGGGATCATCACGGCGGCGCTCGGCGCGGCGGTGCACGACCCGCTCTGGATTCTGGTGCTCGCGTTCCTGCTCTCGGCGCTCTGCGTCGCCGTGCTGCCGATCAACTACCTGGCCTTCTCGGCGCTCCTCACGCCGGCGTTCGTCCTGCTCGCCGAGGCCAGCTCGGGCGACTGGCGGCTGGCGTGGGTGCGCATCACGAACACGCTCGTCGGCGGCGCGCTGGCGCTCGCCGGCGCGCGACTCCTCTGGCCGACGTCGGAGCGCGAGGCGGTGCTCCCCGAGCAGGTGGCGGCGGCGCTGCGGGCCGCCGGCGACTACCTCCGCCGCGCACTCGGCGGGCCTAACGACGCGGGCGGCGGCGGGCTGGCCGCGGCGCGCCGCGCGGTGGGTCTGGCGGCGATCAACGCCGAGACGTCGTTCCAGCGCCTGCTCGCCGAGTGGCGGGGCGGGCGCGGCGCGGACGCGCGCGCCCTGGAGCCGGTGATGACGCTGCTCACCTACACGCGCCGCTTCGCCGCGGCGGTGACGGCGCTCGCCCCGCCGGCGCGGCCGGCCTCGGCCCCGCGCCCGCGCGAGCTGGGCCCGTTCGTCGAAGCCGCCGCCGGCACGTTCGAGGAGATGGCGAGCGCGGCCGCCGCGGGCCGCGCCCCGGCGCCGATCCCCGCCCGCCTCGCCGCCCTCGCCGCCGAGAGCGCCGCCGCGATGCCGCACGACGTCGTCTTCCGCGCCCAGCTCGACCGCGTCGTGAGGCAGGTGACGATCCTGCACGGGGCGGTGGCGCGGATGTACTTCGCGGCGGCGGGGCGGGAGCGGCGAGGGGAAAGGGAGAGGCGGGGAAGGGACTGAGTGCCTGGAACGGCGAGTTGCCGGTTGTCGGTCGAAGTTGCCAGTTGTCAGTAGCGACGAGCAACCCGGATGCCGGGTGCTACTGACAACTGGCAACTTCGACCGACAACCGACAACTCGCCGTTCGGGCGGAACCCACCCGCCACTCGACCGCGTTCGTCGTACACACCCGCAACCGCATCGACCATCGACACATGCTTGCATCGCATACACCCCAGCCCGCCGAGCCGCCGCAGCAGCTGCTCCAGGCCGGAACCCGCGCCCCCGACTTCGCGCTCGAGCAGGCGCCGGGAGAGACCCTTCGCCTGAGCGAGCTGCGCGGCCGCCCGGTCATTCTCGCGTTCTACCCCGCCGACTGGAGCCCCGTCTGCGGCGACCAGATGGTGCTGTACAACGAGATCCTCCCCGAGTTTCGCGAGTACGGCGCCGAGCTGCTCGGCATCTCGGTGGACGGCGCCTGGTGCCACGCCGCGTTCGCGCGCGACCGCAAGCTGCGCTTCCCGCTGCTCGCCGACTTCGAGCCGAAGGGCGCCGTCTCCCGACTCTACGGCGCGTACGACGCCGAAGGCGGCACGAGCACCCGCGCACTGTTCGTGGTCGACGCCGAGGGCGTCATCCGCTGGAGCTACCTGTCGCCGATGGGGGTGAACCCCGGCGCCGACGGCATCCTGAGCGCGCTCGACGAGATCGCGGGCGAGCCGGCGCAGTCGTGAGCGAGGGCGAGGCGCGCGGCCTCACGCCTCCCGTCGGCGCGGACGACCACGCCGACGGCCCGGCGGACGCGCCGGTCACGCTGGTGGAGTACGGCGACTACGAGTGCGGGTACTGCGGGATGGCCTACCCGATCGTCAAGTCGCTGCGCCGCCGGCTCGGCGACCGGCTGCGCTTCGTCTTCCGCAACTTCCCGCTCGCCGAGGCGCACCCGCGCGCCCGCCACGCCGCCGAGGCCGCCGAGTCGGCGGGCGCGCAGGGGACGTACTGGCCGATGCACGACACGCTGTTCGAGCACCAGCACGCGCTCGAGGACCCCGACCTCTTGGGCTACGCGCGCGCGCTGCGCCTCGACGCCGACCGCGTCGCGCGCGAGCTCGCCGAGGGCGCGTACGCGAAGAAGGTGCGCGCCGACTTCCGCGGCGGCGTGCGCAGCGGCGTGAACGGCACGCCGACGTTCTTCATCAACGGCCGCCGCTACGAAGGCCCGTGGGCCGACGAGGAGAAGTTCGCGAGCGCGCTGCGCAAGGAGGCGGCGGCAGTCGGTAGGTAGGTAGGTAGGTAGCCAGTGACGGCAAGGGCAACTGCATTTTGACAGGATGGACAGGATGGACAGGATGGTGAACAGGATGCAGGGCCCCGGGCGAGCTCGCCTCCCGGGGCCCTGCATCCTGTTCACCATCCTGTCCATCCTGTCCATCCTGTCAAAATGCAGTTGCCCTTGCCGTCACCCGAGGCTGGCGATGAACGCCGGCGTGTGGTAGATGCATCGTGCACACACCCGCCCGAGGTTCACATGTCCCGCCGTACCGTCTCGATCCGGCTTCTGGCCCAACTGCTGGTCGTCGCCGCGGCCCTCGCCACGCCCGCGTCCGCGCAGTCGGCCGCCGCGCGGCTGGCGTCGCCGGCGCGGCCGGCGCCTAGCGACAGTGCCCGCGCGCTGCCGCGCAGCTCGCCGGAGCGGCAGGGGATCTCGTCGGCCGCGCTTCTCGCGTTCGTCGAGGCGGCGGACAGCGGGATCGACGCGATGCACGGCTTCGTGCTGGTGCGGCACGGGCACGTCGTCGCCGAGGGGTGGTGGGGGCCGTACGAGGCGGGGGCGCCGCACGTCCTCTATTCGTTGAGCAAGAGCTTCACCTCGACCGCGGTCGGGCTCGCGATCGCGGAGGGGAAGCTGAGCCTCGACGACCCGGTGCTGAAGTTCTTCCCCAACGAGGCGCCGGCCGAGCCGTCCGCCAACCTGCGGTCGATGCGGGTGCGCGACCTGCTGCGCATGAACACCGGGCACCAGACCGAGGCCGACCTCTGGGCCTGGAGCGGGCGGGACAGCTCGCTGCGCGACGCGACGTGGTCGAAGCGCTTCCTCGCCCACCCGGTCCCGTTCAAGCCGGGGACGCACTTCCTCTACAACTCGCCCGCCACCTACATGCTCTCGGCGATCGTGCAGCAGGCGACCGGGGCGGCGGTGCTGGACTACCTGCGGCCGCGGCTGTTCGAGCCGTTAGGCATCGAGGGGCAGACGTGGGTCGCCAGCCCGCAGGGCGTCTCGGCCGGGGCCTACGGGCTGGCCGTGCGCACCGAGGACATCGCGCGCTTCGGCCAGCTCTACCTCCAGAAGGGCGCGTGGAAGGGGCGGCAGCTCGTCCCGCGGGCCTGGGTCGAGCAGGCGACCGCGCTCCAGACCTCCAACGGCTCGGCGCCGACGAGCGACTGGGACCAGGGCTACGGCTTCCAGTTCTGGCGCTCCCGCCACGGCTACCGCGGCGACGGCGCGTTCGGGCAGTACTGCCTCGTCATCCCCGAGCTGGACGCGGTGGTGGCGATCACGAGCGGCGTGCGCGACATGCAGAAGACGATGAACCTCGTCTGGGACCGGCTCCTGCCGGCGATGCAGGCGAAGCCGCTCCCGGAGAACGCCGCCGCCCGGCGCCGGCTGGAGGCGAAGCTCGCCGGCCTCACCGTCAGGCTCCCCGCCGGCCGGCCGACCACCCCGCTCGCCGCGCGGCTGTCGGGGCGGTGGTACGAGTTCCCCGAGAACGACCGCGGCGTGCGGGCGCTGTCGCTCGACTTCGGCTCGGCGTCGCCGGCGCTCGTCGTGCGCTCGGCCGCCGGCGAGACGCGCACCCCGATCGGGATCGGGTCGTGGGCGAAGGGCGCGGGCGGCTTCGCCAACGGGATCGACCGGATGCTGAGCGTCCCCGAGCATCCCGCGATCGCCGCCGCCGGCGCCTGGGCGTCGGACAGCGTCTTCACCGTCAAGCTCGCCGCGACCCAGACGCCCTTCTACTCGACGATGACGTTCCGCTTCGACGGCGACCGCCTCGTGCTCGACTCCGAGCAGAACGCCGCCTTCGGCCCCACGAAGCTGCCGCAGCTCGTCGGCCAGGCCAGTTCCAGATAGCGAGTGACGAACGGCAGTTCGACCGCAGAGGCACCGAGACGCCGAGGAGGGGCACACCGACGAGGGGCCCCCGGCCGGTCGGATCTGCTGAACGGCGTTGAACCGCAGAGGACGCAGAGGGCGCGGAGGAGGGCACACCGACCGATGCCCTCCCTCGGGACGCGGTGCCGAAGAGCCCGGGAGGACCCTGCGGCCGCGACTCCTTTCGGGCCCGTCACGGATCGTCCCGGTAGAGAGGCTCTCGCCGTGTGCCCTCCTCCGCGTCCTCCGCGCCCTCCGCGGTTCAATGCCGTCCAGCAGATCCGACCGGCCGGGGGCCCCTCGTCGGTGTGCCCCTCCTCGGCGTCTCGG
>DATFPD010000075.1:0-10715 GCA_035265005.1 Gemmatimonadaceae bacterium | reverse complement strand
GACGCGGCGAAGCCGAGCGCCATGACGGTCGTGACGACGCCGACGCCGGCCGCCTGCGCGCCGCGTGCCACGAGCCGCCGGCGCCAGCGCCGCCCGAGCTGCGGGCCGTAGCGCCACGCCGCCAGCTCCGGGCGAAGCGCGGGCCCGATCCGCACCAGGTCCATCCCCTCGCGCAGCCGAGCCAGCCCCACGTTCCCGGTCGAGGCGCGGAGCGTGGTCGCGCGGAAGCGCCGCTCGCACTCCTCGATCGCCTCCCAGCGCTCCTCGAGCGGCGTCAGGTTCCAGCGCGCGCACCTGGGGCAGACGACCCACAGCCGCCCCTTCGCCGCGTCGAACGCCAGCCGCCGCCCCACCGGGAAGCGCTCGATCACCTCGTTCGACCCGAGGCGGCCGTGGCAGAAGAGACAGGTCGAATACATGGAGCTAACAGCTAGCGCGGGGGAGCATCTTCGACAAGACGGCCCCGTTCGCCCTGCCCCACCGTCAGGCGGATCCCGTCGGGGCCGGCCTCGACCTCGATGTCCGCCAGCCTCCCCGCCACCGCCTCCGCCTCCGCCAGCCGCTCCGCCGGGTACGTCGTCGCCACTCCGATCGCGCGCATCCCGCCCGCGTGCGCCGCCGCGATCCCCGGCGGCGTGTCCTCGACCACGACGCAGCGCGCGGGCGGTACGCCGAGCGCGGCGGCGGCGGCGAGGTAGCCTTCGGGGTGCGGCTTGCCGTGCCGCACGTCGTCCGCCGTCACCAGCACCGGCGGCACCAAGATGCCGACGCGGCGCAGCCGCGCGGTGGCGACGGCGCGCGTGCCCGAGGTCACGATCGCCCACGCGCCCGGCGGCAGCCGCGAGAGCAGCGCGGCCGCGCCGGGCACGGGGAGCACGCCGTCGGTGTCGCCCGCCTCGGCGGCCTCCAGCGCGAACATCTCGCGCGCCACGTCGAGCCCCGGCGCCAGCATCGGGATCGACTCGACGGCGCGGCGGCCGTGGACGACGCGCATGACGGCGTCGCCGTCGAGCCCGTGCCCGGCCGCCCACGTGCGCCAGTGGCGCTCGACGTTCGCCGTCGAGTCGGCGAGGACGCCGTCGAGGTCGAACAGCACCGCGCCGCAGCGGAGCGTGGTCACGGCGCGCCGGAGCGGCGCCGCCCGACGAGCGGCAGCAGGGCGGGGGTGCGGCGCTGGTACTGGCGGTACGCCTCGCCGAAGTGGCGGATGAACATCGCCTCCTCGACCCGGACGTGGGCCGCGAACAGCAGCGCCGCCGCGGCGGCCACGCCGAGCAGCGCCGCGTCGTTCCAGACGAGCGCGCTGCCGGCGAGGAACGCGACCAGGCCCGCGTAGATCGGGTGCCTGACGACGGCGTACGGCCCCGACGTGATCAGCCGGTGCCCCTCCTTCACGCCGAAGGTCGCCGAAAACAGGCGCCCGAGGGTAACCTTCGCCCAGGCGGCGAGGAGGCCGCCGGCCAGGGCGAGCGGCGCCCCGAGCAGCGCGAGCAGCAGGGCCGGCCTCGGGTCGGGCCCGGCGGCGAGGCGCACCCGCCCGCGCGCCGCGGCAAGATACAGCACGGCGAGCGCCAGCTCGGCGGCGCCCAGAATCAGCCGCGCCCGCGTCGCGTGTTCGACGAAGCGGTTGCGCCGCGACGGCAGCGTTCGCCAGGCTACATCCAGAAATGGCAGCGTGACCGCTGCCGCGGCGAGCCACCAGAGGGCGCGGGCGAGTGACATGAAGCGAGCACGGGGTGTCGAACAATGGACGTCGGCGGTCGGAAGATCGAGCCTCGACCTCGGGGCGGGCAAGCGGCGGGCGCCGTGTCTCGCGGCGGCGTGCGCCGTCGCCCTGGCTCTGGGTGCTCTGGGCGCCGGTGGGTGCTTCGGGGCGCAGGGCGAGTCCGACGCGCGGAAGGCGACCGTGGCGGCGCGAGGCGACACGGGCCGGACGGCAGATGTCCTCCGCCCTCCCGCCGCGCCGACGCAGTCACCCAGCACGGGAGCACTGCCGGTGTTCCCCGGCGCCGAGGGCTTCGGCGTCGCGACGCCCGCCGGCCGCGGCGGGCGCGTGATTCGCGTGACCAGCCTGGATGACGCCGGACCCGGCACGCTCCGCGCCGCGCTCGCGGCCGCCGGCGCCCGCACCATCATCTTCGACGTCGCGGGCACGATCACCCTGACCGACTACCTCGAGGTGACCGAGCCGTTCGTGACGCTGGCCGGCCAGACGGCGCCGAGCCCGGGCATCACGCTGCGCGGCGCGGGATTGGAGATCAGCACGCACGACGTGCTGGTGCAGCACCTCCGCGTCCGCGTCGGCGACACCGACGCGGGTCCGGACCCGGAGAACCGCGACGCACTGCAGGTCCTCGGCCCCGGGGCCTACAACGTCGTGATCGACCACGTCTCGTTGAGCTGGGCGACCGACGAGGTGGCGAGCACGTGGTACCCGCTCCGCGACGTCACCATCAGGCACTCGATCATCAGCGAGGGGCTGAACCGCTCGGCTCACCCCGAGGGGGCGCACTCGTCCGGACTGCTCATCGGGGACCACAGCGAGCGCGTGGCGGTCATCGGCAACCTGTTCGCGCACAACAACGACCGGAACCCGCTGGCGAAGGGGAACACCAGCTCCCTGATCGTCAACAACCTGATCTACGACCCCGGCTACCGGGCGATCGACCTCTCGGACCCCGAAGACGCCGGGCCGCTGCGCGCGAGCATTGTCGGCAACGTGATGGTCCGGGGCCCCAGCTCGTCGGAGCGCGGGCTGGTGTGGATCTCGCGCTCGATGAAGGACGGGTCGCGCGTCTTCATCGCCGACAACGCCGCACCGCGGGTGCTCGACGGCGCCCGCCGCTCGGGCGCCGACCCGGTGGTGCGTGAGCCGCCCGTGTGGACGTCGCCGCTGACGGTGCGGCCGAGCGGGGCGGTGGAGCGGTGGGTGCTCGAGCGGGCGGGCGCGCGTCCGGCGGACCGCGATGCGGTCGACCGGCGGCTGGTGCAGGAGGTGCGCTCCCGCGGGGGGCGCGTGATCGACAGCCAGACCGAGGCCGGCGGCTGGCCCGCGCTCGCCCCGACCACGCGGGCGCTCGCGCTGCCGGCGAACCCGGGCGGGGACGACGACGGCGACGGCTACACGAACCTCGAGGAGTGGCTCCACCGCCTGGCCGCCGAGGTCGAGGGGCGGCGGCCGGCGCCCTAGACCGGCGCGCGCCTAACGGTACAGCTGGGCGCGGGCCTGGTGACGCGGTTCACACTCGCGCCGTGCGCCAGCGCACGCGCGGGGGGGCGCGTCGCGCCGGTGTGTGACGCACGTCGCTGGCGCCGCGTCGCCGCCGCCGCGAAGTTCCGGTGTGCCGCGACGCGTGCGGGCCCGGCGATTGCGAATGCTCGCACGCGGCGGCGCGACGCGCGTCGCCGCGCCCGGGCGGCCGCCGCGCGCACACCCGTCCGGCGGCGGGCGCACCCGCCCCGGCACCCGGGCGCAGTACAGTCGGAGGTATCGAGGTCTCACGGAACACCCTCACAACTGAACCACGGCAGGATCGCGGGCCCTCCAGAGGGCAGCGACAAAGGCAAACCCGGCGAAAGCCGGCGACGCAAAGCTTCGAGGCTACCGCACGCGGACGATCGCCTGCCACGCCAGTCGGGCCGCCGTCTCTCTCCACGGAGGACTCGTTATGCACATCCCCATCGGGAGGGTGCCGGCGGGCGTGCTCGCGGGCGCGTTCGCGTGCACTCTGCTGGCCGCCGGCGGCTGCGCCGCCGACCGCGTCACCACCTCGGCTCAGGCGGGCGACGCCGGAAGCGTCCGCCTCGAGATCGTCTCCGGGAACGGCCAGCAGGCGCCGCCGGGCGCCGAGCTTCCGCAACCGCTCGTAGTTCGCGCCCTGAACGCGGCGGGCACGCCGATCGCGAACCAGATCATCAACTTCCGCGTCACCGCCGGCGGCGGCAGCGTCTTCGCCGGCACCGCCAAGACGAACAGCAACGGCTACGCGCGCGAGTGGTGGACGCTCGGCCCGCAACCAGGGACCAACCGCGTCGAGGCGCGCGCAGTCCACGCCGGCACCGGTGAGCGCCTCGTCTTCGGCGTCTTCGAGGCCACCGCCACCACCACGCCCACCCCGGTGGTCGGCTCCGTCACTGTCACGCCGGCGGCCGACACGATCGAGGTCGGCGGCACCGTGCAGCTCGCCGCGACCGTGCGCGACGCCGGCGGGGGCGTGATGAGCGGCGCGACCGTCGCGTGGAGCAGCACCAACGGCGCCGTGGCCAGTGTCAGCAGCTCCGGCCTGGTGACCGGCGCCGCGGCCGGCGCCGCGATCGTCATCGCCGAGAGCGGCGGGAAGAGCGACAGCGCGGTGATCACCGTCGCCGCGGCGCCGCCGCCCCCCGCCGGTCCGCTCGCCGTGTTCCCCGGCGCCGAGGGGTTCGGCACGACGACCCCCGCCGGACGCGGCGGCCAGGTCATCCGCGTGACGAACCTGAGCGATGCCGGGCCCGGCTCCCTCCGCGCCGCCCTCACCGCCCCCGGTCCGCGCATCGTCGTCTTCGACGTCGCCGGCACGATCACGCTCTCGGACTACGCGATCATCAGCGAGCCCTTCGTGACCGTCGCCGGCCAGACGGCCCCGAGCCCGGGCATCACGCTGCGCGGCGCGGGACTGGACATCCGCACGCACGACGTGCTCGTGCAGCACCTCCGGATCCGCGTCGGCGACGCGGCGAGCGGGCCGAACCCCGAGAACCGCGACGCGTTCCAGATCCTCGGCCCCGGCGCCTACAACGTCGTGATCGATCACGTGTCGGCGAGCTGGTCGACCGACGAGGTCGGGAGCACCTGGTACCCGCTCCGCGACGTGACCATCAGGCACTCGATCATCAGCGAGGGGCTGAACCGCTCGATCCACCCCGAGGGCGCACACTCGACCGGGGTGCTGGTGGGCGACAACAGCGACCGCGTAGCGATCATCGGGAACCTCTTCGCCCACAACTATGACCGGAACCCGCAGGCGAAGGGAAACACGCACACCGTGATCGTCAACAACCTGATCTACAACTCCGGCTACTACGCGGTCCGGCTGTCCGACCCCGACAACTCGGGCGCCCTCAGCTCGAGCGTCGTCGGCAACGTCATGGTCACCGGCCCCAGCTCGGTGAACGACTACCTGGTGTCGGTCTCGTCGACGGTGAAGCCGGGGACGAGAGTCTACGTTCGCGACAACATCGCGCCGACGGAGCTCCGCGTCTCATCGGGACTGAGCTTCGATCCGATCACGAGCAGCGCGCCCCTCTGGCCGTCGGCGCTCAGCGTGCGGCCGGCGAGCGGGGTGGAACAGTGGGTCCTGGCCGGCGCCGGCGCGCGCCCGGCCGACCGCGACGCGGTGGACGCGCGGGTCGTGAACGAGGTGCGCACGCGCACCGGCCGGATCATCGACAGCCAGAACGACGTCGGCGGCTGGCCCGCGCTCGCCCCGACCACGCGCGTGCTCGCGCTACCGGCGAACCCGGGCGGGGACGACGACGGCGACGGCTACACGAACCTCGAGGAGTGGCTCCACCGCCTGGCCGCCGAGGTCGAAGGGCGGCCGGCACCGTAAACGAACGCGGCTACGGTAGCGGCAACTGCAAATTGGCCGCGGATGCACGCGGATCCGCGGCCAATTTGCAGTTGCCGCGCCGAGATGATCTCAGCGCTGCGGGCAGGGATCGTCGGCGGGTGGGGGGGGCAGTGGCGACGGGAGCCATGGGAACGCGACGCGGCGCGCGTCTCGGAGCCCTTGGCGATAGAGAGGGAAGAAGGCGGAGGGATCGGGGTCCGGCATGCCGACGCGCTCCGCCCACCGCACGCACAGCTCCTCGTAGCGTTCGGTGTCGAGTACTATCCGCGCGGTTCGGAAGTGAGCGCGTAGCGGGGAGAACCCGGACTTGAAGTGAAAGAGGGAGTCCGTCGCCGCGCCAACGCCGCCGCCGAGGTGCAGCGCCGCGAACCCCGCCCGCTTCCCCCACCGCCGCGCGTGGTGGAACAGCAGCTTGGCCGGCGACTGGCCGACGTGCGCGTCCGCCGTGCCGCCCAGGTGGTACTGGAGCAGCGTCCCGGTCCCGAAGAAGAGCGCCGCCGCCGCCGTCTCCCCGCCCGGGGTGACGACCGTGGACAGGTGCAGGCGCTCGCCCACGGTGTGCCGCAGATCGGCGAAGTAGTCGTCGGAGAAGAAGTAGCGGTCGGCAGCCCCGACCCGCTGCATGGTCTGGTGGTAGACGGCGGCGAAGTCGCGGTAGCGGTGCCACTCGTTGATCGTCACCGTGTAGCCATCGCGCTCCAGCCCCCGGATGGCGGTGCGGTAGCTCCCGCGCGTCTCGCTCCAGAGGAGCTCCTCGGGCCGCGTGAGGTCGACGTACACAACTGGCCCGTGGGTGGCGATGGTGCCGAACCCGGCGAACGAGTCGGGGGCGAGCGCGAGCAGCGGGTGCAGCCGAAAGAAGGCGGTGACCAGGCGAAGCGAGCGGCCGGCCGCGCGGAAGGCGTCGAGGGAGCGCGCGACGAGTGAGCGCAGCGCACCGCCGCCGCCGTCGGCGCTCGTGACCGCGAGCGGCGACGGGTAGCCGTAGGGGGACGCGGCGTCGAGCCAGTCGCGCGGCGCCTCCAACGCGTCAGGCAGCCGGCGCAGGAGCAGGGGCGCCAGGAATGCGCCGCCGCCGTGGTCCTCGGCGTAGAACGCCGCCGCCCGGCCGCCCTCGTGCCGGGCGGAGAGCGCCACGTACTCGGGCAGGTGGTAGATGTCGTGCGGCGTGCGCTCGAGCAGGCGGAGCCAGCGCGGGTCGTCGACGCCGATGAACTCCGCGGCCCTCAGCTGGTCGGCGGCGGTCCCCTCCCCGGCGAGGCTCACGCGTCCGCCCGCACCGCGGGCGCGGCGGCGCCCGGTCGGCCGGCGCGGGCGCGACGGCCCACCAGGCGCCGTGCAGCGGCGGCGATCTCGGCGAGCGCCGGCATCGGGTCGTCGAGCACGAACGTGTCGCTGCGCTCGCGCAGCGTGAGCACGTTCACGAGCTCCGCCGCGACGCGCCAGAGCGGCACCCTCGTCAGGCGCGAGTCGTTGCGGCTGGCGGCGGCGTTCGCCCGCAGCCAGGCCGCGTCCTTCAGCCAGTTGCGGGCATAGAGCCCGACGCGGTAGCCGGCCGGGAAGTCCCTCCGCCCCTCGACCAGGAGCTGGTAGAGGTAGTATGGGAAGTCGGCGCCCGCGCCCACCGCGAGTGGCAGCGAGCCCCAGAAGCGTCCGTTGATCTCGATCAACGTCCACCGCCCCGTTCGCGCGTCGACCTTGAACTCGACCATCGCCACCCCCGTGTAGCGCAGCGCGCGCACGAGCCGCCGCGCGGCGTCGAGCAGTGCGGGGTCGAGGGCGACGCTCTTGCGGTAGGAGCTGCCGCCCCCCGCCGGCGGCTCGTGCACCCGCAGGTGCTGGAAGGCTACGAGCACATCACCGTCGGCGGCAAGGAGCTCGACGCCCACGCCGGCGCCGGTCGCGTGCTCCTGCACCTGGACGGGCCCGTGGCTCAGCATCTCGCCGAGCGCGGAACGCAGCTCGGCCGCGGTGGCGACCTTCCGCACGAACCGCTTGCTCGTCAGATCGTCGACGCCGTACGAGCTGTGCGGCTTGAGGACGACCGGGAACCGCGACCAGGCGCACACCTCGTCGCACACCTCGTCGGCGGCCTCCGCACGCCGAGCGACGAGCTCGCGCGGCGTCGGGACCCCGACCCGCCGCGCGAGCTCACTCGTCTCGAGCTTGCTCGACGTGACCGCGAAGGCCTCGCGGCCGAGCAGGTAGAGCCGGCCGTGCGGCTCGAGCTCGTCGCGGTGGAGCTGGAGCGGCAGGAGGGTGGGGTCGTCGCACGGGACGACGAGGTCGAACCGCTCGCGCCGGAGGAGCGCGACGAACGCGTGCAGCCACGACCGGTCGGCCGCGTCGTACGGCGGGATGTCGTGCGCCCGCTCGATGTAGCGGGAGCGCAGCGCCGGCGAACCGGGCGGGCACCAGGCGACGTGCACGCGGAGCCCCCGCCGGCCGAGCGAGCGCACGACGCTGAGGAAGCTCCGCGTGTCGCTGCCCAGCACCAGCACGGCGCCGCTGCGCCCCGCGACCGCGGCGCCCGCCGGGCTATGCATCGGGCGCCCCGGCGCGCGCCCCGGCGCTAGCGGCGACGGACGCGTGGAACTCGGCCAGCGTCGCCGGGACGAAGCGCGCCTGCCGCACCGCGTCGAAGAGCGCGCGCAGGTCGCCGTACAGCGCCTCCACCTGCGCGTCGGTGCGGAACGTCGGGCTCCCCCCCGGCATGAGCTCCGACGAGTGCAGCATGAACTCGGCGTGGCCGCGCCGCTCGGCGAGCACCTGCCTGACGATGTCGAGCATCTCCCGCCGGTTGCTCCCGTTCGGCCGCAGCCAGCGCACCGGCGGCGAGACGCGGTCGAGGGCGCGCCGAAGCGGGCCGGTGGCGGCCGCGACCAGCGGCCGCCGGCGCAGCGCCTCCAGGGCGCGCACGGCACGGCGCGCCGCGGTCGCGGGGCCCGGCACCACGGTCATCGGGACCTCGAGCAGCGGCGAGTCGCCGGGGCGCGAGACGTCCGACGCGTCCATCCAGTAGGCGTCGCGCGGAAAGCGCGTGTAGTCGGTGCCGCCGCGGCCGGCCGGGTCGCCGCGGGTGCCGCGCCAGGAGACGAGCGGGGTCACCGAGCAGTCCACCCGGTAGCCCTCGTCGATCAGGATCGCCGCGTAGCGGTGGTCGAAGCTCCAGCGGCCGGCGCGGTGGCTCACCATCTTCACGCCGAACGTGTCCTCGAGCGTGGCGGTCATGACGCGCACCTTCTCGCGCATGACCGGCTCCGGGTATTCGACGAGAAAGGGCTGGTGCTGGCGGTCGGCGGCGGTCAGGGGCGCGCTCAGCGGGGGCGAGCTCCACGCGTGCAGGTGCATCCCGACCTCGCCGGCGCCGCGGGCGAGTGCGTCGCGCGCGAGCGCGCGGAACGTCGGGCACCGCGCCATCTCGTAGTTCGTGAGGTACGTCGGCTTGAGCCCGTAGGCCTCGCACAGCTCCTGGAAGCGCGGGAGGTAGGCCGAGTTGCGCGTGGTGTCGGTCGCGGGCCGCGCCCAGGCGTTGTCGCCCTCGGTGTCGATCGTGATGATGAACGCGGGGGCGCGCCCCGGCTCAGGTACGGGCGCGCGCGCGCCCCGCTCCACCAATTCCACCGCCCTCACCGCCGTCAGGAGGTCGCGGACGCGGGCGCCGCCGCGCCGGGCGCGCCAGTGAGGCCCGCGCGCGCGCGGTAGAAGTCCACGACGAGCGCGGACACGTCGCTCGCCACCTCGTCCTCCGGGCGGCTCGCGTCCACGACGACGAAGTGCGTGACGAGATCGCGCATCGCGAAGTACTCCCGGCGCCGGCGCTCGAGCGACTCGACCGTCCCCTCGCCCTTGCGCGCGAAGAGGACCTCGGCCGGCGCGTCCAGACAGACCACCAGGTCGGGGCGCGGGTAGAGGCGCGCGAGGACCAGCCCGTGGATCCGCTCGCTGAGCGGCCGCGCTCCGTCGCCGCCGCCGGCGACGTCCGCCGGCGCGATGTCGTGGGCGTAGTAGTCGGCGAAGAAGTGCCGGTCGAAGAGCACGACCCGGCCGCGCCGCAGGTGGCGCCAGGCGATGAACTGCCGGTACCACTCCTCGGCGAGGCGGTTGGCGAGGCGCACGCCCGCCCTGGCCGAGGCGGCGGCGCGGGCCAGCGTCCCGGCGTTCCGTCGGGCGGCCGCGGCCGCGGCGCGGCGCGTGGGGTCCGGGGGCCCGCCGGCGGGCGCCGGCCGCGCGCCGCGAGCGCGCCGCAGGGCGCGCAGGAGGCGGGTGGTCGGGAGCGTGTCGGTCGCCGCGGCCGGATTGTCGCCCATGTACAGGTACGTCACAGGCAGCGGCAGCGTCGCCGCGAGGCGGCGCCCGATGGTGGACTTCCCGGCGCCGTCGGCGCCGACGAGTGCGACGGTGAATGCGGTCTTAGAAATCGGCATGCGAGATCAGCGGGTGACGAGCGGTTCGAGGGCGTCGAATAGTGCCGCGACTGGCGCTGGCGAGGGGTGCGAGACCACGTAGGCGCGCTTGCCGGCCAGCGCCCCCGCCAGCGCCTCGCCCTGCCGGCGCTCCCGGTCCTCGACCAGCTCGCTGCGCGCCTCCGGGAAGGCGAAGCGGAAGCGCACGTAGTACGACAGGAGCTCGCGCCACTCGTGCTCCAGGCAGAGCGCCAGGCGCCGCGCCACGTCGCCGGCGTCGGCCGGCCGCACGCGCACGTCCGGCCCGTCGTGCGCCAGCGTCAGCAGCACGGTGTGGAGCGGGCCGGCGTAGGGGCAGGCGTCGGCCCCGAACAGCGCCGCCGGCGGCACGCGCGCGGCGAGCCGCCACGCCAGCGCCCCCCGCACCCGCCCGCGCAGCCCGCCGTCCCCTCCGGCGCCGTTAGGCACCACGCGCTCGGCGCGCTGGAGCAGCTTGAGCGTCCGCGCGCGGACCCGCGACGCGCCCCCCATCCCGCCCTCCACCCGGGCCCGGAGCTCCGGCAGCTGATCGAGGTAGGCGTCGCGCACCTCCAGCGGCTCGGGGAGCCCGCGGACTTCGCCGCCGTCGCCGCGGACGTAGACCCAGTCGTCGCCGACGTACGACGCGCCGCGGGTCATGAAGGCGAGCAGCGTCGCC
>DATFPD010000074.1:0-1899 GCA_035265005.1 Gemmatimonadaceae bacterium | reverse complement strand
TGAGCTCGGGGTCCTCGAGACAGCGCGCGTGGTGTGCGGCGGCGAGGGCAAGAAATGCGGGCTCGCCGCCGGCGAACTCGAACAGCGTCGGACGCACGCCGGCTCCGGCTTCAGATGAGCCCGTCGAACTGCCGGCTCATGTAGTCCCCCAAGTCGGGGCCGTCGGGGTTGCCGATGACAGCCTCGATCCACGCGCGCCGCTCGAACTCGACGATTCCGAGCTCCCACACGCAACCCATCGGCTGGCCCGTGATCTCGCGCAGATCGGTGGGATCGCCTCCATCGGGTCCGGCGAAGATCCGCTGGTGGATCTCGTTGAGCCCCTGCCACCAGTAGATCAGCGCAATCGGAAAGCGAGCATCGTGCGCGATCGCGAAGGCGGCACCGTGGCGGTCATCGTCGACCGGCGGCAGGCTTTCCTGCGCGAGCTGGCGCGTCACCTCCACGAGCTCCGGCCGCACACCCCGCTCCGGCGCGGCGAGTCCATAGAGCTTGAGCCGCCAATCGCCGAGACGCTCTTCTGAAACGAACTGTCCCAGCCGCTGGTGGTAGTGATGCGCGAGCGCCGGTGCGAGCGAAGCCATGTGCTGATGATTGCAGTCCCCAGATCGCAGCCATCCGACCTGGTCGAGTCGGAAAGCCGTCGCTCACGCTCCAAGCCGCGGCGCAGCCCACGTTCGACCAGCCCGGCGATGGGCGATCCCTGTGCGCGGCTCACTTATCGAGGCGGAAGAAATCCGAGTACGGCTTCGATGACGCTCAGGCACCGGCGGCGCTTGTGGCGCAAAGGGCAAGCGAGGCCTTGACCGACTTCGCTAGTGCCTGCAGGCGGATGCGAAAGTGAGTCGTCGCGTTGGTCGCCCGGTCGATCGGCGCTGGCCGGCGCGCACGGACACGGGCGATTGCCTCGGAGCCGTGGCTCAGTCGGCGCGGAGTTCGTAGTTCAGCACGACGGCGCCGCCGGTGGCGTAGTTCCGGACGTCCGCGCGCACTGCCTGACCCTCGGTGGATTCCCTCGCCGCACTCAGGGCCGCCGCATCGTCGAAGTCCGCCTCGAACACGCAGTAATACGGCGACTCGCCCTCGCCGGCGGCGACGTCGAAGCTGTAGCGGTAGGCGCGCAGGCCGGGGAGCTTCGCCGCCAATGGCAGGTGCGTGTCCTCGTAGTAGCTTCGGAAATGGTCCGGGTCCGACGGCGGGGGATAGAGAACGAGGAGCCTGTGCATGGCGCGAACTGTAACCGCCCCCCAGACAGCCGTTGCGCGTTCGAGCCATGCGTCGCGGCGAACTGAACCAGCCCCGCGCTGTGCGGCCGAATCACATACGAACACGAGCGATCGTCGGCCTGTCGCAGCGAGGCACGAGCGATAGCCCGGCGCGCACCGGTCGCGCTGTCGCTATGGACGACGACCAGCAGTCGTGACTCGGGGCCAGGCATCATCGCGACGCGCGAATGCGCTAGCTCGCGCCGGATTGCGCGCGCTATCGCGATTGCCTCAAAGCGCCAGTGGAGCGCCCAGTCGGCCCGCCGGACATGCTGTCGTCGTCCTGGGCGATCAGCACGCGGCTGCGCCGCTCGCGGTGCTGCGCCGCTCGCGGTGCTGCGCCCAGTCGTCTGCGCATGGCCTCATCCGGGCTGCCAGAACGCCCGGCGCGCGGTCGCGTACACGACGCCGCTCGGAGACTCCAACGCGGCGCGGAATCAATGATCTACCGGCCTGGGCCGCGTGGCGTCTCGGCAGCTCGTGCAGGGAGTCCTCGAGTCCAGCGAGTCGGTAGTAGGACCGTCCACCGTGCGAACTCCCCTGACTTCTCAGAGACTAGCCACAGTGCATAGGCCGACTCCGCCCAGCACCCAAAATACACCCACCCGCGTTGGGAGGGCTCCTTGCTTAAACG
>DATFPD010000073.1:0-12848 GCA_035265005.1 Gemmatimonadaceae bacterium | reverse complement strand
CTGCAGCTCGGCGTCTTCCGCCGGCTGGCGGTCTCCAACGACTGGGGGAACCCGCTCGGCTTCGGCAGCTCGCTCTCGGCGCTCCTCTTCGGGCGCGACGAGGGGTTCTACTACTACACGTGGGGCGCCGAGCTGGTGGGGACTGGGGAGGGCAACCCCTTCTTCACCTGGCGCCTGTTCGCCGAGCACCAGAACGACGCGGACGTGCACACGCAGCTCTCGCTCGCCCGCGCGGTCAACAACAAGCGCTTCCTCTGGAACGTCGACGCCGACGCCGGCACGCTGCTCGGCAGCTCGGCGCGCGTGCAGCGCACGTTAGGCTCGGACCCGAACGGGCTGCGGCTGCTGCTGGACGCGCGCGGCGAGGGCGGGGCGGGCGACTTCGCCTTCACGCGCGGGCTGCTCGACGCCACGCTGTCGAGCGGCCTCGGTCGCGACCTCGCGGCCGCGGTCACCGGGAGCGCCGGCTCCTCCACCGGCGACCTCCCCGCCCAGCGGCAATTTTTCCTCGGCGGCCCGCAGAGCGTGCGCGGCCAGTGGGCCGGGACGATGCACGGCGACGCCTTCTGGATGACGCGCGCCGAGCTGGGGACCAGCATGGTCAGCGCCCGCCCGACCATCTACGCGGACCTCGGCTGGGCCGGCGCGCGGGCCAACTGGCAGCGCCCCGGCCGCGTGATGAGCGGCGTCGGTGCCGGCGCCTCGCTCCTCGACGGCCTCATGCGCTTCGACGTGGCGCACGGCCTGAGCCCGGTGAAGATGTGGCGGGCGGACCTGTACGTGGAGGCGAGATTCTGAACGGCAAGTAGGGGATGCGGGACGGCCCCGGGAGGAATTCTGTCCCGGGGCCGTTCCGCATCCCGCATCCCGCATCCCGCATCCCGCATCCCGCATCCCGCATCTCGTGCCTTCTGGCTCGCGTCTCGTGCCGCGTGTCTCGTCGGCGGCGAAACACTCCCCCCGCCTGAGGCGTACAAAGGGCTAACCCCCACCCCTCCGGTCTCATGCTGCTCGCCCTCGCGACCGCCGCCCTCCTGCAGGTCAACGTCCAGGTCACCAAGGACACGCTCCCCGACTCGGCGAAGAAGACCACGCGCACGTCGATCAACATCGGAATCGGTATCGGCGTCACGCGGTACGACACGTCCGCGGCGAGGGACTCGATCCGCAAGGCGCGGCGCGCGGCCATGGCCATCCCGGTCACGCCCGAGCTGGCGCGCACCGCGTTCGCCGACGACCGCGCGCGCACGCTGTTCGAGCGCGCTCGTCAGGCACGGCTGGAGCAGGACTCCTCGCTCCAGGCGTACGACGCGAAGGTCTACCAGCGCATGTCGGCGGGGATGTCGATGGCGAAGTTCGCGCGCGACCGGCTCATCTTCCGCGCGGAGAACTCCGGGCGGGTGCGCTACAACCGCGGCGTCGGCGTGTCGATGGAGGTCACCGGGCAGCGCGTCGCGATCCCCATCGCGCCGAAGGAGGCGCAGGCGGAGGCGGCCGAGGAGATGCGCGACGACGGCGACGTCGGCGAGATGCTGCCGATCCCGTACTACCCGGGACAGGAGGCGCTCTGGATCGGGTCCGGCCTCGCCAAGGCAGACATCGAGGAGGGGGACATGATCAACCCTCTCGCGAAGGGCGCCGAGGCGTACTACCAGTACGAGGTGGGCGACTCGGTCGCCCTCCGGCTGTCCGCCGACAGGACGATCCGCATCCGCGAGCTGACCGTGCGCCCGCGCCGCCCGCGCTGGAACCTGGTCGTCGCCTCGCTCTGGTTCGACGTCGAGAGCGCGCGCCTCGTCCGGGCCGCCTATCGACTCTCCGAGCCGCTCGACGTGTGGGCCGTGGCCGACGAGCAGGCGAAGCTGGACAACGACAAGGACGACGAGGTGCCCGCCGCGCTGAAGGCGATCGTGTCGCCGATGCGCGGGCAGATCACGGCGATCACGATCGAGTACGGGCTGCACGCGGACCCCACCGGCACGAGCTACTGGTGGCTGCCGCGGCAGCGCGTGGGCGAGGGCGAGGCGCAGGTGAGCTTCATGCACGTGCCCTTCAAGATCGAGGAGAGCTTTCGCTACGCGAGCGTGAGCGGCGTCGGCTCCCCGCTGCCGGACTCCGCGCTGGCGCCGATCCGCGTGGCGTCGAAGGAGCAGCGCGACAGCATGCGCAAGGCGGCGGACCACCTGCGGGACAGCCTGGAGAAGGGGATCGAGAAGCTGCCGACAGACAAGCGCGACTCCGCGCGGAAGGAGATGCGCCGGCGCGTGGCCGAGGTGCGGCGCGGGGAGTACGGCACGCCCGGATGCAAGGAGGGCAACCTCGCCGAGCGCGTCGAGGCCGCGCGCCGCTTCGAGGAAACGCTCCCGGTGCGCGTGCGCATCCCGTGCGACACGGCGCTGCTGGCCCACTCGCCCGACCTTCCGGCGTCCATCTTCGAGCCGACCGACGAGCTGATGGGCGACGCCGACCGCGAACAGCTCATGAGCGCGCTCGACGCCTTCAACCTCCAGCCGCGCTTCGCGCCGCAGCTGCCGACGCTGCATTACGGGCTCTACCTCACGCGCTACAACCGCGTGGAGGGCTTCTCGACCGCCGTGGTCGCCGAGCAGCGGCTGGGCGCCGGCTACACCGCGCAGGGACTCTTCCGTCTCGGCACCGCCGACCTCACGCCGCAGGCGGAGCTGACGGTCGCGCGCAGCGCCGGCTCGCGCACCCTCCAGGCGGGGGTGTTCCGCCGGCTGGCGGCGTCCAACGACTGGGGGAATCCGCTCAGCTTCGGCAGCTCGCTGTCGGGATTCCTCTTCGGCCGCGACGAGGGGTTCTACTACTACACGTGGGGCGCCGAGCTGGTGGGCACCGGGGCGGGGAACCCGTACTTCTCGTGGCGCCTGTTCGGTGAGCGGCAGACCGACGCCGACGTGAACACGCAGTTCTCGCTGGCGAAGGCGGTGAACAACAAGCGGTTCCTGCCCAACGTGGACGCGGAGAGCGGCAACGTCCTCGGCGCGGGCGTTCGCCTGCAGCGCTCGTTCGGGGTCGACCCGCGCGGCACGCGACTGCTGCTCGACACGCGCGGCGAGGGCGGGGCGGGCGACTTCGCCTACACCCGCGGGCTGTTCGACGCCACGCTGTCGCGCGGCTTCGGCGCGACGCTCGACGCGGCAATCACCGGGAGCGTGGGCTCGTCCACCGGCGACCTGCCGCTCCAGCGGCAGTTCTTCCTCGGCGGCCCGCAGAGCGTGCGCGGCCAGTGGGCCGGGACGATGCGCGGCGACGCCTTCTGGATGACACGCGCCGAGGTCGGGACCGGCCGCTTGGGGTTTGTCCGCCCGACGGTCTTCGGCGACGTGGGCTGGGCGGGTGCGCGCGGCGACTGGCGGCACCCCGGCGTCCCGATGAGCGGCGTCGGCGTCGGCGCATCGATCATGGACGGCATGCTCCGCTTCGACGTCGCGCGCGGACTCCAGCCGTTCCAGATGTGGCGGGTGGACATGTATCTGGAAGCGAGGTTCTGAACGGCGGGGATGGGGGATGCGGGATGAGGGATGAACGGCCCCGGGATGCTATGCTTCCCGGGGTTTTTCATCCCCTTTCCCCATCCCCTCCCATCTCATGCTCCGCGACTTCCGCACGTTTCTCATCAAGGAGAATGTCCTCGCCCTCGCCATCGCCGTGATCATCGGGGCGGCACTGAACAAGCTGGTGACGGCGGTGGTGGACGACTTCATCATGCCAGTGGTGGCCGTGGTCACGCCGGGCGGCGAGTGGCAGCGCGCGACCTGGAACGTCGGCGCGGTGCAGTTCAAGGTCGGGGACTTCCTCAGCGCGCTGCTCAACTTCCTGATCATCGGCATCGTCGCCTGGCGCCTGACGAGACTGTTCATCAAGCCCGCCCCCGCCGCCTCCGCCCCCGCGACCAAGCAGTGCCCCTTCTGCCGGATGAGCATCGACGCCGCGGCGAGCCGATGCTCGCACTGTACGAGTCAGCTGTGAACGCAGGGCCTGAGGGACTGAGAGTAGGGGCGCCCCGAGCGGTGTCATCCTGACCCTGAGCGTAGCGAAGGGGAAGGACCTACCGTCACCGGGTCTGGGGTCGGCCCAGGGCGAGTGGGTCCTTCCCCTTCGCTGCGCTCGGGGTCAGGATGACACCGCTCGGGGCGCTCCCCTCTCAGTCCCGCAGTCCCTGCCGTTCATGAGTCTTCTCCAACCTCGTGACGTTTCTTCCGCTCACCCGTCTGAGGGGTGCGGACTACCAGCGCGGCTGCCGCCGAGCCGCAAGAGGAAAGACAGACCCCGAGCTGCCGGCCGACGTGGGCCGAAGCGAGAGCAATGGCGCGAACGCACCAGGAAATTACGGTGGGCGAGACTTTCGCCGACCGCATGTCGCTGTCGTACACGGCACTCTGCCGGCAGCGGCACGGACAAATTCGCAAGTTGGAGCTGACCGAGTTCGGCCAGCGCATCGGCACGCGTCTCATGCGGCCGGCGATCCCGCCGGCGACGATCATGGACTGGTTCGCCGGCACCATGCCTGACGTGCAGACCATCCAGGCCGTGGCCGAGGTCTGCGGCGTCGACCCGGGGTGGCTCGCCTTCGGTGCGGCGAGCGGCGCGCCCGCGCCGAAGGTGGGGCAGCCGCCCCCCGCCGCAGCGCCGCAGCGCCGAACGCCGAACGGGATGCTGATAAAGTTCTAAGAAGCGGGGATGCGGGATGGGGGATGAAGTGCCTCGGGACGTCCCGAGGCACTTCATCCTCCATCCCCCGAAATGGCTGAGGCACAACCCGTGCGTTACATCCGCCTCCCGATGTCGAGGGTTAGCGGGATGAGCGCAAATTCGCAGCACGACGGTGCGGTCGTAGACGACGGGGCGGCGCGGGCGGCCGCGGCGGCGGGTGCGCGGCGGGGTGGGTCGGGCGATGCCGTACTCGCCGACCTCCAGCGGGCGGCGGCGGACTACGAGCGGTTGCGCGCGCAATGGGAGCAGGACGCGGCCGACCTGGAGGACGCGCGCGAGGAGATGCGGCGCGCGCGGGAGACGCTCGACCGGCTGGAGGGGGCGCTGGCGGCGAGCGAGGCCGAGCGGGAGGCCGAGCGCGCGCGCGCCGGCGAGGAGGCCCGCCGCGCCGAGCAGGAGCGGCTCCACGCGCTCCAGGAGCGCGAGCGCGCCGACCAGCAGCGCGAGCTCGTCGACCAGCATCGCGAGCGGGCGAACCAGCTCGCCGAGATGATGAAGGAGATGCACCGCTGCGCGATGCAGGGGAGCGTGAGCGTCTACGAGCAGGTGCTCAAGGCGTGCGTCACGCTGACCGGCGCCACGCGCGGGCTGTACGTGACCGCGGCCTCGCGCGACGGCGTCGTGGAGCGGCTGCGGGCGCGGGCGGCGGTGGACGTGGACGGCTACCCCAGGGCGCCGCTCTCGCCGTACATCGAGTCGCTCTGCCGGAAGGTGCTGCAGACGCGGGATACCTACGTCTGCAACCACGCCGGGGACGGCCCCGACCTCCCCGCGCCGAGCGGCCCCGGGGAGCGCTTCCGCAACTGCATCGCGGCGCCCGTCGTCCTGCTCAAGAACTTCGACGGCATCGTCATCGCCGCCGACAAGCCGGGCGGCGACTTCCGCGCCGAGGACATCGACGCGCTGCTCAGCGTCGGCGACCAGGCGTCGGTGGCGGTGGAGAACAACCGCCTCCAGCAGGAGCTACAGAAGGCCTACCTCTCGACCGTCAGCACGCTGGCCGACGCGGTCGAGGCGAAGGACCCGTACACGGGCGGGCACTGCGAGATGGTCTCGCGCTACGCCCGCCTGATCGCCGAGCGCCTGGGCCTCGGCGAGCGCGACCGCCACATCACCTGCTACGCGGCGCTGCTGCACGACGTGGGAAAGATCGCGGTGAGCGACGGGATCCTGAACAAGCCCGGCCCGCTCTCGCCGGAGGAGCAGATGCTCATCCGCTCGCACGTGCGCGTGGGGCACGACCTGATTCGCAAGGTCGAGGCGCTGCGCGAGGTGGCGGACGTGGTCCTGCACCACCACGAACGCTACGACGGCACCGGCTACCCGGACGGCCTCAAGGGCGACTCGATCCCGGTCGCGTCGCGGATCGTGGCGGTGGTGGACGCGTACTGCGCGATGATCACCAAGCGCAGCTACAAGGACGCCTACCAGCCCGACTGGGCGCTGGCCGAGCTGCGCCGCCATGCCGGCACCCAGTTCGACCCCAGGGTCGTCGACGCCTTCCTTGCCATCCACGGCACCCCAGAAGCCCAGGACATGGACGCCGACGACGACGCGGAGTGCGGGCTCATGCCAGGCATCTTGCCCAGGGAGAAGAAGTAGAGCTGCTGCGTGCTGCGTGCTGCGTGCTGCGTGAAGGGCCCCGGGAGGCGCTCACTGGCCTCCCGGGGCCCTGCACGCAGCACGCAGCACGGAACAGCTATCGGCTCTCCTCCCCCTTCACCGACGGCGTCCCCTCGGGCTCGTCGCCGGCGCGGACGAGGACCTCCAGCTCGCGCTCGCGCAGGTCGAGCACGTAGCCGGCGCCGACGATGCCGACGCGGAGGTGGCTGAGCGTGAGGGAGGCGCCGGTGCGCTTGGCGTCGTCGGCGTTGTCGAAGCGGACGCCGCGGCCGTCGACGAAGATCACGCCGCCCTTGCCGACGACCTCGCCCAGGTGGCCGCGGACGACGAGCGCGGTGTCCTCGTCGATCCCGATCCCCATCAGCTCGGGGTTCATCGCGATCAGGTTGAACAGGCGGTGCAGGCGGCGGCGCGCGCCGAAGTGCGTGTCGATCACCGCGTGGAAGCCGAGCAGCCCGAAGCCGGGGCCGGTGTACATGTCGACCATCACGCCGGTCTCGTCAGGCTCGCCGCCGGCGAGGATGGTCTCGGTCAGCGCCGCCGCCCCGGCGCTGGTGCCGCAGACGGTGGCCCCGCGCGCGAAGGCGTCGCGGATCGCGCGGGCGACGCGCGAGCCCGCCATCGTCGACACCAGGTGCACCTGGTCGCCGCCGCCGAGGAAGATCCCGTCCGCTTCCTTCACCATCGCGGCGACGCGCGGGTCCTGCGCGCGGTCGCGGCGGTCGACGATCGGGATCTCGACGTTCTTCGCCCCCGCGGCGGCGAAGTCGTTCTTCCACGCCACCGCCGACGCCATCGGGTCCGCCGAGGCGGTCGTGAAGCCCACGATCCGCCCGCCCTGCCGCGCCCCGGTCAGCTCGACGAACTGGCCGAACGCGTCCCCCTCGGGCGTGCAGGCGCCGCCGATGAGCACGAGCGCCCCGGCGCCCGCGTCGGACGCGCGCCGGTGCGCGGGCGCGGCGCCCTCGTCAGGCGCGGACTGGCCGTTGCCGTCGTGCTGGTTCCGTCGTGCCACTCGGGGCTCTCAGCGGGTCAGGCGGTGAGAAGAATTGGACACGGATCGACACGGATGAACACGGGTTCGTCCCGTCAGCATTCAAGGTTCCTCTCTGACGAGCAGAGAAGAGCTTTGAATTGCGCATGGAGACGATCCGTGTTCATCCGTGTCAATCCGTGGCCGATTCAGGTAGCTGCGCCCAATCTAATCCAGCGCCAGCGTCGGCTGGATCTCCTGCAGCGTGTAGATCGCCAGCGCGGCGGCGACCTGGGGGGCGGCGGGAACGTCCGGGTCGAGCGGCCCGGCGTCGGTCTCGTCGTCCAGGTGCTCGATGATGATGTGGTCGTTCCGGCTCACGAACGCCACCGCGCGCGCCACCTTCTCGTCGCGGCGCGTGACCCGGTTGTCGGTGGCGAAGATCGCGACGCGGCAGCCGGCGTCGCGCGCGTAGTCCTGCACCTCCCACTCCTTGGCCGGGCAGATCACGATCCCCCCGCGGTCCACCGCGTCGGCGACGACCGACACCAGCCGCTGCGCGCGCTCGCGGTCCTTGTAGCGCTCGGGGACGTCGTGCAGGTCGGCGTCCACGACGACGGCGATGTCGGAGTGGGTGTACGGGAGGCCGGCCTGGAGCAGGAACCCCGGGCTCACGTCCACCACCAGGTCGTCGCTGCAGCAGCGGTGGCGGAGGATGAGGTCCCGCACCTCGCCGCGGAAGCTCCCGCCGGTGACGCCGCACAGCACGCGCTGCTGCACCGGCGGCACGTCGGGCGTCTTCGCGAGCGCCGCGAGCTCGCTCACCGCGGCGTCCACGCCCTGGAGGATGCCGGCGAACGCGCGCTGCACGGTCTCCAGCGCCAGCGCGGCCGCGCGGAGCCCGACCGCCTCGTGCTGGTGCTCGAAGACGAGCGTGTACTCGCCGGGCGAGTCGCCGCCGCGCGTGCGCCCGTAGCCCACGTCGTGCCCGATCATCCCCTGGAGCTCGAGCGCGATGTGCTCGATGATGTGCGGCGCGTAGGTGCCGCGCCGCAGCCGCGTGATGAACCCGCCGCGCTCGCCGATGCTGCACCGGTGCTCCACCAGCCCCGGCATCGCCCCCACCAGCGCCTCGGTGAAGCCGCGCGCGTCGGCGCTCGAGATGTCGTCGTACGCCCCCACCGCCAGGTCCATCCGCGTCACCGCCCGCGAGGACCAGTAGTTCGCGCCGCGGGTGGAGTGGAGGGTCGTGATTCGGATTTCCGAGAACGGGTCCGGCGCTGTCATCGGCTGCGTGCTGCGTGCTGCGTGCTGCGTGCGGTTGCAGCCGCGGCCAACCGTTCTGGTGGCGCACCCTGCGTTGCGATCCGTCCGGGCTCGTCAACCACACGCAGCACGCAGCACGCAGCACGCACCATCAGATCACCCTCCCGCCCATCGCCCGCACCTGCTCCAGCACCACCGACACGTCCGCCGCCAGCACCACCAGCATCTCGCCTTCGCCCAGCAGCTCGACGCCGCGGCGCACGGCGGCCGACTCGTCGCGCACGACCTCGATGTTGGCGCGCGCCATCCCGCCCGCGCGCAGCCCCTCGATCAGCAGCTCGGCGGCCTCCCCCTCGTCGCGCCCGCGCAGGTCCTCGTCCTCCTTCACGATCGCGTAGTCCAGCCCGCCCGAGAGCCGGCCCACCGTGCGGATGTCCTCGTCGCGGCGGTCGCCGGGGACGGCGATCACGCCGATGCGGCGCGCGGCGTCCAGGTTCGCCACGAACTCCATCAGCCCCTGCACCGCGGCGGCGTTGTGCGCGTAGTCCACCAGCACCCGCCCGCGCCCCACGCGCAGCAGGTTGAGGCGGCCCGGCGTGAGCGACGGCGACGGGAAGAACGAGAGCAGCCCGGCGCGGATGTCGTCGTAGCGCATGCCGAGCACGTACGCGCTGGCGATCGCGGCCAGCACGTTCCCGCGCTGGAACGAGGCCGCGCCGCCGAGCATGAGCGGCACGTCGCGCACGGCGGCGATCGGGATGCGGAGCCGGCCGCGGCGGATCACGAACGTGTCGTTCTCGATCCGCGCCGCGATCCCGCCCTGCGCCAGGTGCTCCTCCATCGCCTCGTTCTCCCCGTCCGGGAGCACCGAGAAGAGCACGATGTCGCCGGCGCAGCGCTCGCGCATCGCGTAGACCAGCGGGTCGTCGGCGTTGAGCACGGCGTGCCCCTCGCGCTTCACCACCGCCGGGATCACGCTCTTCACGTCCGCCAGCTGCTCGATCGTGTTGATCCCGCGCAGCCCCAGGTGGTCGGCGCTCACGTTGAGCACCACCCCCACGTCCGCCTCGTCGAAGCCGAGCCCCGCGCGCAGGATGCCGCCGCGCGCCGTCTCCAGCACCGCCACGTCCACGGTCGGGTTGGACAGGACGATGTTGGCCGAGAAGGGCCCGGTCATGTCCCCCTCGATCACCAGGCGGTTGCCGAGGTAGACGCCGTCGGTGGTCGTGAAGCCGACGTTGGCCTCGGTGGAGCGGAAGAGGTGCGCGATCAGGCGCACCGTCGTCGTCTTGCCGTTGGTGCCGGTGACGGCGACGACCGGGATCGTCGTCTCGCTCCCCGGCTCGTAGAGCATGTCGATGATCGGCGCGCCGACGTTCCGCGGCTTCCCCTCCGCCGGGTGGGTGTGCATGCGCACGCCCGGCGCCGCGTTGACCTCGATGATCACCGCACCGTTCTCGCGGAACGGCACCGAGATGTCGGGCGTCAGCACGTCGATGCCGGCGATGTCGAGCCCCACCGCGCCGGCGGCCATCTCGCACGCCGTCACGTTGTCGGGGTGCATCTCGTCGGTGCGGTCGATCGAGGTCCCGCCGGTCGAGAGGTTCGCCGTCGCCCGCAGGAAGACCGGCTCCCCGGCCGGCGGCACGCCGTCGAGCGACAGCCCGCGCTTGGCCAGGAACTCGTCGGTCTGCTTGTCGTCAGGCAGCTGGGTGAGGATCTTGCTGTGCCCCACGCCCCGCCGCGGGTCCTGGTTGGCGAGCTCGACCAGCTGCCGCACGGTGCTCCGGCCGTCGCCGACGACGTGCGCCGGCACGCGCTCGGCGCACGCCACCACGCGCCCGTTGACGACCAGCACGCGATGATCGCGCCCCTCGGCGAACGTCTCGATGACCACGCGCCGGCCGTAGTAGCTCGCCGTCTCGTAGGCCGCCCGCACCGCCTCCGGCGTGTCGAGCCGCCCCGAGATCCCGCGGCCGTGGCTCGCGTCGAGCGGCTTGACCAGCACCGGGAACTTGATCTCCTGCGCCACCTCCACCGCGTCCTCGGCCGAGCTGATGACGTCCCCCTTCGGCACCGGGAGGCCGATCGCCTCCAGCACGCGCTTGGTGTCGTCCTTGTCCTGCGCGATCTCGACGGCGATGGCGCTCGTGTAGTCGGTCATCGTCGCCTGGATGCGGCGCAGGTTCTTCCCCAGCCCGAGCTGGACCAGCGAGCGGTTGTTCAGCCGCCGCACCGGGATCCCGCGCCGCCGCGCCTCCTCGACGATCGCCCCCGTGGAGGGGCCCAGGCGCACGCTCTCGTGCAGGTCGATCAGGTCGCGCACCAGCTGCGGGACGTCCACCTCGGCGCCGGTCATGCACGCGCGCACCATCGCCACCGCGTCGCGCACCGCCTGGAGCCCCACCTCCTCTTCCTCGTACGCGACGATCAGCCACCACACGCCTTCGTCGCCGGAGGGCACCACGCGCCCGAAGCTGACGTCGCTCCCCGCGAGCGTCTGGAGCTCGAGCGAGACGTGCTCGAGGATGTGCGGGATGTGCGTCCCCTCGACCAGCCGCTCCACGAAGCCGCCCGCCTCGCCGCGGGTGCACGGATGCTCGCGCAGCGTCGGCAGCGCCACCTGGAGCCGGTCGACGAACCCCGGAATGTCGGCCGACGATACGTTCTCCAGCGCGCCGAGTCGCACGTCGCAGGCGATGACGGGCGCCAGCCGCCAGAAGTTGGGCCCGCGCAGCGCGCGGAGCCGCGTGATCCGCAGCTCGCTCGGGTCGATGGGGAACGGCAGCATCCCCTCGCTCGGGGCGGCCGGGGTGATCGTCGACGTCATGTGAGGTGGGGAGAGGGAGCGGCACAGACGCGCAAGTAGAAGGCCAGCGAGAACAGCTGCGAATTGCGAGGTGCGAGATGCGAGAGGGGCCCCGGGATGCTTCATGCGCCTCCCGGGGCCCCTCTCGCATCTCGCACCTCGCACCTCGCAATGTCTCTCAGACTTCCATGCTCCCCTCGCTCACCATGACCGTGCTTCCGCCCACGCGCACCGCGGTGATGCGGCCGCCCTCCTTGTCGGCCTCCACGTGGAGGATGCTCGGGCGGCCCATCTCGATCCCCTGCTCGACCGTCCAGCGGAGGGTGCCGTTGTCGCGCGGCGTGCGCGCGGCCAGGTAGCCGCCGAGGCAGGCGTTGGCGCTCCCGGTCGCCGGGTCCTCGGGGACGCTGAGGCCCGGGACGAAGACGCGGGCGTGTATGTCGACGTTCGGGCCCTCCGCTTCCATCGCGAAGACCATGACCTCGGCGCCCATCGTGCCTTTGATCGTGCGCTCCCAGACGTCGAGGTTCACGCGAGCGCGGCGCACGGCGTCGCGTGTACGGAGTGGTACCATCAGCCACGGGAGCCCGCAGGAGACCGGCTCGGGCGCGTACTCGCCGCCGACGAAGTCCGATGGGTCGAGCGAGAGGACCTCGGCCAGCGTGGCGATCGCGGGGCGGGGCCCGACCTCGGGGAGCTTGGCCACCGAGAGCTGCGCGAAGTTGGGTGTTCCGCTCGCGTCGGCCACGATCGTCACCTGCACCGGACCCACACCCTCCTCCAGCACCACCTTCGTCTCGGCGCCCGCGAGCAGCGGCACCTCGCCGATCGCCGCGAGCACGTGCGCGGTGCCGACGGTGGGGTGTCCGGCGAACGGGATCTCGTTCCCCGGCGTGAAGATCCGCACCCGACGCGTGTGCGCGACGTCGGCCGGCGGGAAAACGAAGGTGGTCTCCGAGTAGTTGAACTCGCGCGCGATCGGCAGCAGGTGCTGCTCGGGGATGTCGCGCGCGTCGGGGAAGACGGCGAGCGGGTTCCCGCCGAAGCGCTGGGTGGTGAAGACGTCGGCGGTCAGAAATCGGTGGCGCATTCGAGATGGGATGCGGGACGCGGGATAGGGATGCGGGAATCTTCGAGCGAGGGGCGCGCGATGCTAGAACGTTCTTCTCATGCATCCCGCGTCCCGCGTCCCGCATCCCGTGTCGAGGACGATCTCCCGTCCGCGGGCGCGGACGCGGCGCCGGCGCCACAGCCGGGACGGCGTTGCGGCGCCGATAGTTAGGCGTGGGCCGGGCGAGGTACGGACGCTGCCTGTCTGCGAGGCCGAGCGCTGCCGACGGTCGGAGGACGCTCGCCCCCACTCGACGCCACCTGTAGAGGCCCTCATGTCTCGCCGCACCGCGACCCTCGCCGCACTGCTCGCCGCCGCACCTGTGATTG
>DATFPD010000072.1:0-4726 GCA_035265005.1 Gemmatimonadaceae bacterium | reverse complement strand
AGAATGATCACCTGCATCCCCCCGTCGAGCAGCTCGCCTAACAACCCGCGCGCGAACGCCTCGATCCGCGGCTCGTCCATCGACTGCGCCGGGTCGTCGAACACCAGCACGCGCTGGCCGAGCATCCGCGCCCGGGTCACGAACGCCGCCACGCCGAGCGCGTTGACCTGCGACTCGCTGAACACGCGGAGCGCGTCCACCTCGGCCCGCGCCACCCCGCGCGGCTCATCGGGGTCCACGCCGCCGGTCTCGTCCCCACTCAGCGCCGCCTTGACCTCGATCTCGATCGGGAAGCCGCGGCCGCGCGGCGCCGGGATCGACAGGCGGCTGAACGCGGTCGCGGTGTCGGCGCGCATCGCCCGCCAGACGCGCGTCATCCCCGCGCTCAGCTCGGCGCGGCGGCTCTCCACCAGCTCCTGCCGCGCCCCCACCAGCGCCTCGCGCGCCCCCTGCAGGGCGTCGCGCGCCGCCGACTTCGCGCTCTCCCACGCCAGGTCGGCGGCGACGGCGTCCGGGTCGGACGCGGCGGCCAGCCAGAGCTCGCGCACCGCGTAGTCGGCGTCGCGGCCGGCGCCGGCGCCCACCGCCGCGTCAAGCGCCGCGAAGGCCGCCGCATAACGACGCGCTCCCGACAGCAGCCGCGGCAGCCCGGCCAGCACCGCCTCCAGCCCCGCCGCCTGCTCGGCCAGCAGCTCCCCGGACGGCGGGCCGGCGACCAGCGCCTTCCCCACCGCCACCACCGCGCGCTCCAGCGGCGCGAGCGCCGCGCCCTCGCGCTCGGCGGCCGCGCGCAGCTCGCGCGCCGCCGCCACCACCGGCGCCTCGGCGATCCGCAGCGCCGCCTCCCAGTCGGCGTCGGCGGGCTGCGCGGGGATCAGCTCCCCGCGCGCGCGGTGCAGCGTGCGGAGCTGTGACACCAGCTCGTCGCGCGCCGCCGCCAGGCGGTCGGTGGCCTGCTGCACCGCCGCCCGCACCGGCTCCCACGCCCGCACCGCCGCCACCCGCCCGGGGGTGAGCGTCGGCGGATGGTGGTCGCAGAGCGGGCAGGGTACCGTCTCGTCAGGCGCCGCCGGCAGCAGCCCCGCCGCGGTGAGCTGCGCCAGCGCCCGCGCCACCGCCAGCTCGGCCTCGGTCACGTCGGCCGCCGAGCGGCGCGCCAGCGCGTAGGCGGCGGCCGCCTCGCGCAGCGCGCCCCACTTCGCCTCCAGCGCCTCGGGGGCGAGCGTCGCCGCCAGGCTCGCGTCCGCCGTGCGCCGCGGGCGGAGCGCGGCCAGCGGCGGGAAGCCGCGCTGCCGCGCCGCGTCCTGCGCCGCGGCCACCGCCTCGCGCGCGTCGTGGAGCGAGCTCCCGCGCGCCGGCGCGCCGCGGTGCGACTCGTCCCCCAGCTCCTCGGCGGCGATTGTGGGGAGCGCGTCGCGGATGGCGTCGCCCACGTCCTCCGGCCGCTCGCGCTCCACGCGCCTGACGCGGGACTTCGCGCCCGCGGTGCGGAGCGCGGCGGCCAGCGCCTCCCACCGCCGCAGCGCCTCCCCACCGCCCGGGCTCGGCATCTCGGCCAGCTTCGCCGGCCCCATCACCGCCTTCTCGATCAGGTGCGTCAGCTCGTCCAGCCGCAGCAGCCGCTCGAAGTACTGCCGCCGCCCCGCCGGCTCGCTGTGCACGAAGCGCTGGAGGGTGTGCTGCATGAGAATGGGCGCGCTCCCGCCGAACAGCCGCCCGACGAGCGCCGCCCCCTCGGCGTCGTCCAGCGCGCGGCCGTCCCGGAACAGCCGCGACGCGCACGCGGACGTGCCGGTGGTGCCGTAGTCCTCGTCCAGCACGCGGCGCAGCGTCACCCGCTCGCCGTCGCCGGTCGCGACCTCGGCCTCCACCCACGTCCGCTCGCCGCGCGGGCGGAACTGGTTGCCGACGCACTGCGCCAGCTCGCGCGCGCTCCCGCGCTCCCGCATCGCCCGCCGCGACAGCTCGCCGGTCAGCAGCCACTCGAACGCCTCGGCGAGGCTGGTCTTCCCGGCGCTGTTGTGACCGTGCACGACCACCAGCGCCGCGTCCAGCGAGACCGGCGCGGGGGGCGCCCGGAAGCCGCGGAAGTAGTGCGGCTCGATGGCCAGCACGCGCGCCGCCTGGGCCCCCCGCGCGTCGCCGCCGGCCGGCGCCCGGGCCAGCAGCGGCGCCAGCACCGCGTCCAGCTCGCCGGCGGTGGCGACGGCGGCCGCGTCCGGGTCGCCGGCGTAGACGCTCTCGGCCACCTGCCGCACCCACCGCTCCAGCCACTCCGGGTCCTCCTCGGCGCCAGCGCGCCCGGGGTAGGCCTTCACCAGCGCCCCCACTGCCCCCCCGGCGCCCGAGATGGCGGCCAGGATGGGATCGCCGGATGGGTGGAGCGGCGGCACCGCCGCCTCGGGGCTGGTGGCGGGCACGTCGGGGGGGGATGAGGCTCGGCGGGGCACGGACGGACGCGGGCTCAGGGCTGCACGACCGGCGGCAGCCCGTCCACGAGCAGCATCTCCGTGTCGGCGCACTGCTGCCGCAGCGCCTTCGCGCCGGCGTACTCGGGCGACCCCCACCAGGCGCGCGCCCGCTCGACGCTCGGGAACTCGAGCACCACGAGCCGCCGAGGGCTCCAGCTCCCCTCCAGCGTCTCGGTCGCTCCCCCCCGAACGATGTAGCGGCCGCCGTAGGCCGCGATGGACGGCGGGGTGAGCAGCTTGTAGCGCTCGTAGGTGTCCGGGTCGCGGACGGAGATCTGGACGATGATGTAGGCTGGCATGATCGGTGAAAGTTACAGCCTCGTGGGGTGGGGCCAACACCAGTTGCCGGTCGCCGGTTGAGGTTGCCACTGCTCGGTAGCGTCGAGCATCCCGGACGCCTGGCGCTACTGGCAACTCGAGACTTCAACTGGCAACTGGCGACTGGTGTTGGCCCCGCCCCACGGAGTCGTCCCGACCTGGAACCCAACGGCACGACTCACGCTATTGTGGGTATACACCCCACCGGCGACCACCCTCAACGACTCATCCGCACGGCGGCAGGCAGGCAGGTATGGCAGCAGGACGGCATCCAGTAACTGGCAGGGCGATGACGGCGGCAGCGCTCGCGGGCTCGCCCGCGGGCAACGGGGGGAGCGGCGAGCTGGGCTTCGCCGAGCTTCCCGGTGCGGTCACGTCGCCCTTTGTGACATTGCCCCCGGAGGTCCTTTACCGGCGGGAGAAGGAGCGGCGCGCCCGCACCGGCGCCGACGCGGTCTCGTCGGCCATGGAAGAGGCGCGTCGGGAGTTCGCGGCGATGCTGGCCGCAGACCGCCCCAAGGGAACGGGCGGCCGGCCGGCCAAGAACGGTCGCGGCCGCCCAGCGGCGGCTGCCACGGCTCAGCCCGTCAGCGACGAGGTCGAGGGCGACCACGAGAGCCCCGATGTCGAGGAGCTGACGTTGGCGAGCGTGGTGGGTGACGCCGACGAGGGCGAGATCGAGGCGGTCGAGCCCGAAGTCGACGAGACGCACGAGGTCGAGGACGTCGAGGTCGTGACCGCGGCCGAGCCCGCGCCCCGGCGGACGCGCGGCGGCCGTCCCGCCAAGACGCCGGCGGCCGCCGCGCCCGTCCGCGGCAAGGCTGCCACCGCCGGCTCCTCCCGGAACGGTTCGGGCTCGGCGCCCGCCGCCGGCCGTCGCCGGCAGCCGACGCGCGCCGCCGCGCCGGCCCGGAGCCGCCGCGGGAGTGGGAGCGGGAAGGCGACCTCGGCTTCCGGATCTTCCACGCGCCGCGGCTCGTCGGCGCGCGCGGGGACGCGCGGCAAGCGGTAGGCTGTAGACGATAGACGGCTCAGGCGAGGGACGAAGGCGGGCGCGGCCGATGGTGGCCGCGCCCGCCTTCGCTCGTCACCGCTCCGCCGCGGCCCGCTCCAGCTCCCGCTGGATCACCAGCGCCCAGGGCGCTCCCTCGCCGCGTCGATCGCGCGCCTCGTTGATCAGCCGCAGGTTCCGCGCGGTCGTCTCCGCCTGCCACCCCTCCGCCACCAGGGCGAGCGCCGCGCTCAGCGCGTCCCCGGCGGCGGCTTCGTCCCGGGCGAGCACCGCCAGCTCCACCAGGGTGGCGTGGTCCCAGTAGTCCGGCGTGCCCGACGCCATCCTCCGCTTCACGGCGTAGCGCACGACGGGCACGAGCTCCAGCCGGCGCGGGTCCGGCGGGTCGCGCAGCTCCATGAGCGTGACCGCGTTGACGCCGGGGTAAGCGTCGCGCGGGTCGGCCTCGAAGCCGCTCGTGTAGGCGTCGATCGCCTGCTGGAGGAAGCCGCGGGCGCGGAAGCTCTCCCCCTTCGCCGACGCCTCGACCCACTCGTCCTTGTACACGCGGCCGAGGATCCCGCAGCTCTCGCTGCTCGGCCCCCTCCGCTCGATGAGCGACGTGATCACCCGCTCCGCCTCGTCGCGCCGGCCGACCCGGTTGAGGGCGAGCGCGAGCTGCTCCCGCACCAGAACTGTCTCGCCCAGCGCCTGGTCCATCGCGCCGGCCAGGCGGATCATCTCGTCCCAGGCGCTCACCGCGCGGTAGGAGAGGAAGAGGTCCACCACCACGCCGGCCTCCACGGCGTGCAGCGGGCCGAGCGACCCCTCGATCGCGCGCAGCGTCTCGACGCCGCCCCCCTGCCGTCCGGCCCGCCGCGCCGCCTCCAGCTCTGCCTTCCGCATCGCGGAGTACTCGGCGCGCTCGCGGAAGACGTCGGTCTTC
>DATFPD010000071.1:0-7427 GCA_035265005.1 Gemmatimonadaceae bacterium | reverse complement strand
CGCTGCTGGAACTTCTCCTCGACCGCCTTCTGCGCGAGCGCGATCAGCGCGCGCACGTCCTTCGCCGTGGCGTGGCCGAGGTTGACCATGATGTTGGCGTGGATGTGGGAGATCTGGGCGTCGCCGACGCGGTGGCCCTTGAGGCCGCACTGGTCGATCAGGCGGCCGGCGCCGACGCCCTCGATCTTCTTGAAGATCGAGCCGGCGCTGGGGTGGAACTGGAGCCAGGGGTGGCGCGCGCCGCGCCAGCTCAGGTTCTCCTGGAGGATCTTGTGCATCGCCGCCACGTCCCCCTCCTCCAGCTTGAAGGTCGCGGCGAGCACGAGGTCGCGGCGGTGGTGGAAGACGCTGTCGTCGTAGCCGAACTTCACGTAGTCGGCGCCGACGGTCCGGCGCTCCCCCTCCTCCGAGAGGATCTCGCACGACTCGAACACCTCGGCGATGAACATGGTGCGGGCGCGCTCGGGGGCCGGCGAGAGGAAGTGCAGGTTCTGCCAGATCGCGCCGCCGACCGTGCTCGGGATGCCGACGTAGTGCTCGAGCCCCGACCACCCGCGCTCGACCGCCTCGGGGATCAGCTCCGCGACGACGGCCCCGCTCTCCGCCCACAGGCGCCCGTCGTCGGAGAAGGTGAAGTGCTTCGCCACGTTGCGGATGACGAGCCCGCGGACCCCCCTGTCGCCGATCAGGATGTTGGCGCCGAGCCCGAGGACGAAGTACGGCACCCCCGCCCCGCGCGCGGCGAGAACGGCATTTGCCAGCTCGTCGGCCGTCGTGGCATCGTACACCACGTCGGCGGGACCCCCGATCTTGAAGGTGGTGTATGGACCGAGGGGGACGTCCCGCCGCAGCCGCTCCGGCTCCAGTCGTCCGGCGAGGGCGGCCCAGTAGCGGTCGGCGGGTGTCAGAACAGACGTTCGGGACGTGGCAGTCATGGTCGAAATGAAGGGTCCGCCGCCTGAGACTGCCAGCGCCGTGCCGCTACCCGAGATGGAGAACGGATGAAAGCAGGACACGGATGAACACGTCCCGGGACGTGTTCATCCGTGGTAGGCTGTTCATGAACGTGAGACAGAACCTGAGTTCCCACAGCCAGTGATCAGACAGTACACCCATCGCGCGCGGCGGGGGGCGGTGCGGCGCGCGCTCGTCAGGCTGGGGCTCGCGACCGTGGCGGTCGTCGCGCTCTCGTCAGGCTCGGGCCGCGCCGCGCGGGCGCAGTCGCGCGCCGAGCTGGAGAAGATCATCAAGCGCAAGGTGCTCGCGAACGGGCTCGAGGTGATCGTGGTCGAGAACCACGGCATCCCGATCGCCACCGTCGAGGTGGACGTGCGCAACGGCTCGTTCACGCAGACGCCCGAGTACGCCGGGCTCGCGCACATGTTCGAGCACATGATCTTCAAGTCGAACGAGAAGTACCCCGACCCCGAGGCGTTCATCAGCCGCTCCTCGGACCTCGGCGCGATCTTCAACGGGTCGACGCGCGAGGAGGTCGTGAACTACTTCCTCACGCTGCCGTCGGACAGCCTGGAGGGCGGCGTCGAGTTCATGGCGGCGGCGATCCGCTGGCCGATCTTCCGCCAGGACGAGATCGAGCGCGAGCGCGAGGTGGTGCTGGGCGAGTACGACCGCCAGGAGTCGAGCCCGTTCTTCGGCTTCCTGAACGACATGACGCGCAAGCTCTACCCGGGCCAGTTCAGCCGGAAGAACGTGATCGGCGACCGGCAGGTGCTGCGCACGGTCGGCACCGAGAAGATGAAGACGATCCACAAGCGCTACTACGTCCCCAACAACTCGGCGCTGATCGTCACCGGCGACGTCAACCCGGACACGGTCTTCCGCCTGGCCGAGAAGTACTACGGCGACTGGCAGCGCGCCCCCGACCCGTTCGTCGCCGACCCGGTGCCGCCGATCCCGCCGATGCCGGCGAGCGAGGGCATCATCACCGAGGCCCCGGTGAGCGCGGTGACGGTGCTCCTCCAGTGGCAGGGGCCGAGCGTGGGGAAGGACCCGAAGGCGACCTACGCCGCCGACGTCTTCTCCGACGCGCTCAACACCCCGGGCTCGACCTTCCAGCGCCGCCTGGTGGACAGCGGGCTGTGGCAGGGGGTGGGGGTGAACTACTACACGCTCAACCAGACGGGCCCGATCACGATCAGCGGGCAGACGACGCCCGAGAAGCTGCGCGAGGCGCTGGCCGCCCTCGACGCCGAGATCCAGCGCGCCGTCGAGCCGGGGTACTTCACCGCCGAGGAGCTGAAGGACGTGAAGGCCCAGCGCGCCGTGTCGAGCGCGTTCGGGGTGGAGCGCACGTCGGGACTCACGCACACGGTCGGCTTCTGGTGGTCCGTCGCCGACCTGGAGTACTTCATGGGATACGTGGACAACATGGCGCAGCAGACGCCGGCGGCGCTGCGCGAGTACGCGCTGCACTACATCGTCGGCAAGCCGCGGGTGACCGGCGTGCTCCTCTCGGCCGAGGACCGGCGGCGGCTGGGGCTGACCGAGGCGGAGCTGGCGGGGAGGCCGAAGCCATGAGAACTGCGGGGATGGGGGGGATGGGGGATGGGGGATGGGGGATGGGAACGGCTCGGCGTTCCGCCATTGTCCTTGGCGCGGCGGCAGGGCTTCTGGGCGGGATGGGGGAAACGGGGCAGTCGCTCATCCCCCATCCCCCATCCCCCATCCCCATCCCCATCCCCGCTGTCGACACCTCCACCTCCAGCTTCGACGTCGGCGGCGTGAAGGTCGTGCACCGCAAGGTCACGGCGAACAACGTCGTCGCGGCGAACCTCTACCTGCTCGGCGGCACGCGGCAGGTGACCGCGGAGAACGCCGGCATCGAGATGCTCCTGCTCGAGGCGTCGGAGCGCGGGACGAAGCGCTACCCGAAGGACGCGCTGCGGCGGAAGATGGCGTCGCTGGGGAGCGCGGTCATCGTCGGCCCGACCCAGGACTGGACCGTCCTCGGGCTGCGCACCAACGTCGCCGGCTTCGACTCGACGTGGATGCTCATGGCCGACCGCCTGATGCGCCCCACGCTCGACTCCGAGGAGGTGGAGTTCGTGCGGTCGCAGCTGGTGAGCGCGGTGCGGCAGCGGCGCGAGAGCCCCGACGCGCTGGTCGAGTACCTGGCCGACAGCGTCGCCTTCGCCGGCCACCCCTACGGGCTCCCCGCCACGGGGACCGAGCAGTCGCTCTCCCGCATCTCGCTCGCCGAGCTGCGGCGCTACCAGGCGGAGCAGACGGTGACGTCGCGGATGCTGCTGGTCGTGGTGGGGAACGTCGAGCGCGCGCGGATCGAGCGGCTGGTGCGCGCGACGCTCGCCCAGCTCCCGCGCGGCAGCTACGCGTGGACCACGCCGCCCGCCCCGCCGGACACGCTGCGCTCGACGGTGGTGGTGGAGCCGCGGCAGCTGCCGACGAACTACATCCAGGGCTACTTCCCCGGCCCGCCGGCGACGAGCCCCGACTACCAGGCGCTCCGCCTCGCGGCCGCCGCGCTCTCGGGACGTCTCTACGGCGAGATCCGCACGCGCCGCAACCTCACCTACGCCGTGAACGCGCCGTTCGAGCAGCGCGCGCTCTCGGCGGGCGGGCTGTACGTCACGACGGCGGCGCCCGACACGGTGCTCGCGATCATGCGCGCCGAGATCGCCGACCTGCGCCGCGACCGGATCAGCGAGGGGGGGCTGGAGCAGCTCGTCCAGCAGTTCATCACCGAGTACTTCCTCGACAACGAGACGAACTCCGACCAGGCCAACTTCCTCGCCCGCGCGCAGCTCTACCGCGGCGACTGGCGCGCCGCCGACCGCTTCGTCGACGAGCTGCGCCAGGTCACCCCGGAGGACATCCGCCGCGTGGCCGACAAGTACATGCGCAACGTGCGGTTCGCGTACGTCGGAGATCCACGGCGGCTGACCCGGGCGTACATCGAGCGGTTCTGAAGAACAGCGGGATGCGGGACGGGGGACGCGGGATGAACTACTCGTAGTTCATCCCGCGTCCCCCGTCTCGCATCCCGCCGTTCTTCGGCGGAACGCCTCGTGCGAAGTGCCCCGCCATGCTTTCCTCCCCCATCCCCGCCTTCGTCAACCCGCGCTCGGGCAGCGCGAAGGAGGCCCGCGAGGCGATCGCGAAGGACCCGCGCTTCGCGCTGCGCGACGTCCGGGACGTGCCGGAGCTCTCGCGCGTGCTCGGCGCCGACCTGGAGGCGGGCGCGCGGCGCGTCGTCGTGGCGGGGGGGGACGGGACCGTCGGCGCGGCGGCGGCGGAGATCGTGAAGCGGACGGGATGCCGCACCGAGCTGGCGATCATCCCCGGCGGAACGCTCAACCACTTCGCGAAGGACCACGGCGTCCCGACCGAGCGCGCGGCGGCGCTCGAGGCGGCCGCCACCGGCCGGGCGCGCCCCGCCGACGTGGGCTTCGTCAACGAGCGGCTCTTTCTCAATACCAGCTCGGTCGGCGCCTACGTGACCTTCGTCCGGACGCGCGAGCGGATGGAGCCGAGCTTCGGCTACCACCTGGCGAGCCTCATCGCGGCGGCCCGCATCCTGTCGCGGCTGCGCCGGATTCACGTCGACCTCGAGGCGGACGGGACGCTCCACCACTACCGCACGCCGCTCGTGTTCATCGGGCTCGGCGAGCGCGAGGTGCGGCTGCCGAAGCTCGGCGGGCGCGTGGAGGGCGGGCGGCGCGGCGTCCACGTGATCGTCGTGCGCAGCCGCACCGGCGCGCGGCTGATGGTGCGGGCGCTCGCCGCCGCGGCCCGCGGCATCCAGAGCATCTCGCGGACGCCGACCGTCGACAGCTTCGTCCTCGACCAGTGCGCCGTCGACGTCCCGCGCCGCAAGTTCACGATCAGCCTCGACGGCGAGCTGGTGACGGTCGACGGCCCGCTCGAGTACCGGATCGTGCGGGACGCGCTGATGGTGGTGCGGCCCTGCGAAGGAGACCGGGGAAAGACATGACAGGACGAAAAGCATGACAGGATGCACAGGATGAACGGGATGGTGGACAGGATGCGGGCCCCGGGAGACTGCACTTCCCGGGGCCCGCATCCTGTCATGCCTTTCATCCCCCATGCATGCTATGTTATCCCCCCCTCCACCCCGAGCGCCGAATGCGCGACCTCTCCCTGGCCTTCACCCTGGCATCCATGGCAGCGACGACAGCGTGCGCGACGAGCGGGAGTGGCGCCGGCGGCGAGAGCACTGCGCGCCTGACGACGACCGACACCGTCCCCCGCTACCCGATCGAGGACTTCCTCGGGACGACCAACTTCGGGGGGGCGTCGTGGTCGCCGGACGGGCGGAAGGTGCTGGTGTCGAGCAACCAGAGCGGCGTGTACAACGTCTACGCGATCCCGGCGCAGGGCGGCGCGCCGGTGCAGCTCACCAGCTCGGCGACCAACGCCGCCTTCGCCAACGGCTACTTCCCGCGCGACGAGCGGTTCCTCTACTCGAGCGACCAGGGCGGGAACGAGCTGACGCACGTCTACGTGCGCGAGACCGACGGGACGGCGGCGCGCGACCTCACGCCGGGGGAGAAGCTCAAGGCGAACTTCCTCGGCTGGGCGAAGGACGAGCGCTCGTTCTTCGTCGGCACCAACGAGCGGGACCCGCGGTTCTTCGACCTGTACGAGATCGCGGCCGATCAGGGCTCCGACTACGCGCGGACGCTGCTCTACCAGAACGACGGCGGCTTCGAGGTCGGCGACGTCTCGCCGGACAAGCGCTGGCTGGCCCTCGTCAAGCCGCGCACGACGAACGACAGCGACGTCTGGCTGCACGACCGGCAGACGGGGCAGGCGAAGAACATCACCGCGCACGCGGGCAAGGGCGACGTGCAGAACGGCGTCGCCGAGTTCAGCCCGGACGGGCGGAGCCTCTACCTGATCACCGACGAGGGGCACGAGTTCGCGTACCTCGTGCGCTACGACCTCGCCACCGGGCGGCGCGAGACGGTGCTCAAGACCGACTGGGACGTGATGTACGCGACGTTCTCGCGCGGGCACCGCTACCTGGTGGTGGCGATCAACAACGACGCGCGCACCGAGATCCGGCTGTTCGAGGCGGCGACGATGGCGCCGGTGCCGCTCCCCGCGCTCCCGGCCGGCGCCATCACCGGCGTCACCTTCTCGCGCGACGACGCGCGGATCGCGTTCTACGGCAGCGACAGCCGGAACCCGAGCGACCTGTTCGTGGCCGACGTGGGGCCCTTGATGAATCAAGGGCCCACACGGCTGACCCGGAGCCTCAACCCGCGGATCGACCCCGCGCACCTGGTGGACGCCGAGGTGGTGCGCTTCGCGTCGTACGACGGCGTGAAGGTGCCCGGGCTGCTCTACCGCCCGCACGGCGCGGCGCCGGGCGCCCGCGTCCCCGCGCTGGTGATGGTGCACGGGGGCCCGGGCGGGCAGGCGCGGATCGGCTACAAGGCGATGCTCCAGTACCTGGTGAACCACGGCTACGCGGTGTTCGACATCAACAACCGCGGCAGCTCCGGCTACGGCAAGACGTTCTACGCGATGGACGACCGCCGCCACGGCGAGGCGGACCTGGGCGACGTCGTGGCGAGCAAGCGGATGCTGGCCGAGACCGGCTACGTGGACCCGCAGCGGATCGGGATCATCGGCGGGAGCTACGGCGGCTACATGGTGCTGGCCGCGCTCGCGTTCAGGCCCGAGGAGTTCACGGTCGGCGTGGACATCTTCGGCGTCGCCAACTGGCTGCGCACGCTGGAGAGCATCCCGCCGTGGTGGGAGTCGTTCCGCGAGGCGCTGTACGCCGAGATGGGCGACCCGAAGACCGACCGCGAGCGCCTGACGCGGATCTCGCCGCTCTTCCACGCGTCGAACATCCGCCGGCCGCTGATCGTCCTCCAGGGCGCGAACGACCCGCGCGTGCTCAAGGTGGAGTCGGACGAGATGGTGGAGGCGGTGCGGAAGAACGGCGTGCCGGTCGAGTACGTGGTGTTCCCGGACGAGGGGCACGGGTTCCTGAAGAAGGAAAACGAGATGCGCGGGTACCGGGCGATCCTGGAGTTCCTGGACGCGCACCTGAAGGGCGAGCCGGCGGCGGCGGTCATCAAGTAGGCATCGCGTGGGGTAGGCTGTTCCCGGACAAACATGTGACGCCCGACCCCCTACCCAAATCGGGAGGGAGCCCCCATTTTTAGAGGGTGACGGCGGCGCACCAGGCAGGCCCTGGGCGCCGCCGTTCGTGTCTCAGACCCTCCCGAGCCCCCACCCTCGCCGGAGTCCCTCGCAATGCGTCGTACGGCTGCATCCGCCGCGCTCCTCCTGTCCCTCATGCTCGCGGCGTCGTCGATCTCCCCCGCCCAGGCCCCGCGCATCACCCCCAAGGGCGACCCGTCCGTCAAGGACGACACCATCTACAAGCTGGCGGTCGATCCCAAGCAGTA
>DATFPD010000070.1:0-10986 GCA_035265005.1 Gemmatimonadaceae bacterium | reverse complement strand
GAAGGGCTCGCTCGCCCACGCCGCGTCGCGCCAGGTGGAGTTCAACCTCACCGAGAAGGGGATCGACTTCCTCGGCTACAAGACGCTGCGCGGCATCCTGGGCTCGCTCGGCAAGTCCAGCTTCGGCAGCCACGACACGCCGTACCTCGCCACCGGCGTCGAGGCCGACGGCTGGAGCAAGCAGTACGAGTTCGGCGACGTGCTCAACACCGACGTCAACGAGACGCTGAAGAACGCGCTCTGCCGGACGGGCAAGTGCGAGTCGCCGCTCGACCTCGACTACGCCGACCTGATGGTGCGGCAGGCCGAGTACCGGTCGTCGTGCGCGACCGTGCTGATGCTCGTCACCTCGCACTCGATGATCCTCTACGGCGAGGACCGCTTCACGCCGGCGAAGAAGGTCGCGCTCGCGCTCACGCACCTGATCCGCACGCAGTTCCCCGGCGACACGCTGCGCGTGGTCCTCTTCCACGACTCGGCCGAGGAGATCCCGCTCGCCGCGCTGGCGCGCGCGCAGGTCGGCCCGTACCACACGAACACCGCCGAGGGGCTCAAGCTCGCCCGCCGGATCCTGCTGGCGCAGAAGAAGGACATGCGGCAGATCGTGATGATCACCGACGGCAAGCCGAGCGCGCTGACGATGCCGAACGGGCAGATCTACAAGAACTCGATGGGGCTCGACGCGACCGTCATCTCGACGACGCTGCGCGAGGTCGCCAACTGCCGCCGCTCGGGGATCATGATCAACACCTTCATGCTCGCCCGAGACCGCGCGCTGGTGGAGTTCGTGAAGCGCGTGAGCGAGATCTCGAAGGGGAAGGCGTACTTCACGAACACGATGACGCTCGGGCAGTTCATCCTGATGGACTTCCTCAGAAAGAAAACCAGAAAGGTCTCGTAACCTTCCGAGCGCTCGAGGGCGAGGGGCCTCCGCCGCGGGGCCCCTCGTCGCGTTCTGGTACGTCGCGCCACCGCTGGATGACGGTCTCGGCCGGGCGAGGAGGAGTAGCTCGCGCCCGCGGCGGCCCCTTCCCCACCGTTCGGCCCCGCCCGTAGCTTCCGCGCGCCGCCTCGTGAGTCGCACGAGGCCCAAACCGCGCGAGGCTTCCATGTCGTCGCTCGCTCTCATCTCGCGCCGCGCCGCGGCGCTGCTGCTCCTCACGCTCGCCCCCGGCTCGGTTCGCGCGCAGGGCGATGCCGCGACCAGCGCCCCCTTCGACTCCACCCACTTCCGCGGCCTCCAGTGGCGCGTCGTGGGCCCCGTCCGCGGCGGGCGGTCGATCGCCGCCGCCGGCTCGCCGTCGCGCCCTAACGAGTACTACTTCGGCGCCACCGGCGGCGGGCTCTGGAAGACCACCGACGGCGGGCTGAACTGGCGCCCGGTCACCGACGGGCAGATTCGCAGCTCGTCGGTCGGCGCGGTCGGCGTCAGCGAGTCCAACCCGGACGTGGTCTACATCGGGATGGGCGAGGTCGCCTTCCGGGGCAACATCATGCAGGGCGACGGCGTCTACCGGTCCGCCGACTCGGGCAAGACGTGGAAGCACGTCGGGCTCGCCGAGACGCAGGCCATCGCCCGCGTGCGCGTCGACCGCACGAACCCGGACGTCGTCTACGTCGCCGCGCTCGGCCACCCGTTCGGCCCGAACCCGGAGCGAGGTGTCTTCCGCACGCGCGACGGCGGCGCCACCTGGCAGCGGGTGCTCTTCCGCAACGACTCCACCGGCGCGGTTGACCTGGTGATCGACCCCGGCAACCCGCGCGTGCTCTACGCCTCGCTCTGGCAGGCGTACCGCACCCCGTGGACGATGTCGAGCGGCGGACCGGGGAGCGGGCTGTTCAAGTCGACCGACGGCGGCGACAGCTGGACCGAGCTCACGCGGAACCCGGGGCTGCCGCGCGGCGTGATCGGCAAGATCGGCGTCACGGTCTCCGGCGCCGACTCGCGCCGGGTCTACGCGATCGTCGAGTCGGACTCCGGCGGCGTATTTCGCTCCGACGACGGCGGCGCGACCTGGCGGCGCACCAACGACGAGCGCAAGCTGCGACAGCGCGCGTTCTACTACTCGCGGATCTACGCAGATCCAAAGAGCGTCGACCGCGTCTACGTGCTCAACGTGAGCTTCTGGCGCTCCGACGACGGCGGCGTGCGCTTCGACAGCTCGCTCGCCGTCCCGCACGGCGACAACCACGACCTCTGGATCGACCCGGCCAACCCGCAGCGGATGATCGAGTCGAACGACGGCGGCGGGACGGTCTCGACGAACGGCGGCCGGACGTGGACCGACCTCGACTTCCCGACCGCGCAGCTCTACCACGTCGCGACCACGACGGACTTCCCGTACCACGTCTGCGGCGCGCAGCAGGACAACTCGACGCTCTGCGCGCCGAGCAGCGGCTGGGGGAACCTCGCCCAGCCGGATGCCGCGGCGGGCGCGTGGTTCTACGAGGTGGGCGGCGGGGAGAGCGGCTACATCGCGCCGGACCCGGCGAACCCGGACGTCTTCTACGCCGGCAGCCAGGGCGCGCTGCTCACCCGCCACGACCGCCGCACCGGGCAGGTGCGGGACGTCCAGGTCTACCCGCGCTTCTTCTCCGGCGAGCCGGCGAGCGCGCTCCCCGAGCGGTGGCAGTGGACCTACCCCATCGTCTTCTCCCCGCTCGACCCGAAGGTCCTCTACACCTCGTCGCAGCACCTCTGGCGCACCACCAACCAGGGGCAGAGCTGGGAGCGCATCAGCCCGGACCTCACCCGCGCCGACCCGGCGACGTTAGGCCTGAGCGGCGGGCCGATCACGCACGACATGAACGGCCCCGAGATATACGGCACGATCTTCACCATCGCCCCGTCGCCCCTCGACCGGCGCGTGATCTGGACCGGGAGCGACGACGGCCTGGTGCACGTCACCCGCGACGGCGGAAAGAGCTGGCAGAACATGACGCCCCCGGAGCTGCCGCCCTTCAGCCGGGTGAGCCTGATCGACGCCTCGCCGCACGCCGCCGGCGCCGCGTACCTGGCCGCCAAGCGCTACCAGCTCGACGACCGCGCGCCGTTCGTCTACAAGACGGCCGACTACGGGAAGAGCTGGACCAGAATTGTCGCCGGCATCCGCGCCGACGACTACGTGCACGCGGTGCGTGAGGACCCGACGCGCCGCGGGCTGCTCTACGCCGGCGCCGAGCACGGAGTCTACGTGTCGTTCGACGACGGCGCCCGCTGGCAGTCGCTGTCGCTCAACCTCCCGGACGTGCAGGTCTCCGACCTGGTCGTCGAGAAGAACGACCTCGTCATCGCGACCCACGGCCGGTCGATGCAGGTGCTCGACGACATCCAGCCGCTGCGCGAGCTGTCCGCCGAGGTCGCCCGCGCCGACGCGCACCTCTACCGGCCGCGCGAGGTCACCCGCGGCGTGAACGCGGCAGTCATCCAGTACCATCTCGCGCGCGCCGCCGACACGGTGAAGGTCGACATTCTCGACGCGAAGGGCGCCGTCGTGCGCTCGTTCGTCGGCACCCCCGAGCGCTCGGCGCGCCAGGGCCCGGCGAGCGCGCGCGACACCGCCGGCCGCGTCCCCCGCACCGACGCGCCGGCGGACTCTCTCGCCCGCCGCCCGACGGCGCCCGACAGCGGGGGCTCGTCCTCGCCGCCGCAGCGCGACAGCTGCGAGACGGGCGGCGGCCGGCGCGGCCGCGGCGAGACGGCGCCGCCGACCGTGCGCCAGGGACTCAACCGCTTCGTGTGGGACCTGCGCTACCCGGGCGCCTCGAGCTTCGAGTGCATGATCATCTGGAGCGCGCGGCCGCAGCTCGGCCCCGCCGCGCCCCCAGGCCGCTACCAGGTGCGCCTGACGGCGAACGGGCGGACGCTCACCCAGCCGCTCACCGTCCGGCGTGACCCGCGCCTGAAGGGCGTCACCGACGCCGACCTCCGGGAGCAGTTCGCGCTGGCGGTGAAAGTCCGCGACCGCACCACCGCCGCCAACGACGCCGTGGTCCGCATCCGCCGCGTCAGGCGCGACCTCGCCGAGCGCGCGGCGAAGGGGAACGACGCGCGCGTCGCGGCCGCCGCCGATTCGCTGCGCGCGCGGCTGACCGCGATCGAGGAGGAGCTCTACCAGGTGCGCAACCGCAGCGGGCAGGACCCGCTCAACTTCCCGATCAAGCTCAACAACCGCCTCGCCGCGCTCCGCCGCAGCATCGAGACCGGCGACGCCCGCCCCACCGCCGGCGCATACCGGGTGTTCACCGAGCTCTCGGCGGAGCTGGACGCCCGGCTCGCCGAGCTGGAGCGGCTGATGCGAGACGAGCTGCCGAGGGTGAACGCGCTACTCGGGGAGCGGGGACTGGACCCGGTACGCGCTGGCGGCGGCGGATGACGCGGATACGGCAACTGCTGAAGTGGCCGTCGGTCGTGTTCTCCCTAATCCCGAGCGCGCTCGTACTGCACCGGCCACGGGATCGTGATCCCGAGCCTGCGCGCCGCGTGCAACGGCCAGTACGGGTCGCGGAGCATCTGCCGCGCCAGCAGCACCAGGTCGGCTCGCCCGCCGCGCACCACCGCGTCCGCGTCCGCCGGGTCGGTGATGAGGCCAACGGCGCCGGTCGCGATGCCGGCCTCGCGGCGAACGCGCTCCGCGAAGCCGGTCTGGTAGCCCGGGCCGACCGGGATCTTCACGCCCGGCACGAGTCCGCCTGACGAGCAGTCGATCAGGTCCGCGCCGCGCTCGCGCAGCAGCCGCGCGAGCTCGACCGACTGGTCGACGTCCCAACCGCCCGCCGCCCAGTCGGTAGCCGAGATGCGGACGTAGAGCGGCAGCTCGTCCGGCCACACGGCGCGCACCGCGTCGGTCACCTCGAGCGTGAGGCGGACTCGGCGCTCGAACGGACCGCCGTAGCCGTCGGTGCGGTGGTTGGAGAGCGGCGAGAGGAACTGGTGCAGCAGGTAGCCGTGCGCGGCATGAATCTCGGCCACGCGGAACCCGGCCTCGCGGGCCCGGCGCGCGCCGTCGGCGAAGGCGAGCACGACATCCCTGATCCCGGCGTCGTCCAGCTCGGTGGGACGCGGATCGCCCGCGCGAAAGGGCTCGGGGCTGGGTGCGACCGGGACCCAGCCGCCGGACTCCGGCGGGACGTAGCGCCCGCCCTCCCACGGCGGCGCGGTGCTCGCCTTCCGCCCGGCGTGCGCGAGCTGGATCCCCGCCACCGAACCCCGCGCCTCGATGAACGCGACGCAGCGTGCGAGCCCTTCGACGTGCTCGTCGCGCCAGATGCCGAGGTCGCTCGGCGAGATGCGCCCGTCGGCGGTCACCGCGGTGGCTTCGGTCATGACGAGCCCGGCACCGCCCACCGCGCGGCTGCCGAGGTGGACGAAGTGCCAGTCGTTCGCGAAGCCGTCGTCGCTCGTGTACTGGCACATCGGGCTGACGGCGATGCGGTTGCGCAGCTCGACGCCGCGGAGGCGGAGCGACGAGAACAGTCCGGGGGCGTCCGACATGAGCGCGGGCGAGGATCAAGGAGCGTTCCAGCGAGCGGTCCAGCGTCCCGGCGCGCCACTGTGTGCGCAACCGCGCCGGCGGGACGCTTCACGCGCGGAGAACGGGGTGCCCCTCTCCACTCCGGCACACCCTCTGCGCATATGCCACCCCCTTTTGGGTCGGACCGCGGAACGTCGAGTCAACGGAGGGAGGGACGATGGGTACGCAGCAGATGACGCCGGACGCCGGCGTCGACGGCGGTGGATGGGAGCCGGGGACTCGCGCCGTGGCGCGGGTGCGTCGTCGCCGCAATGCGGCGTCGCGCACGAGCTCGGACGTGAAGGACCAGCAGCTCTCCAACTTTCTGGGGTGGTTCAGCATCGGCCTCGGGCTGGCGCAGATCGTCGCGCCGCGCGGCGTGGCGCGGATGATCGGCATCGAGGAGGACGGCGGGTCGACGGCCGTGATGCGCGCCTGCGGGCTGCGCGAGATCACGGCCGGCGTCGGGATCCTGACGCAGCCGCAGACGGACGCGTGGCTCTGGGCCCGCGTCGCCGGCGACGTGCTGGACCTCGCGCTGCTCGGCAAGGCGATGGCGTCCGAGGAGAACGACCGCGGACGCCTGGCGTTCGCGGCGGCGTCGGTAGTCGGCGTCGGCATCGCCGACGTGCTGGCCGGCCAGAAGATGAGCCGGGCGGCGGCCACGGCCGCGGACGACAGCCAGCCCCAGGACACGCGCCGCCGCACCGGCGCGGTCCAGGCGAACGCGTGGGTGACGGTGCAGTGCTCGGCCGACCAGGCCTACCGCTTCTGGCGCGACCCGCGCAACCTCGCGCGGGCGATGACGCACCTCGCCTCCGTGGAGGCGACCGGGGACCGCACGGCGCGCTGGCGCGTGCGCGAGCCCGGCGGCATCACCATCCAGTGGGAGGCGGAGGTCGTCGAGGACCACCCGGGCGAGCTGATCGCCTGGCGATCGCTGCCGGGGGCCGACGTGCCCAACCGCGGCGCCGTCCAGTTCGCGCAGGCGTCAGGCGGGCGCGGTACCGAGATCCGGCTGGAGATGGACTTCTCGCCGCCCGGCGGCGTGGTCACGGCGACGCTCGCCAAGCTGCTCAAGCTCTTCGGCAACGACCCGGAGACGCAGATGCGCCGCGACCTGCGCGACGTGAAGCAGATGCTGGAGGTGGGCGAGGTGGTAAAGTCCGACGCGACCGCCGTCCCCGGCCCGCACGCGGCGCAGCCGACGGGGAACGGGCGGTAACGCGCGGGAGGCGGGATTCGGGACGCGGGACGCGGGATGCAATCGTCCCGCGTCCCGCATCCCGCGTCCCTCTGATCACACGAGAGCCTAACAGGAGCACCAATATGCGCGCAGCATGCTGGCACGGCAGACAGAAGATGGTGGTGGAAGACGTCCCCGATCCCAAGATCCTGAACCAGCGCGACGCGATCGTCCGGGTCACGTCGACGGCGATCTGCGGGTCGGACCTGCACCTGTACAACGGCTTCATTCCGGCCATGATGCCAGGCGACATCATGGGGCACGAGTTCATGGGCGAGGTGATGGAGGTGGGGCGCGAGGTGAAGAACCTCAAGCCCGGGGACCGCGTCGTCGTGCCGTTCCCGATCGCCTGCGGCAACTGCTGGCACTGCAAGCAGAAGCTGTTCTCGCTCTGCGAGAACTCGAACCCGAACGCGTGGATGCAGGAGAAGATGTGGGGCCACGCGGGGTCGGGGATCTTCGGCTACTCGCACCTGACGGGCGGCTTCGCGGGCGGGCAGGCCGAGTTCGCGCGCGTGCCGTTCGCCGACGTGGGCCCGCTCAAGGTGCCCGAGGGGATGACGGACGAGCAGGTGCTCTTCCTCTCCGACATCCTCCCCACCGGCTACATGGGCGCGGAGTTCTGCGACATCAAGCCCGGCGACACCATCGCCGTCTGGGGCGCGGGCCCGGTGGGCCTCTTCGCCATGCTCAGCGCGCAGGTGCTCGGCGCCGAGCGGGTGATCATGATCGACCGCTTCGAGTACCGGCTGAAGCTCGCGCGCTCGAAGGGCGCGGCGACGATCAACTACGAGGAGACGAGCGTCCTCGAGTCGCTGAAGGACATGACCGGCGGCCGCGGCCCCGACGCCTGCATCGACGCGGTGGGGCTCGAGGCGCACGGCCACGGGCCGCTCTACGCCTACGACCGGGTGAAGCAGGCGGCGCGGCTGCACCCCGACCGCCCGATCGCGCTGCGCGAGGCGGTGATGGCCGTCCGCAACGGCGGCATCGTCTCGGTGATCGGCGTCTACGGCGGGTTCATCGACAAGTTCCCGATGGCCAGCTTCATGAACCGCGGCCTGACGATGCGGGCCGGCCAGTGCCACGTGCACCGCTACATGAAGCCGCTGCTCGAGCGCATCCAGAAGGGCGAGATCGATCCCACGTTCGTCATCTCGCACCGCATGGGGCTCGAGGAAGCCGCGCACGGCTACGACATCTTCAACCACAAGCAGGACGACTGCGTGAAGATCGTGCTGAAGACCGGCTGACGCGGCGGACGTCGGCCGTGGGCGCCGGCCCCGGGGCGCGAGAGCGTCCCCGGGGCCGGCTGCCGATGGCCGGTGGCCGGCGGCCGCCGCCGCCTACTTCTGCCTCCCGTTCTGCTTCCCGACCGCGCGCACCGCGGCGTCGCCGGTGATCTGGCGGCCGTCGGCGAGGTCGGCGTGGAAGACGAGGCGCGTGATGCCCTCGGTCAGGTCGCCGTTGGCGATCAGCTCGTCGCGGCGGAACCCGACCACGAGGTCCAGACGGCCGTCGCCGTCCGCGTCCATCGCCGTGGCGCGGGGCGTCCCGTCGTTGCGGTCGGCGACGGGCGTGTCGATCCCGGCGCCGTCGCCGAGCGTCGCGGTCCCGATGGAGACCGTGGTCGCGTCGACCTGGTCCGTGGAGAGCAGGGTGACCGAGAGCATCCCGTGGCCGCTGCCGCGCACGTTGATGGACGCCGGCTCGACCGAGACCGGCATCGGGAGGCGCAACACGGTTACTCCGGCCTGGTCGAGGCCGCGCCCCCCGTCCTTGTCGACCACGCTGAGCGTGACGGTGTACGCGCCGGCGCGCAGGTAGCGCGCGCTCCGCACGACCGGCCCGGCGTTGACGGGCGTCTCCTCCCTCTGGCTTCGGCCGTCGCCCCAGTCGATCGTGAACGCCCAGGGGGCGTCGTCCACGCCGGGGTCGGTGTAGGCGCCGTCCAGCGTGAACGTGTCGCCGGAGTAGATCGTCGCGTCCGACCCCGCGTCCACGGCCGGCGGGGCGTTGGCGAGCGTCACCGCGACGCTCGCGCTGGCCGACCCGCCCCTGCCGTCGGTGGCGGTGAGCGTGGCGGTGAAGGCGCCGTCATCCGCGTATGCGTGGGTCGGCGCGAGCACCGGCGCCGTCGCGCCGTCGCCGAACGACCACGCGATCGTCAACTGGTCGCCGTCGGGGTCGGTTGCGGCGCCGGCGAAGGCGACCGGCGAGCCCTCGGTGCCGGCGTACGGCCCGCCCGCGCTCACGGCCGGCGGGCGGTTCGGCCGGTCGACGTCCCACCGTACGGCACGCTGCCGGCCGTTCGCGTCGGTCGACCAGCCGACCACCTGCGAACGCTCGTTGACGGAGCTCGCCCACGCGACGAGTCCGCCCAGCGTCCCCAGCTCGACGAGCGTGCCGTCGGCCCGGTAGAGGTACGACGCGTTGCCCTGCCTGACGACGATCTCGTCCCTGTCGTTGATCGCCGAGGCGCCGAATCCGGCGTACGGCCCCAGCACGCCGGGCAGGAGGTCGGTCAAGGGGCTCCCCGTCGCGCACGACGCGCGGAACGCGAGCGAGCCGGGATGCTTCACCCCGATTACCGTTCCCCGACTGTTGACCGCCTGCGCGATGCTCGACATGCCCTGGAGGTAGGGTGCCGCCGGCCCGAGGAGCTGGATGCCCGGCCCCCAGCACGTCGCCTGCGGAAAGCCCGGGTATCGGGTCTCCTCGCCGACGGCCCAGTGGAGGCTGTTGACCCCGTACGCCGCGGAGTAGTTGCGCAGAGGACTCGTCGGAAGCAGCTGCATCCCGCTGCCCTGCCTCCACGAGAACGCGTTGACCGTCTCGCCCGGGCAGCTGCACGGGAAGCCGGGCTGGCAGCCGGGGCAGAGGGTGCTCGGCGAGCTCCCGACGACGACGCCGTCGTCGCTGATCGCCCGGGCGGAGCTGCAGCCGTTCGGCCGGAGCGACCCGCCGAGCCGGACGCCCTCGGCGCGCGACCAGGTGGCGGCGACGCAGGCCATGATCCCGGCCACGACGTTGGTGTTGCTGACGGCCACGACGCTCTCGAGCGGGAGCTTGTCGATCGTGCCGTCGGGGTGCCAGAGCACCGGCCACAGGGTGCCGGCCGCGTCCTGCGCCCTCCCGACGGCGTACCCGTCGTCGTTGATCCAGACCGCCTCGGCAGTCGCGCCGCCTAACGTGCCGAGGTCCACCGGCGCGACCGGCGCGGCGGCGGGAGCCGTGACGTCGCGGGCCGGGGCCGGAGGACGGTCGGTCGGCGTGGTCGAGTAGTCCCGGCACGCGGCGAGCGCCACGGCAGCGGCCCCCAGCAGTGCGACGTGTCTCATACGAGCCTCCCGCGCCACACGGCGCTCGAGCCGAGGCGGTCTGGGCGCGTCGAGGGCGCCGCGTCCCGCGTTCGGCGCTACAAGATCGGCGGGCGCGGGAGGCGCGAAAATCAGGAGAACGCCGCGTCGCTGGTACGGCAACGCCGGACGCGATCGGCCACGAGGCGGGCTCGCGAGGCGCCGACAGGCGCGCGAGCGTCTGGGAATAGCACGCCGGACAGCCTCGAGATCCTGGATCCGGACATGAGTCGCTCCTGGTGGCGGGTTTCACCCGACGGACGGCCCGCTCGACGGGCCGGGATGCGGAGCCTGGTGAGGCTCTGCTTGCCGCCCCCGAGGCGCGGGCAAGTGCGGTGTGCCCGCGCTCTTTCGCTCGCGTCCCGGGGCGCACACTATTGCTCGCCTCCCACCCCCGCCCATGCGCCCACGCCTGCCTCGCCGTCTCCCACTCGCCGCCGCCGCGCTCGTGTCGCTCGCCTCCTCACCCGGACCGGCCCAGCCCCGACCGCAGCAGCCGCCCCTCGGCGTCTTCGAGGGGCAGAGCGACGTGGGCACGGTGAGCCGGCCCGGCTCGGCCGCGTACGACGCGGCGCGGCAGCGCTACACCGTGAGCGGGTCGGGCGCCAACATGTGGGCCGGGCGCGACGACTTTCACTTCGTCTGGAAGCGCCTGACGGGCGACTTCATCCTCTCCGCGCGCGCCGAGCTGCTGGGCGCCGGGGTCGAGCCGCACCGGAAGGTGGGGTGGATCGTGCGCGGCGGGTTGGGGCCGGACGCGCCGCACGTCACCGCGGCGGTGCACGGCGACGGCCTGGTGGCGCTGCACTACCGGCGGAGCGCGGGCGGCGCCACCGAGGAGGCGCGTTCGCCCGTGGCCGGCGCCGAC
>DATFPD010000069.1:0-9880 GCA_035265005.1 Gemmatimonadaceae bacterium | reverse complement strand
GCTCGAGATCGCCGCCGCGGCCCGGCGGCTGCGCCTGCTCGCGGGCGACTCGTCGGGCGTCGCGGAGGTCGACGGCCTGCTCGCCCGCCGCCCGATCGACTCCCTGGACGTCCTCCTGCGCCCGCACCTCGCGCTCGCCCTCTTCTACGCGGACGCCGGGCGCGCGCGGGCGGCGCGGGCGTGGCTGGGCCGGTACGAGCGAGAGTTCCCGGCCGAGCTCGGGGGGCCGGACCGGTGGATGCTGCACCGGGTGCGGGCGGCGCTCTACCGGGCGGAAGGGAACCCGGCTGAGGCGCTGGCCGAGCTGCGGCGGGCCCAGACCGTCCCGGCGCTGCGGGCCGGCCTGTTCGGCGAGCCGTTCATTCGCATGGGCGACCACCCCGAGCTCGCGCGCGCCTACGACGCGGCCGGTGCGCCCGACTCCGCGATCGCGGTCTACGAGCGCTTCCTGGCGGTCCGCTCGCTCACCCGAACGGCGGTGGACGCCTTCGAGCTCGGGAGTGCGCTGGAGCGCCTCGGCGCCCTGTACGAGCGGCGCGGCGACCGGGCGCGGGCCGCGTCCACGTACCGCCGCCTCGCCGAGCTGTGGCACGATGCCGACGAGCCGCTCCGACGGCGCGCCGCTCGAGGGACGACTTCCACGCCGTGAAGGGAAGGCAAGTCCACCACCGAGGCGCGCCGGTGGTCACACTGCTCTTGCGGCGTATTTCGTTCAGTATTGGGGTTCTGTAACTTGCAGGGCCGGCCCCACTCTCCAACCGTCTCCCGGTTGCCGACTCGCACCTCCGACACGGCGCACGGCCGCGTCACGATCACCACGGACACGTTCGAGACCGCGACGCGCGAGTTCACGGCGCGCTACGGGGACATCAACAACGCGCTCCGGCAGGACAGCGCCGAGCTGCAGCGGCAGGTGCTGCTCTGGCAGCGGTGGATCCGCTACTCGGCGGCGCTGGTGATGGCGGTCGGCGTGGCGGTGCTGCTGGGGCGCGGGGCGGGGCGCGACGCGTGGGCGCCGGTCGCGGTGGCGGCGTCGCTCTACTACTTCCTCAACATCCTCCTCGCGTTCTCGCTCAAGCGCGGCGAGGGGAAGCCGATCCCGGTCTGGCTGCCGCCGCTGGTGCTGCTCGCCGACGTCGGCATGGTGACCGCCATGGTCTACTGGAGCGCGACGCCCGAGGAGTTCTACCGGGTGCTGCTCCTGGGCTTCCTCGTCCTGCAGCTCACCGTGTTCTACTTCGGGACGGTGCTCGGCGCGGGCGCCGCGGTGCTGATCGTGGCCGCGTACGTGGGCGGGTCGCTGTTCTTCCCGCCGGGGCTGCCGGGGGCGCGGCCGGCGCCGGCCGAGGTGACGTTCAACTCGATCGTCTTTCTGCTCGTCGCCGGCGCGCTGGTGGTCACCTTCGGCGGCTTCCGCGCGCGGCTCAACCGGCTGCGCAAGTTCTGCAAGCGCGTGGAGGTCGGCGACCTCACCGGCCACTACGACGCCGACGCCGACAAGCTGCCGGACGACCTGACGCTGCTCGCGCGCAGCGTGGACGAGATGCGCCACCGGCTGATCGGGCTGATCGGCACCGACCCGCTCACCGGGTGCCTCAACCGCCGCGCGTTCGAGATGCGGCTCAAGCGCGAGTGGCGTCAGGCGAAGCGTCGCGATGCGCCGCTGGCGGTGCTGGCGATCGACCTGGACAACTTCAAGCCGATCAACGACACGCACGGCCACGCGGTCGGCGACCAGGTGCTCCAGGATCTCGCCCAGATCATGCGTAACACGGCCCGCGAGACCGACCACATCGCGCGCATCGGCGGCGACGAGTTCGTGATCCTGCTGCCCGACACCCCGTGGCAGGGCGCCATGACCTTCGCCGAGCGGCTGCGGCGGAACGTGGACGACCACGGCTTCCGCGGCGCCGAGGACGCCGAGCTCCGCGTCACGGTGTCGATCGGGATCGCGCTGGCGCGCGGCGCGGACGACGTGACGCCGGAGTACCTGCTGGAGGAGGCGGACCGGAGCCTGTATCGCGCGAAGGAGGCGGGGCGAAACCGGATCAGCGCCTGACGCTGCGCTCCGACGACTGTCCGGTTCCGCCTTCGAATTACGCCGATGCGACGAGGGATTGCGGGGCGCCGCCTCCCGATCTCGTTGCAGGTCAAATGTTTGGCCCGGCCGGAGACGTTAGAAAATAAGGATGAGGTCGCTACGCCGTGATGCTGTTACATTTAGGCGCATTAGGACGTCCCAACAGCACACCTGCGCGGGCCTCCGGCCTGCCTCCCTCCCCATGTCGTCGCCCTCCCAAACGTCTCCTGTCCCCCTCGCGCCGGGTAGCCGCGTGAGCGCCGCGTCGTCGCCATCGTTCTCGCCGTCGCTGATCTCGCTCGACGCGCTGCGCCGCGCCGCGGAGGGGCTGCGCGGGGTGGCCGTGCGCACGCCGCTCCTGCCGCTCGTCGAGCTGGGGGCGGACGTGTGGGTGAAGCCGGAGATGCTCCAGCGCGGCGGGGCGTTCAAGTTCCGCGGCGCGTACACCTTCCTGTCGCAGCTCGACCCGTCGGTGCGCGCGCGCGGCGTGATCGCGCCGTCGTCGGGGAACCACGCGCAGGCGGTGGCGCTGGCGGCCCGGATGTTCGGCGTGCCGGCGACGGTCGTCATGCCGACCACCGTCACGCCGGCCAAGCGCGGCGGCGCCGAGCGGCTGGGGGCGCGCGTCGTGCTCGCCGGGACGACGACGCATCACCGCTGGGAGCGCGCGGTCGAGATCGCGCGCGAGGAGGGCGGGACCGTGGTGCCGCCGTACGACGACCCGACGATCATCGCCGGGCAGGGGACGGCGGGGCTGGAGATCGTGGAGGACCTGCCGGCGGTGCGCACGGTGCTGGTGCCGGTCGGCGGCGGGGGCCTGAGCGCGGGGGTGGCGGCCGCGGTCAAGCTGGTCGCGCCTAACGCGCGGGTCGTCGCCGTGGAGCCGGAGGGGTCGCCGAAGCTGTCCAGGGCCTGGGCGGCCGGCGAGCCGGTGGAGATCCCGTCGTCGCCGGACGGGCTGGCCGACGGCCTGCTCGCCGTGCGGATCGGCGCGGTCCCGTTCGCGCATCACCGGGCGTACCTGGACGACGTGGTCACGGTGCCCGACGCCGCGCTGCGCGGCGCCATGCGGATGCTGCTGGACCGCATGAAGCTGGTGGTCGAACCGAGCGGGGCGATCACCGTCGCCGCGCTCATGCAAGGGTTGGTGGAAGCGAATGGAGCAACGGTCGCGGTCCTCAGCGGGGGCAACATCGAGTGGGACGGACTCCGCGCCCTACTCGGCGACGGCCGAGCACCAGGCGCCACCGACTGACGTGACGGTGAGCGTGCAGGGACCGCCGAGCCGCCCCAGCGGGCCCGTGATCGGGAGCGCGCGCATTCTCGTGGTCGACGACGACCCCGGGATGCTTCAGACCATCACCTGGATCCTGAAGGAGCACGGCTACGACGTCGCGTCGGCGCAGGGCGGCGCGGGGATGTGGGAGCAGCTCGAGCTGCGCCTCCCCGACCTGCTGCTGCTCGACGTGATCATGCCGGACGCCGACGGCTTCCAGCTCCTGGAGCAGCTCAAGAGCGACGACCGGTGGCGCGAGCTGCCGGTGCTCATGGTCTCCTCGCTCCCGCCCGAGGAGGCGACGGTCAAGACGCTCGGCCTGGGCGCCGCCGACTTCGTGCGCAAGCCGTTCCGCGTGCGCGAGCTGCTGGCGCGCATCCAGGCGCAGCTCCGCATACGGGCGATGCTCAAGTCGGCTCGTGAGGCATTGCGCACGACCGAGGAGGAGCTGCTCCGGGCGCGCGAGGAGGCGGAGGTCCGCCGCAAGCTGGTGGACATCCTGCACGAGGTCACGAGCGACCTGTCGTCGGACGAGATCTTCCACATCCTCGCCCGCCGCGTGGCGCGCGCGCTGAACATCTCGCACTGCTCGGTGATCCTCGCCCGCCCGGGTGACCGGATCGGCGTCGTCGCCACGGCGTACGAGAACCCCGCGCTGCGCAACCTGGAGATCCAGCTCGACAAGTACCCGGAGATCCGCGCCGCGCTCGACCACGGGCGGCCGGTGCTGATCGGCGACCTGCGCACGAGCCCCCTCTACGCCGACATCCGCGAGAAGTGGAAGGTCGAGGGGATCGCGGTCTCGATCCGCAGCGTGATCGCGCTGCCGTTCACGCTCGACCGGATGCAGGCCGGCGTCTTCTTCCTGCGGCGCACCGGCGACGAGCCGCCGCTGACCCAGGAGGACGTGGAGTTCGCCGACGCGGTCATCAAGGCGGCGGTCTCCAGCATCCAGCGCGCGCAGGTGATCGAGACGACGAAGGCCGAGAACACGCGACTGGAGGCGCTGGCGCACACCGACGCGCTGACGCAGGTGCTCAACCGCCGCGCGCTCACGATGCGCCTGTCGGCCGAGCTGGACCGCGCCCGCCGCTACGACTCGGTCGTGACGCTGCTCATGATCGACCTCGACCACTTCAAGCGGATCAACGACACGTACGGCCACCTGGTGGGGGACGACCTGCTGCGCGAGGTGGCGGCGGTGTTCCAGCACGCGGTGCGCAGCGTGGACGTGGTGGCGCGCTACGGCGGCGAGGAGTTCGTGGTGGTGCTCCCGGAGACGAGCGAGCCGGGCGGCGTGGCGTTCGCCGAGCGCCTGCGGGAGCGGATCGAGGCGCAGCAGTTCGGCTCCGCCGACCGCGCGCAGCTCCACCTCACGATCAGCGTCGGCGTCGCCACCTTCCCCTCGATGCGCGTCGAGTCGGTGGAGGACCTCTTCGCGCGGGCCGACGCGGCGCTGTACCGGGCGAAGGCGGAGGGGCGGAACCGGGTGCGAACGTAGAGGGGAAGGGGGATGGGGGACGGGGGATGAGCTGCTTCCGCTGACAGCCTGCCCTGACCCTGACCCCGAGCGCAGCGAGGGGGAAGGGGAAGGGTGCATCCCCCGTCCCCCATCCCCCTTCCCGTCTCTGGCATTTCGCCCCGCCCCGCACAACATTCAGGCATGCTCTCCCAGGATTCCCGCATGAGTGCGCGCTGCCCAAGCTGTGGTACGGTGTACACCAACGACGCCAAGTTCTGCACCAAGGACGGGACGCGGCTGGTGTACGCACCGGGCACGATGGCGGGCGCCGTGTCCCCGTTCGGGCGCTCGGGCGAGTCGACGCCGCCGCCGATGCCGCCGCCGATGCCGCCGGCGATGCCGCCGGCCGAGGGGCAGACACCGCTGGGGCCCGGGAACCCCCCGCGCCTGACGACGCCGCGGGCGGTGGCGTCGGTCGGGGGGCCGAAGAAGCCGGCCGGGCCGCCGTCGCACGCCAACCTCGCCGGGAGCATCCTCGACGGGCGCTACCGCGTCGTGAAGAAGGTCGGCGAGGGCGGGATGTCGTTCGTCTACCTGGCGCAGGACGTCTCGACGAGCGAGCGCTACGCGATCAAGGTGCTCTCCCCGGCGCTGTCGCAGGACCGGAACGCCATGGCGCGGCTGCGGCGGGAGGCGGGGCTCGGCATCCGGCTCGCCCACCCCAACGTCTGCCACATCATGCGCCTCGGCGAGACCGAGGACGGGCTCGTCTACGTCGTCATGCCCTTCGTCGAGGGGGAGATCCTCTCCGACCGCACCCACCGGCTCGGCCACATCCCGCTCGTCGAGACGGTGAAGTTCGTGCGCGACATGGCCTCGGGGCTCCACATCGCGCACGAGCTCAAGATCATCCACCGCGACCTGAAGCCCGAGAACATCATGATCTGCCAGGATGCCCCGGGGAGCGAGTACGCGGTGGTGATGGACTTCGGCCTCGCCAAGGAGCGCCGCGCCGGCGCCGAGCTGGAGAAGCTCACCGCCACCGGGATCATCCTCGGCACGCCGGAGTTCATGAGCCCGGAGCAGCTGCGCGGCAAGCCGCTCGACGCGCGCACCGACATCTACTCGCTCGCCCTGATGACGTACGAGATGCTGACGGGCAAGCTGCCGTTCGAGGGGCGCACGCAGCAGGAGATGATGATCGCCCGCCTCCGCAGCGACCCGGTGCCGATTCGGAAGATGAAGCCGGCGCTCAGCTTCTCCGCGGCCGTCGAGCGCGTGCTCCAGAAGGCGATGGAGCGCAACCCCGACGACCGCTACCAGACCGCCCCGGAGTTCGCCGAAGCCCTCGCCCTCGCGGCCGGCGGCGAGGACGCCGGAGACGGGAGCGCGGGGTCGCTGCTGGGGAGGCTGTTCAAGAGATAGGTGCGAGGTGCGAGGTGCGAGAGAGGGGCCCCGGGAGGCAGTACCACGCCTCCCGGGGCCCCTCTCTCGCACCTCGCACCTCGCACCTCGCAATGCATTCAGGTCTTTCTTCCCAGCCACCGCACCACGTTCAGCGCGAGCTGGGCGTTCCCCTCTGCGCCCGGGTGGTTCATCCCGAACTTGAGTCTCCCGCCGCCGGTCACCTGCGCGGTGAGCATCGCCGCCTCGCCGAGGACGACGACGCGGCCCTTGCCCAGCTCCAGCGCCACGCCCTGGGCGCGGCCGGCGGCGCTCGCCTGCGTTCCGCCGGCCAGCAGGTCCACGGCGGAGTCGGAGAGGGCCAGCAGCGTCGTCGAGCCGGGTGGGCCCTTCAGCGACTGGCCCAGGAACGACATCACGCGCCGGACGCGCTCGGCGGAGTCGCGGCCGGCGATGACGGGATGCGCGGGGGCGGCGAGACCGCCGTTCTCCGGCGTGTAGACGACCCACGACGGGTTGCCGGTGGCGCTGTCGCCGCGCAGGTAGTCCACCGTGCGACCGCCGCCCATCTCCACGCCGAAGCGGCGCGCCAGCCCGGCCGACGCCGAGCCGACGGGGGCGTGGTCGGCGACGAGCAGGAGGGAGCCGCCGTCCCGCACCCAGTCGCGCACCGCGTCGCACTCGGCGTCCGTGAACGCGGGGTCGCCGGCGCCGGGGAGGAAGGGCCACCGCGCCCCCATCGCGTTGACGATCACCAGGACGTCCGCGTCCCGCAGCGACGCGCGGTCGAAGGCGGTGCCTGACGAGGCGACGCGAAAGCCGTCGCGCGCCAGCAGCTCGGCGAAGGGGCGGTAGCGGCCGTCGGCGCGGTGGAAGTTGCGGTGGGCCTCGTCCACGACGACGCGCGGGCCGGCGCCTGGCGCGAAGGCGGGGCGGGGGACCGCGGGGTGGAAGTCCGGGTCCGGGAGCTGGTCGCGCTGCCGCACCCAGCGGAAGCCGAGGAGCAGGAGCGCGGCGGCGGCGACGCCGGCGGCGATGAGGGCGCGGCGAGCGGCGGGCTTCATGGCGCGGGCGGAAACGAGAGTGGGCGACGACCTCGCGAACGTCGCCCACGATGCGCCCGCCGGATTACGACTCGCCGCCGCCGCGGATTAAGAGTTGGTGACGGATCGCCGGCGCGCGTCGGACTACGGTCGCGGCACCCGGCCGAAGACCGCGGCGACCTCCCAACGGAAGCCCGGAACAACGCCGCCGCCGTCCAGCACGTCCCCCTCGCGTAAGACCCGGGCCGAGCCGTCAGGCGCCTGCACGGTGATGGTACGAGTGGCCGGGTCGACGATCCACACGGCGCGAACACCGACTCTCCAGTAGTCGGCCACCTTCTCATTGATCTCGGAGACACGATCGCCGGGCGAAACGACTTCGACAGCGAGATCGGGTGCGAGGTCGATGAACTCGGCGCCGATCTCTTCGGCGGAGAGTCGCGCCTTGCTCACGAAGGAGGCATCAGGCGCGCGAACAGTGTCCGGATCGCGCGCGATGAAGAACCCGGTGTTGTCCGGGAAGGCAATGCCGAGGTCGTGCTCCTCGACGTACGTGCTCAGCCGCGCGAAGATCCTGCCGGCGACGAACCCGTGCCGACCGCCCGCGGGCTCGCTCACCCGAAGCACGCCTCGCACGAGCTCGTAGAACTTCTCGCCGTCCGGCAGCTTGATCAGGTCATCCGCAGTCATGCGGGTACCCGGCGACGGGTGGATCGTCATGATGGTCCTCCGGCGGGGGGAGTGGCGTGGATCGCTGCAAGATACCCCCCCCCCGCGCCGGCCCCGCCTCCCCATTTCCTTGCGCAACCAAGCATTTTGAAGCTGGCAGGCATCGAACCGGGAACCGGATCGGAGGGGGGGACATGAAGGCTCTGTGGATGTGCGCGCTCCTGGCGGCATGCGGCGCGGCGGCGTGCGGCGCGCCGGCGGGCGACACGAGCGCCTCGCGCGCGCTCGACACCACGACCGCGGGCGGCGAGGTGAGAGGAGCGAGCACCGTGCTCGAGGACTCGGCGCTCGACGGACGGTTGCGCGTGCCCGATGGCTTCAAGGTGGACTACTTCGCGCGGCTGCGCGGCGTGCGCTTCATGGCGCTCGGCCCCGACGGCGCGGTGTACGCCAGCCAGTCGGGGGCGGGGCAGGTGACGCGCCTCGCCGACCGGAACGGCGACGGCGTGGTCGACGACTCCACCGTCGCCGTGTCGGGGCTCAACCGGCCGCACGGGCTCGCGTTCCACAAGGGCTACCTCTACATCGCCAACACCGACGGCGTGGTGCGCGTGCGGCTCGGCGAGGACGGGCGGGCGACCGGCGCGCCGGAGCGGCTCACCCGCTACGCCGGCGGCGGCGGGCACTGGAGTCGCACGATCGTCTTCGGCGCCGACGGCGCGATGTACGTCTCGATCGGCTCGTCGTGCAACATCTGCGCGGAGGAGGACCGCGCGCTGGTGATGCGCTACGACGAGAACGGCAACGACGGCCGCATCTACGCCAAGGGGCTCCGCAACGCCGTCGGCCTGGCGGTGCACCCGACGACGCGGCAGCTCTGGGCCTCGACCCACGAGCGGGACAACCTGAGGCCGGAGCACGAGGACCTGCCGCCCGAGGAGATCGACATCCTCCAGGACGGCGGCGACTACGGCTTCCCCTACTGCTGGGGCAACCGGCACCCGAACCCCGAGTTCAAGGCCGAGGGGGCGAAGCGCTGCCCGTCCACGATCCCGCCGGCGCTCGAGCTGCAGGCGCACTCCGCGCCGTTAGGCCTCGCGTTCCTGGCCGGCGCCAGCAAGTTCCCGCGCGACTACCAGGGCGACGCCCTGCTCGCCTTCCACGGCTCGTGGAACCGCAGCACGCCCACCGGCGCCAAGGTCGTCCGCATCCGCGTGAAGGACGGCAAGCCGGCGTCCTACGAGGACTTCATCACCGGCTGGCAGCGCCCCGACGGCAGCCGCTGGGGGCGGCCGGTGGACGTGCTCGTGCACCGCGACGGCTCCGTGCTCGTGTCGGACGACGCGGGCGGCGCCATCTACCGCGTATGGCGCTGAGCGCCGGGACGCGCTCGAGAGATCTGCCGCGTTCATCCGCGGCCGCCTGTTCTCTCGCCTTCATCGCGGCGTGCGGCGGGAGCGGCGGGCCGAAGCCGGCGCCGGAGTCGGCGCGCGCCGCGTCGGACTCGGCGGCGTCGTCAGGCGCCTGCGCGGTGGAGGCCGCGCCCGCGGTCCCGGCGATGCACGCGGTGTCGGCCGTGCAGCTCGGCGCGTTCGCCGAGCGGGGGCGCGCCGAGGCGCTGCGGGACTCGCTGGCCCGCGCCGGCTGGGAGGCGTACAGCCGCGCGGCGACGGTCGACGGGCGCGCGCTGACGCGCGTCGTCGTCTCCCCGACCTCGGACGCCGAGCTGGCGCGCTACGTCGCCGCCGCGTTCGCCCGCACCGGCCGCGAGGCGCGCGTGGTGCGGGACAGCGCCGAGCGGGAGGCGGCCGCCGACGCGCTGATGGAGGTGAACCGCGGCACGCACGGCATGGCGGCGCGCGTGCGGTGGGCGCGCTCCCCGGACGGCTGCGTGCTGCTGGCGGTCGAGGACCCGGCGGCGGTGGAGGCCGAGCCCGTGCCTAACG
>DATFPD010000068.1:0-5380 GCA_035265005.1 Gemmatimonadaceae bacterium | reverse complement strand
AGAGCGCCCCGGACTCTGTGATCACCGCCGCCGACACGGGCGACGTCCAGGTGGCGACGCTGAGCTACGGCATCGGCAACTGGCACCTGGTGCGCGGCGACACGGCCACGGCGCGCCGGTGGTTCGAGCGCTCGGTGGCCTCGGGCGGGTGGCCGGCGTTCGGGTTCATCATGTCCGAGGTCGAGCTGAAGCGGCTCAGGAAGCCGTGATGCCGTCGCGCCACCCGGCGTGAAGCGATTCGAGCGCCTCGGCGAAGCGACCGCCCCAGACGGCACGGTCCTCACGCTCTACCGGCACGACGGGGCGTACAGCATCCGCGTCGGCACCGTCGAGCTCATGTCCACCCGCCGGCACCACTCGGAGGAGAAGCTGGCCGAGCTGGTCTGCGTGCCGCTGCGGGAGACGGCGAGCGCGCGGGTGCTGATCGGCGGGCTGGGGCTCGGGTTCTCGCTCCAGGCCGCGCTGCGATCGCTCGGCGCCGACGCGCGCGTCGTGGTGGTGGAGCTCGTCGCCGGGATCATCGACTGGAACAGGAACCCCGACTACGGGCTCGCCGCCGCGGCGCTGAGCGACCCCCGCGTGGAACTGCGGCACGACGACCTCGCGAACGTGCTGGCGGAGAGCCAGGGCGGCTTCGACGCGATCCTGCTCGACGTGGACAACGGCGCCGAGGCGCTGACGACCGCCGGCAACGCGCGGCTGTACGGGCGCGACGGCATCCGCTCGGCGACGGCGGCGCTGCGGCCGAACGGCCAGCTCGCCTACTGGTCCGCGTCAGGCGACCCGGCCTTCGAGACGGCGCTGCGCCGCGCCGGGCTGACCGTCGAGACGACCAGGGTGCGGGCGCACCCCACGGCCGGCGGGTGGCACACGCTCATCGTCGCGCGAGCCCTCTGATACCGGCCGGCGCCGCCGCCGGCGACCGACCAGGCCCTGCAGGCTCCGGCGGCATGGCGTGACCGGCAACGCTGGCAGCGGCTAGAGGGCTCACACAGCTGGGACATCTCGCTCCGCGGGAGGAATGTCGCCGACCAGTGCCGGCCGTGCCGAGTGCTGACAGGCCCGTCCCTCGATGCGATACTCCGGTCTCGCGGCACTTGCCGCCGCCCGCCGGGCGCCCACTCTGGGCGGTAGCTCTGACGAGGACACACCATGCGCGACGACCTGAAAGCCGCCCTCCGCTCGCTCCGCTCCTCCCCGACCTTCACCGCCGTCGCGCTGATCGTCCTCGCGCTCGGCATCGGCGCCAGCACCGCCATCTTCTCGGTGGTCGACGCCGTGGTCCTCCGCAGCCTGCCGTTCGACGAGCACGACCGGCTGGTCGCCGTCGGAGAGCGGCGGCGGCCGGGGCCGACGCCGGACCCGGGGCGCGACCCGCTGGCCGTCTCCAGCATCGCGCCGCAGAACTACAACGACTGGGCGGCGCAGCAACGGGTCTTCGAGTCGATGGCCGCGTTCACCCAGACCGGGGTCACCCTTCGGGAGCCGGGCGCCGAGCCCGAGGATCTGCGCGCGATCCGGGCGACCGCGGGCTTCTTCGACGTGCTGCGCGTGCGCCCCGCCGCCGGCCGGCCGTTCACCGCCGAGAACGAGGTCGACGGCCGGCACCGCGTCGCCGTCCTGAGCGACGCGCTCTGGCGCAGCCGCTTCGGCGGCCGCCCCGACATCATCGGGCGCACCCTCCCGCTGGAGGGGGGAAGCTACGAGGTCGTCGGCGTCATGCCGCCCGACTTCACCTACCCGGTGGGCGCCACGCGGCCGACCGACCTGTGGGTCCCCTACGTCGTCCCGCCTGACGAGCGCACCCGCAACCCGAACTACCGCAGCATCTACCTCCAGGGCATCGCCCGGCTGAAGCCCGGCGTCTCGGTCCAGCAGGCGCAGGCGCAGATGACCCAGATCGCCGCCGCGCTGACCCAGACCTACCCCGACTGGAACAAGGACAGCCAGGCCGGCGTGCGCCCCCTCATCGACTACCTGGTGGGCGCGCGCACGCGGTCCTGGATGCTGATGCTGCTCGGCGCGGTGGGGCTGGTGCTGCTCATCGCCTGCGCGAACGTCGCCAACCTGCTCCTGGCGCGGGCCAGCGAGCGCGAGCGCGAGATCGGCATCCGGGCCGCGCTCGGGGCCGGCCGCTGGCGCCTGACGCGGCAGCTCCTGGTCGAGAGCCTCGTGCTGTCGGCGATCGGCACCACGCTCGCGGTCATCCTGGCCTGGTGGGGGATCCAGCTGCTGCGCACGTCGATGCCCGAGGGCGTGCCGCGCATCACGTCGATCGCGCTGGACCTGCGGGTGCTGGCCGCCGCGGCCGGGCTGGCGCTCGTGACGGGTCTGCTGTTCGGCATCTTCCCGGCGCTCCAGCTGTCGAACCCGGACCTGACGACGGCGCTCAAGGAGGGCGCGCGGGGAGCCAGCGCCGGCCGCGCGCGGCAGCACGTGCGCGGCGCGCTCGTCGTCGCCGAGGTGGCGCTGGCGGTGGTGCTGCTCGTCGGCGCGGCGCTGTTCATCGGCAGCTTCGCCACCCTCATGCGCATCGACCCGGGCTTTAGCGCCGACCACGTGCTGACCGCCCAGGTCTCGCCGCGCCTCGAGCCCGGCGGCCCGCCTCCCGACTTCGGCCCGAAGCTCGCGCAGATCGTCGAGCAGATCGGCCACGCGCCGGGCGTCGTCCACGCCTCGATGATCTCGGGCGGGATGCCGCTCGGCGGGAGCATGAGCTCGACGACCCTGAACATCCCCGGCCGGAAGGAGGACAAGGAGAAGGACGACGACGAGGGGATCAGCATCCGCCGCGTGACGCCGGAGTACCACCAGGCGCTCGAGATCCCGCTGCGCGCCGGCCGGCTGTTCGGGCCGGCCGACCGCGAGGGCGCGGCGAAGGTCGTGATCATCAACGACGCCGCCGCGAAGAAGTACTTCCCCGGGGAGAACGCGCTGGGCCAGATCGTCCGCATCAACAACGACGACCGCACGATCGTCGGCATCGTGGGGGACGTGCACCAGACGAGCCTCGAGACCGAGCCGGTGGCCGAGGCGTACGTGCCGATGACGCAGGTCCCCGTCCGCAGCGGCGAGCTGATCATCCGCACCAGCGGGAACCCATACGACGCGCTCCAGGCGGCGAAGTCCGCCGTGCTCGCCGTGCTCCCCGACGTGCCGCTCCGCAACGTGCGCACGATGGAGGAGCTCATGGCGCGGCGGGTGGCGCAGCGGCGCTTCAACATGCTGCTGCTCGGCCTCTTCGGGCTGCTCGGGCTGGTGATCGCCTCGGTGGGCGTCTACGGCGTGATGGCCTACGTGGTCTCGCAGCGCACGCGGGAGATCGGCGTGCGGATGGCGCTCGGCGCGACGCGGTCGAACGTCGTCCGGATGGTGCTCGGCAGCGCCTGCGTGCTGCTGGCCGTCGGCCTCGCCGTCGGCGGCGCCGGCGCGTGGTACCTGAGCACGGCCGCGAAGTCGTTCCTCTTTCGGCTGGAGGCGACCGACCCGCGCGCCTACGCCGCGGCGCTGCTGTCGCTGACGATCGCCGCGCTCGTCGCCAGCGCCGTCCCGGCTCGCCGGGCGGCGAGCGTCGATCCGATGGTGGCGTTGCGGACAGAGTAGTGTAGACAGCATTGCACCGCGGAGGACGCGGAGGGCGCGGAGGAGTGCCTGTTCCTCCGCGCCCTCCGCGTCCTCCGCGGTGCAATGCTGTTCGGAGTCTCTAAAGGCGAGACTTCTCGGGTTCACACGAGTATCTTGGGCGTTCACACGAGAGGACATCTGTCGATGCAGGAACGCCCCCGCGCGACGTCGCTCGCCTCGGCGGCTGCCGCGACCGGGGACCCGACGCCCGCGGCGGCGGCGCCCACCGCGCCGCCGGTCGCCGCGCCCGCCGCCGCGCCATCGGCCCGGCGCTACGACCGCTCGATCGTCGAGGGGCCGCTGCGCGCGGCGGTGTGGAAGATCGCCTGGCCCACGATGCTGACGAACATCATCGGCGGGCTCCAGGGGATCATCGACCACGTGATGGTCGGTAACCTGGTGGGCTACACGGGGAACGCGGCGATCGGCGTGAGCTGGCAGATCTTCGTCGTCGTGATCGTCTTCATCACGTCGCTGTTCACGGGGATGAGCGTGCTCGTGGCGCGCTTCGTCGGCGCGGGGGACCACGAGAAGGCGGACCGCACGGTCTACCAGGCGTTCCTCACCGCGCTGTTCATCTCGCTCGGCGTGATGGCGCCGGTCGGCTACTTCCTGTCGCCGACGCTGCTCGACCTGGTGAACGCCGCGCCGGTGGTGAAGCAGGAGGCGCTGCCGTTCCTGCGCATCATGTTCATGTTCAGCACGGGCATGCTGATCTTCTTCATGCTCGGCGGCGCCCTCCGCTCGGCGGGGGACGCGCGCACGCCGATGGTGCTCGGCATCGTCCTGACGGTGCTGAACGCGGTGCTGAACGTGGTCCTGATCCGCGGGCTGGGCCCGATCCCGGCGTTCGGCACCGCCGGCGCGGCGATGGGGACGGCGATCGCCTCGGTGCTGGTCGGGGCGTACGCGGTGTGGAAGCTGTGGAAGGGCGGCTGGGTGGTGCAGTTCCCGCGCGGGCGCGGCGCGCTCGCGCCCGACTGGTCGATCATCCGCTCGCTCTTCCGCTTCGGCCTCCCGACCGGGATCCAGGGGATCGCGATGAACGTGGGCGGCGTGCTGATGCTCGCCTTCATCGGCTCGCTGGCGCAGAGCGCGGCGGCGCAAGCGGCGTTCGCCATCTCCTACTCGCAGCTCTTCTCGCTCATCACCTGGACGTCCGTGGGACTGATGGGCGCGGCGGCGGCGGTGGCCGGCCAGAACCTCGGCGCCGGCCGCCCGGACCGCGCCGAGGAGGCGGTGCACGTCGCCGCCCGCTACGGCGTGGCCGGCGCGGCGTGCATCGGCGCGCTCTTCCTGCTGATCCCGGCGCAGCTGCTGGCGCTGTTCGGGATGCGCGAGCCGGCGGTCGTCTCGATCGGCGTGCAGCTGCTGCGCGTGCTGAGCCTGTCGGGCCTCTTCGTCGCGGTCGCGCTCACCTACACGGGCGGGCTCCAGGGGACGGGGGACACGCGGAGCCCGCTCTACATCTCGATCGTCTCGCAGGTGGTGGTGCCGCTCGGGATCTGCTTCGTGATCCGCGAGACGGGCACCCTCGACCCGATCGACATCTGGGTCGCCATCCTGATCGGCCACGCCACGCGCTGCACGCTCAGCGTGCTGCGGTTCAATCAGGGGAAGTGGCGGGGGATCGAGGTGGACATCGAGGCGCGACGATAAAGCGTTGAACCGCGGAGGGTGCGGAGGGCGCGGAGGCCGCGGAGGAGATCTCCTCCGCGGCCTCCGCGCCCTCCGCACCCTCCGCGGTTCAACGCTT
>DATFPD010000067.1:0-2397 GCA_035265005.1 Gemmatimonadaceae bacterium | reverse complement strand
CGCGCCGAGATCTCGGACCTCGCCGAGCGCCTCGACCGGCACCGCAAGGACGCCCTCGCGCGCAGCGAGAAGGTGACGATGACCGGGATGTACAACGTCGTCGAGAAGCTGCGCTCGGGGGAGGCGCTGACGAAGAAGGAGCAGGAGGTCCACACGCTCGCCGCCTGCGGCGTGCTGCGCGACCTGCACGACGAGCTGGACGCGCTGGTGGCGCGGGCCTACGGCTGGCCGTGGCCGATGGCGAAGGAGGCGATCCTCGAGCGCCTGGTCGCGCTGCACGACGAGCGGGTGCGCGAGGAGGAGCGGGGGCTGGTGCGCTGGCTGCGCCCGGAGTACCAGATTCCGCGCTTCGGGAAGGACGTGGCGGCCCCCGCCGCGCCCGAGCTGAGCCTGGTGGAGGGCGGCGGCGCCCCGGCCGCCGCGCCGGTGTCCGCCGCGCCCCCGCAGCCGTGGCCCAAGACCGCGATCGACCAGATGGCCGCCCTCCAGGCGCTGTTCACGTCGCAGGCGCTCACCCCCGAGGAGGCCGCCGCGCGCTTCGCCGGCGCCCCGCGCGCCCTCGTCAGGCGCCACGTCGAGACGCTCGCCATCCTCGGCGAGCTGCGGCGCACAGGGGACGGGAAGTATCACGGGACGGTGGCGGTGGCAGCATAGCGACGCCGTGCGTCATTCCGACCCGTCGCGCGCCGCAGGCGCGGAGGGGAGGAACCCCCCGACCGGCGGAGGAGTCAACGCAGTGCCGCCGTTGCTGAACCGCGGAACAGCTACGGCTCCTCCGCCGGTCGGGGGGTTCCTCCGTCGCCGCTGCGCGGCTCGGTCGGAATGACGCAGCGCCGAGCACATCCCCGCGCATCCCGCATCCCGCATCCCGCATCCCGCATCCCGATGGCCGAGTCCCGCCTCACCCTCCGCGCTCTCAACCGCGCGTACCTCGCCCGGCAGATGCTGCTCGCGCGCGACGAGATCACGCCCCTCGGCGCCGTCGAGCGGCTCGTCGCGCTGCAGGCGCAGCTCGCGCGGCCGCCGTTCGTGGCGCTGTGGGCGCGGGTCGCGGGGTTCGAGCGCGAGCAGCTGCTCGACCTGGTGCGGCGTCGGGAAGTGGTGCGGGCGACGATGCTGCGCGGGACGCTGCACCTGGCGAGCGCGCGCGACTACCTGCGCTTCCGCGCGGCGCTCCAGCCGGCGCTGGACGTGGGGATGGGGGTCGTGAAGAAGCGGCTGGGGGGCGTGGACCTCGAGCGGGTGCTGCGGGCGGGGCAGACGCTGTTCGCCGAGCGGGCGCGGACGTTCGAGGACGTGCGCGGGCGGCTGGCGGAGCACGGGCTGGAGGGGGACGAGCGGGCGATGGCGTACGCCGTGCGCCTCAGGCTGCCCCTCGTCCAGGCGCCGGCCGAGGGGACGCCGTGGGGGTGGGACGCGAAGGAGGTCGTGTTCGCCGACGCCGGGTCGTGGTTAGGCGCGGCCCCGGACGGGGACGCGCGGCCGCACGCACTGGTGCGGCGCTACCTTGCGGCGTTCGGCCCGGCCACGCCCGCCGACGCGGGGGCGTGGTGCGGGCTCAAGGGGCTGCGCGCGGTGTTCGACGAGATGCGCCCGGAGCTCGTCGTCGTGCGCGACGAGGCGGGGCGCGAGCTGTTCGACCTGCCCGACGCGCCCCGCCCGGGCGAGGACGCCGAGGCGCCGGTGCGCTTCCTTCCCGACTTCGACGTCCTGGTGCTGTCGCACGACGACCGGCGGCGCGTGGTGGCCGACGAGCACCGCCCGCGGATCATGTCCGCCAACCTGATCGGCGCCCCGACGTTCCTGGTGGACGGCTTCGTCGCCGGCACGTGGAAGGCGGAGCGCAAGCGCGGCGCCGCGGTGCTCTCCGTCGAGCCCTTCGCGACGCTCGGCAAGCGCGTGCGGAGCGCGCTGGAGCAGGAGGGCGACGCGCTGCTCCGGTTCGTGGAGCCGGGGGCGAAGGGGTACGAGGTGCGATTCGCGATTCGCGATGCGTGATTCGCGAACCGCGGACCGCGGTTACTTCTCCCGCACCAGCAGCGTCGCCACGTACCCGGCGTCCGGAATCGGGTGGCCGGAGCGGGGGGCGGGGGCGAGCGACTGGAGGGCGATGACGAGGTGGCCGTCGTAGTCGACCTCGCGGAGTCCGCCGCCGCCCGCGGAGGTGTGCAGCTCCGCGGTGCCGGCCGGGGTGCCGCCGCGGTCGATGCGGACCGCGATCTCGGCGTCGCCTTCCCAGACGCACTGGACGTCGGTGGGGCAGCGGGAGTCCCCGGCCACGCGCGTGAACGTGAGGCGCAGATTCGTACCGGTGAGGTCGGCGGACTGGCCGAACGCGAGGTCGAACGGCTGGCCGATGCGGGCGGTGGTGGCGGCGACGGCGACCTGGGCGTCGCT
>DATFPD010000066.1:0-4868 GCA_035265005.1 Gemmatimonadaceae bacterium | reverse complement strand
AGGTCCTGGTGCCAGATGACCTTCCAGTTGGCTCCCGGCGTCTTGTCGAAGAGGATGCCGCGCACCGCGAAGCAGGTGGGGCCGAGTGCCGCCTCGGCGACCGCGCGGACGGCCGAGAAGCGCGCTAGCTCGCGGACGGCGGGTGCGTCGTCGAGCAGGTTGCGGACGCCGCCCCGGCCGCCGTGCCCGGCGGAGAGCGGCCCGACGGCCTCCAGGAGCTGATCTACCGCCGCGCCGTCGAGCGCGTCGGGGAGGATCGCGTAGCCGAGCTCGTCGAGCGTGTCGAGCCCGGCACGCGCGAACGCCGGCGCTACCACAGCGGCGGCGGCCGGTCCGGGGCGGGGGGCGGTGGGAGCTCGATGCGGCAGTAGATCTGCCGCATGCGGCGGTCGAAGGGGTTGTAGCCGGGGCGCGGGCGGGGGAAGGGCTCCGCGAGCACGTGGATGTCGTGCATGTCGCGCACGAGGTAGCTGCGCCACCCCGGCGCGCCCTCGGAGGCGCTCCACCCGGCGATCAGGTAGGCGCTCAGCATCTCGTGGTTGGCGGAGTTGATCCCGTAGAGATGCGGCTCCACGATGCGCTCGTAGCCGTCGTAGATGAAGCGCAGGAGGCGCCGCACGCGGATGGCGTCGCAAACCAGGTAGTTCATGCGGTATCGGGGTGAGAGGGCGTACGATGGTCGCCGCCCGCCGCCGTTAGGTGACCACTAGCTGACCTCGACCGTCCGCGGGACGCGCTCCGGCCGCTCGTGCCGGGCGGCCTCCTCGTCGGCCTGCGCGTCCTCGTCGTCGTGGTACCAGTCCTCGTGCGGCGACCAGCGCACGCACGCCAGGCAGCAAGTCTCCGTCCACCGCCGCCGGCAGCGCGGACACTTGCCGTTGGTCTCGAAGGTGTTCCAGACCATGCCGCACTCCGGCAGGCACTGCCACCGGTCGTGCGGCCCCGGCGCCCAGGAGCAGAGCGGGCAGTAGATCTTCATAGGCCTCCGCGCGGAGTCGAAGAGAATCTATGCGCGAATCGCGAACCGCGAATCGCGTATCAGCTTCTCTTCTCGCTCATCAGCGCCAGCGTGTTCTCGTCCGCGTCGTGGAAGAAGGCCATCCACAGCTCGTGGTCGGCGGCGCGGTGGATCAGGTGGGGCTCGCCGCGGAAGGTGACGCCGCGGGACTTGAGCGTCTCGTAGGCCGCGTCGATGTCGTCCACCTTGTAATAGATCACGGACGACGGGTGGTCGAACTCGGCCGACTCGGCGCCGCCGAGCATCAGACGTACCTCGCCGCACTGGAAGAACGCGAGGTTGGGCGCCGAGAAGAGGAAGCGCATGCCGAGGCGGTCGCGGTAGAACGCCGTGGCACGCTCGACGTCGTGGACGCGGACGGCGATCTGGCCGATGCGCGAGAGGCCGAACGTCGCGGCGGGAGCCGCTGAGACAGTCATGGTGGGTGGGTCCGGGGTGAAGGGGAATGCACTCGTGCACTCTGTGCGGCGGTCCCCCGATAGCTACCGGTCGCGCGTTCCCGCCGCTTCTCGAAAATTGCGAACTTCGCTCACGCCTCGGCGTTCACGCCTCGGCGACGCGGTGGAGCTCGACCACCCACACCCAGGGGTCGTGCTCCCAGCCGGCGCCGCGCGCGGCGTGGAGGGCGCTCCACCAGCGGGCGAATCCGTCGCGGTCGGCCTCGGCCGGGTCGGGCGTGCTCTCGCGCCACACGACGCCCTCGGCGTCGAGGTCGGCGTCGCCGATCGCCTGCACGCGCTCGACGCGCACGCGGTCGATCTCGAGCAGCAGGCGGCAGGCCCAGCGCGGCATCTCCTTCGCGGGGCGCCAGCCGCCGGCGTACGACTCGCAGTTGCACGCCTCCGCCGGCTCGAAGTGGGCGTCGGCCTCGTAATGCAGGTGCCAGCGGGCGGCGGCGGGATCGGCCGCGCCGTCCACGCCGTCGCGGCAGGCCCAGCGCTCCTGCACCCACAGTCGGTCGCCGGCCCCGCCGGCCGGACAGGCGTCCGGGCTCGGCGCGCCGTCGGACGGCAGCGGGTCGTGGGCCACCTGCCGCAGCTGCGTCTTGCGCCCGTCGAGCAGGGCGCGGACGCACGCCGGCGTGAGCGTGATCGGGCGCTCGGCGTGCATCCTCACGTCACCTCGCGCTTCGGCTTCCACAGCGCGGCGTCGAGGATCGACCAGAGGTGCACGGCCCAGCCGAGGAGGAAGATCCAGAGCACCCCGGCGAGCAGGAACTGCACGACCGCGATGCCGAGCCGGCCCTGGAGGAGCTGGCCGAGCCCGGGGATGAAGAAGCTCGCCGCCGCGGCGATCACGTTACCGGTGGAGCCTTGGCCTGCCATGGTGTCTCCTGTGGCGTGGGGGCTCGGCACTCGGGGCTCGGCACTCGGCACGACCTCGGGAAGCCAGGACTCACCGAAGCACTGCCGAGCGCCGAGTGCCGAGCCCCGAAGATACTCATTCGAACTGTCTCGTTGCTCGCGTCACCTGCGCCCCGTCGTTGGCGAAGGGGCCCGCGTACACCTCGCCCCCGTCGCCCGCGGCGAGCAGCGCGCGGACGTGCTCGGCGAGCGACTCGCCGGCCTCCTGGCCGTTCACGATGCCGTAGACGGCCGGGCCCCACGAGCTCTGGCCGACGCCGGCGGCGCCCCACTCGCCCATGCGGCGCACCAGCTCCTCGGACGGGCCGGGGGCGAAGACGCCGCCCTGCGCCGTCGCGAACCAGCGACCGTTGACGCGCTGCACCTCGCTGAGCGCCTCGCCGAACGTCGTCAGGTCGCCCTCGGCGAGCGCCGGCAGGAGCGCCATGAGGACGACGTGCGCGACGTGCTCCGCCTCGCCGTGTCCGGGCGGCGGCAGCGACGCGAACGCGGCGTTCTCGGCCTCGTCGCTGACGCCCGGCTTCGCCCGCGGCACGGCGACGACGCAGCGCCAGGATGCCGGGAAGGGGATGCGCGCGAGCAGCGGGGCGGGCGCGTCCCGGTCGCGGCGGCGGCCGCCCTCGAGGATGAAGCCGCCGCGCGCGAACGCCCAGGTGCCGATCGCCGAGCGGCGCGCGCGCGCCACCGCGCGGGCGAGGCGGGCGGGGTCGGAGGCGTCGACGCCGTAGAGCTCGGCCAGCGCGCGCGCGACGGCGAGCGCGAGCTGCGTCCCCGAGCCGAGCCCGGAGTGGGGCGGGATGGCGCGCCTGACGACGAACCGGGCGCCGCCGCGGAGGGCGTGGAAGGCGAGGAACCGGCGCGCGAACTCGGCGACGCGCGCGGCGTCGTCGCCCTCGGCGTCGAGCGTCCCCGCCGGGGCGGCGCGGGCCTCCAGCAGCAGCGTGGGCGCGGGTGCGGCGGCGCCGATCCCGCCGAAGACCCGGCCGAGCGCGCCGCGCAGGTCGAGCATGCCGAAGTGCAGCCGGGCCGGCGCCTCGACCGTCACCACCGTGTCGTCAGGCGCCGGGGCGCCGCCGCCGACGGCGGCGGGCGCGCGGGCGGCCGCCGCGTCGTCGGGCCGCTGGCGGGTCGTCATCGCGCGGCCGCCCGCGCGGCGTGCGCGGTGGCGTCGGCCGGCGCCGGGAGCGCCGCGCGCACGTGGCCGGCGAGCAGCGCCATCGCCTCGTGCTCGCGCGGGCCGGCGGTCTTGTCGACGATTACCTGGAGCCGCTCGAGCTCCGAGCGGATGAAGTCGGCCGCGAGCAGGTGCGTGCGCGTGGCGAGGATGGCCGCCTCCAGCACGGCGTGCCGCGCGCGGTTGAAGCCGAGGAACTCGCGCCGGCTGCCGCGGTGGACGACGCGCGTCTCGATGCGCGAGCGCGGCGGCGTGGCGTCGATCGTCTCGACGCGCAGCTCGCGCCAACCGCACGCCGCCTCGAGCACGACGCCGCGCACTACCGCGGCGGGGAGGACAGGAAAGCTCGGTCTCGAGATGGCGGCCGCGGCGAAGATCAGTACGTCGTCGGTGAGGTTCACGACGGCTTCCCCCGTCTCGCGCAGGTTGCGGAAGGTGGTCGTCTCCAGGAACGGCTTGACCACGATCCGCTCCTCCCCCCACTCCACCCCCATCGGCGCGATGTTCACCGCGCCGGCGGCGCTGGTGGTGGTGATGATGGATTCGATGATCATGGGGAGAGCGATTCGGAGTCCGTGATCCGCGGGCAGCGACGGTCCCTGGACGCCACGTCACCGGTCGAGGTCGGGACGGAGGGATGGAGGGATGTCGAGCCGTTCATCCCTCCATCCCTCCATCCCCGTCTCGACGGGCCGATGGGCGTGCGCCGCCGCGCCGCGCGTGGCCTCATTACGAGCCTCCGCATTCTCTGCGCACCATCTCCCGGTACGCCGCCATCACCCGGCGCGTGAGCGGCCCGGGCGTCCCGTCGCCGATCGTGCGGTCGTCCACCTTCACGAGCGGGGCGATCTCGCGCAGGGAGCTGGTGAGGAACGCCTCGTCGGCCGCGCACAGCTCGGCGAAGGTGATCTCGCGCTCGACGCAGGCGACGCCGAGCGCGGCGGCGCAGTCGAAGACGGCGGCGCGGGTGATGCCGGGGAGCGCGCCGCAGGAGCAGGGCGGCGTCTCCAGGCGGCCGCCGGCGCAGAGGAAGACGTTGCTGGCCGACGCCTCCGAGAGGTGCCCTTCGGTGTCGAGGAGGAGCGCCTCGTCGGAGCCGGCGGCGCGCGCCTCGGCCAGCGCGAGAACGGAGTCGGTGTAGGCAAGGGTCTTGAGGCCGGCGGTCATCGCACGCTCGTTCCGACGGCCGGTGGGGACGCAGGCGGTGAGCCCGTGGGCGTAGACCGACGCCGGGATCGCCGGCGGCGGCGAGACCGCGACGACCACGGTCGGGCGGGGGGGGCGCGCCGGCGGGGCGAGCCCGCCCGGCGCC
>DATFPD010000065.1:0-2143 GCA_035265005.1 Gemmatimonadaceae bacterium | reverse complement strand
CCCCCATACTGCTCCGCGGCGACCTTTCCCGCCTCATGCGGAAGCTCACCATCACGCTCGCCCTGCTGTTCGTCGCCCACGTCGCGCTGCTGTTCGTGCGGCCGCGCGGGGCGGAGAGCGCGGTGGCCGCCGCGAGCGGCGCGGCCAGCGGGCCGACGGTCGGCATCGTGTTCGACGTCGGCGGGCGCGGCGACAAGTCGTTCAACGACGGCGCGTACATCGGCGCCGAGAAGGCCACGAGAGAGCTCGGCGCGCGCATCCAGTTCATCGAGCCCGGCGAGGGGTCGGACCGCGAGGCGGGACTACGGCTGCTGGCTGCCGAGGGCATGGACCTCGTCGCCGGGATCGGCTTCATCTTCACCGACGACCTGACGGCGCTGGCCAGGGAGTACCCAAACGTGGCCTTCGCCGGCGTGGACTACGCGCTCGGGACCGACGCGCAGGGGAACGTCATCCCGCCGCCGCCGAACCTGGCCGCGCTCAAGTTCCGGGAAGAGGAGGGGTCTTTCCTGGTGGGCGCGCTGGCGGCGCTCGCGGGCGGCTCGAAGAAGGTGGGCTTCGTGGGCGGGATGGACATCCCGCTCATCCACAAGTTCGAGGCGGGCTACCGCGCCGGGGTGAAGCACGTCTGCCCGGACTGCCAGGTGCTCGTCGGCTACGCCGGCGTCACGCCGGAGGCGTTCCGCAATCCCGGCAAGGGGAAGGAGCTGGCGCTCAGCCAGTACCAGCAGGGCGCGAACGTGATCTTCCACGCCTCGGGCTCCACCGGGCTCGGCGTGTTCGAGGCCGCGCGCGTGATGAACCGGCTGGCGATCGGAGTCGACGCCGACCAGTGGGACGAGGCGCCCGGCCACGTGATGACGTCGATGGTGAAGGGCGTGGACAACGTGACCTACAACGCCATCCAGCGGGTGAAGGAGGGAACGTTCAAGGGCGGCGTCTTCTCCTTCGGGCTCGCCGAGGGCGGCGTGGGCTACGTCTACGACGACCGCAACAAGCATCTCATCCCCGACGCGGTGCGCGCGCGGGTGGAGGAGCTGAGGCAGGAGATCGTCGCCGGGCGGATCAAGGTGCCGTCGACGCGATGAGAGACCAGGGAAGGGGGACGGGGGATGGGGGATGCCGTGCCTCGGGATAGCCTGTCCTGAGCGAAGCGAAGGATCCCGAGGCCCTTCATCCCCCATCCCCCGTCCCCCTTCCCTTCTTACGGGCGCCACACAGTGATCCCCTCCTCGATGTCCGCCGGCTCCGCACCCCTCGCCATACGGATCACCGACGTCGAGAAGTCGTTCGGCGCGGTGCAGGCGAATCGCGGGGCGTCGCTGGAGGTGCCGGTCGGGGAGATTCACGCGCTGGTGGGGGAGAACGGCGCGGGGAAGTCGACGCTCATGCGCATCCTGGGCGGCATGTTCGCGCCGGACGGCGGGCGCGTGGAGGTCGCCGGGCGCGACGTGACGGGGTGGACGACCGCCCAGGCGATCGACGCCGGGGTCGGGATGGTGCACCAGCACTTCATGCTCGTGCCGACGCTGACCGTGGCCGAGAACGTGGTGCTGGGGCGCGAGCCGCGGAGGCAGGGCGTGCTGCTCGACCGCGCGCGCGCCGAGCGCGAGGTGGCGGAGCTGAGCGCGCGCACCGGGCTGGCGGTGGAGGCCGGCCGGCGCGTGTCGGAGCTGTCGGTGGGGGAGGCGCAGCGGGTGGAGATCCTGAAGACGCTCTTCCGCGGCGCGCGGGTGCTGATCCTCGACGAGCCGACGGCGGTGCTCTCGCCCCCCGAGGTGGCCGAGCTGTGGACGGTGCTGCGCGGGCTGCGGCGCGGGGGCGCGACGATCGTGCTCATCACGCACAAGCTCGACGAGGTGATCGAGATCTCGGACGCGATCACGGTGATGCGTGCGGGGCGCACGGTGGAGCGGATGCGCACCGCGGACACGACGCCGGCGGCGATCGCGCGGGCGATGGTGGGGCGGGACGTGCTGCTGCCGGGGGACGCGGCGGCGATGGGCGCGGCGCCGGGGTCGCTGGCGGAGGGCGGGGGCGTGCCGACGGCGGGCGGGCCGGGGGGGCCCCCCCCCACTGGGAAGGTAGCGCCTAACGCCGCGCCGGCCGCCATCGATTCACTGCGAGCCGGTCCAAACGATCG
>DATFPD010000064.1:0-16047 GCA_035265005.1 Gemmatimonadaceae bacterium | reverse complement strand
TTGAACCGCAGAGGACGCGGAGGACGCAGAGGAGGGCACACGGGAGGAGTCCCCCAACGCTCTTCGGCATCTCGTCCCGGCAGGGGGGCCCTCTCTTGTGTGCCCGCCCTCGGTGTCCCGGTGCCTCTGTGGTCGAATCTGACATGACCGTCCCGACCGACGGCGCCCGCGTGAGGCTGAGCGACCGACTCCAGTACGTGGCCGCTCGCGCGGCGGCGCGGCTGCCGGGGTGGGCGCAGCGGCTGCTGTCGGGGCGGCGGGCGATCGTCGTCGATGGGCAGACGCTCGAACCGCAGCTCCAGCTCATCCGCGCGCTGCACCGTCTGCACGGCGCGCCGGGGCTGGTGGAGCCTACCGTCGCCAAGGCACGCGCACGCTTCCGGCGGCAGATGCTGTCGCTCGCCGGGCCGAAGACCGAGGTCGGCGCGGTCCGGGACTTCCAGGCCGACGGAGCGGGTGGGCCAATCCGCATGCGCCACTACGCGCCGCCGGCCGCGGAGGCGAACGGCGATCCCGCGCCGATGCTGGTGTTCCTGCACGGCGGCGGCTTCGTGATCGGCGATCTCGACACGCACGACGAGCCGTGCCGCATCCTCTGCCGCCACGCGGGCACGCACGTCCTGAGCGTGGAGTACCGGCTGGCGCCAGAGCATCCCTTTCCGGCGGCGCTCGAGGACGCGCGGCGGGCGTTCGACTTCGCGCGCGACGCGGCCGGCGGGCTCGGCGCCGACCCCGCGCGCGTCTCGATCGGCGGGGACAGCGCCGGGGGCAACCTGGCGACCGTCGTCGCCCGGACGCGTGCGCGCGAGGGGCTGGCGCCGGCCGCGCAGCTCCTGATCTACCCGGTCACCGACTCGGCGGCGATGCATCGCCGCTCGCGCGACCTGTTCGGGCGCGGCTTCTTCCTCACCGGTCGCGACCGTGACAGCTTCTCGCGCTACTACCTTGAGGGCAGCGGCGTGGACGGCTCCGACCCGCGCGTCTCGCCGCTCTGCGCCGCGGACCTGGCGGAGCTGCCGCCGGCGCTCGTCGTCACCGCGGGCTTCGACCTGCTGCGGGACGAGGGGGAGGCGTACGCCGAGGCGCTGCGGGCGGCGGGGAACACGGTGCGCGCGTACCGGGAGCCGGCGCTCGCGCACGGCTTCATCAATCTCACCGGCATCTGCCCGGCTGCGCGGCGCGCGACGATCGGGATCGCGCGGGCGTGGCGGGAGATGCTGGTCGCACGAGGCGTCGCACGAGGCGTCGCATGAGGCAGCAGCTCGCTGGCCGGACCGTGCTCATCACCGGGCCCGCGCGCGGGATCGGCGCGGAGACCGCGCGCCAGCTCGCGCGGCGCGGCGCGCGCCTGGCCCTGGTCGGGCTCGAGCCCGAGCGGCTGGCGGCGCTGGCGCGGGAGCTGGGGGAGGGGCACGTCTGGCTGGAGTGCGACGTGACTGACCAGGCGGCGGTCGACCGCGCGGTCGCCGAGAGCGTGCGCGCGCTGGGGCGGCTGGACGTGGTCGTCGCGAACGCCGGCATCGCTAGTAACGGTACGGTGGCGGTGACGCCCGTGCGCGCGCTGGTGCGGACGATCGAGGTCAACCTGATCGGCGTGGTGCGCACGGTGAGCTCGACGCTGCCGCACCTCACGGCGGCGCGCGGCTACTACCTGCTCGTCTCCTCGGCGGCCGCGCTCTCGGCGCTGCCTGCGATGTCCGCGTACGCGGCGTCCAAGGGCGGGGTCGAGCTATTCGCGCACGCGCTGCGCCTGGAGCTGGCGCACAAGGGCGTGGACGTCGGCGTGATCCACCCGGCGTGGATCGACACCGACCTGGTGCGCGACCAGCAGCGCGACCTCCAGAGCTTCAACGAGATGCTGCGACACCTCCCCGGCCCCTTCGGCACCATCACGTCGGTGGAGGCGTGCGCGGCCGCGTTCGTGGACGCGATCGAGCACCGCCGCCGCAAGATCTACGTCCCGCGCTCCCTGGCCCCGCTCGCCGCCATCCGCTCGCTCTTCATGACCCGCCTCTCGGACCTGGTGATGGGCCGCCACGCCCGGCGCATCGTCCCGGCGGCCGAGCGGGAGGTCGAGGCGTTAGGGCGGGCGTTCGGGGAGCACAGTGTGGAGAGATGAACGGTCCTGACGGCAGCAGGGCGGGCCAGGCCCGCCCTGCTGTCATCCCGGCCTTTACGCTACCTGGGGCGCCGCGAACGCCGGCGCCGCGACCAGTGCCGTCGCGCCGCGGAGGCGCGGGTAGGAGCCCGGGGGCTCGGGGATGATCGGGGTGGCGGCGGCGGCGGCGGTGAGGGCGCGCTCGGCGACGGCCGCGCGGATCAGCGGGGCGATGCGGTCCCAGGCCGCTGTGATCTCGCCGCCGATGAAGATGCGCGACGGGTTGAGGGCGTTGATGATCACGGCCAGGCCGCGGCCCAGGTAGCGGCCGGTGTCGGCCAGGGCGGCGGCGGCGCGCTCGTCGCCGGAGCTGGCGCGCGCCATGAGGTCGGTGATGGTGAGCGGCATCGTGGCCAGGAGCTCGCGCACGCCGTCCGAGCCGACGTCGCGGCCGAGGTAGCGCGCCACCGTGGCGAGGTTGGAGGTGTAGGCTTCCAGGCAGCCGTAGGCGCCGCAGAGGCAGAGCGGCCCGGCCGGGTCCACGGCGACGTGGCCGAACTCGCCCGCCGTGTGGTTGTGGCCGCGCACGATCTGCCCGTTCACCACGACGCCGGCGCCGACGCCGTCGGAGACCGTGACGTAGACGAAGTCGCCGAGTCCGTCGCCGCCGCGCTGGCCGAGCCACATCTGGGCGAGCGCGCAGGCGAAGGGGGCGTTCTCGATGTGCACGGTCAGCCCGGTACGCTCGGCCAGGTCGTCGCAGATGTCCACGTCGTGCCAGCCGAGCTGCGGCGAGTTGAGGACGCGGCCGCTCTGCCGGTCCACCATCCCCGGGACCACGAGGCCGATCCCCTCGCAGCGGCCGTGCGCGCCGTGGGTCTCGATCATGCGGCGGATGCGCAGGACGAGCTGCTCCAGGAGCTCGGCCGGGTCGAAGACCGTCTCGAAGGACTCCAGCGCGATCTGGTTGGCGCTGAAGTCGCCGAGCATGATGTAGGTGCGGCTGAATCGCACGTCGATCGCGATCGCCAGGCGGTCGCGGGTGCGGACGTAGAGCATCATCGGGCGGCGGCCGCGCGGGGCGTCGGCGGTGGCGCCTTCGTAGATCGCGCCCGCGTCGAGCAGCTCCTTCACGAGCGAGGTGACGACGCCGCGGCCGATCCGCATGCGGCGCGCGAGGTCGGCGCGGGAGATCGGCTGGTGCTCGCGCACCAGGTTGAGCGCGATCCGGCGGTTGATGTCGCGCGGGGTGGAGCGCGTCGCGCGGATGAAGCTGAGGGTGTTGATCTTCCGCATGGGGCCAGGTCCTCCGAGACTCTCGTGGCGGCCGAGTCCGCCAACGCCTGCGTCCGCCGCCTGTTGCGCTCCCGGCCCAACGTACCTACATTGGCGCGAGCGCAATTAGTTCTTACGGAGAGCAAAATCGGGGATTCTGGCGCCGAGCGCAAGACTCAATGTTGCGCCGCCCCCGTTGGCGACCGCCGAGTCCGGTAGCGGTCCCCACCCGGTTTCGTCGTGCGATGCGCTCGATCTGCCCAGCGAACCGGGGCCGCCGCCCCGCGAGTCCGGCGCCTGCCGGACCAGTCCGGCGATCGAAAACCAGAGCTAGCGATTTCGATCGAATATCGCAATATTGTTCGTAATTAGAACGAAATTTTGTGGGCTCCGCCGCACCGCCCTTGCATGCTGTATCGGCAGGGTGCGATTCCGACGACGACGAACGACCAGCGCACGGGAGCGAGATGCAGACTTCGGTGAAGGGAGACGCGCGCCGCGCCAACCAGACGGCCGCCGCCGCGGCGGCCGCGGGCGACGACGAGCTGGTCCTGCACGAGGACCGGTTCTTCGACGCCGACCCCTCGGTCCGCCGCGCCGCCCGCGCGCTCTACGAGGAGACGCGCGACCTGCCCCTCGTGTGCCCGCACGGCCACGTGGACCCCCGCCTCCTGGCCGAGAACGCGCCGTTCCCCGAGCCCACCGCGCTGCTCATCACGCCGGACCACTACATCTTCCGCATGCTCTACTCGCGCGGAATCTCCATGGAGTCGCTGGGGATCCCGACGCGCGACGGCACCGCGGTCGAGCGCGACCCGCGCAAGGTCTGGCAGCTCTTCGCCGAGAACTACTACCTGTTCCGCGGCACGCCCACCGGCGTCTGGCTCGACCACGAGCTGCGCGAGGTCTTCGGCGTGCGACGCAAGCTGGACGGCCGCACCGCCCGGGCGATCTACGACGAGATCGCCGAGCGGCTCCAGTCGCCCGAGTACCGGCCGCGGGCGCTGTTCGAGCGCTTCAACATCGAGGTGCTCGCCACCACCGACGCGGCGACCGACGAGCTGCCGCACCACCGCGCGATCCGCGACTCGGGCTGGAAGGGGCGCGTGATCCCGAGCTTCCGCCCGGACGCGCTCTTCCGCATCGCGGCGCCCGCCTGGGCACCGGCGATGGCGGCGCTGGAGCGGCTGCACGGCGCGCGGGTCGGCGACTTCTGCGCCTTCCTGTCCGCGCTCGCCGGCCGCCGCGCTTACTTCCGGCAGATGGGGGCGACGGCCACCGACCACGGCGTGCTGGAGCCCTACACCGAGCGCCTTGCGCCTGACGACGCGGACCTGCTCTTCCAGAAGGCGCGCCGCGGCGAAGCGACCCCGGCCGACCAGCGGCGCTTCGAGGCGCACATGCTGATGGAGATGGCGCGCATGTCCACCGAGGACGGGATGGTCATGCAGCTCCACCCGGGCGCGCTCCGCGACCACAACCAGCGGATCTTCGAGCGCTTCGGGATGGACATGGGCGCCGACATCCCGCTGGCCACCGAGTACACGCGCAACCTGCGCCCGCTGCTCAACGCCTACGGCAACGACCCGCGCCTGACGCTGGTGCTGTTCACGCTCGACGAGTCCACCTACGCGCGCGAGCTGGCGCCGCTCGCCGGCCACTACCCGGCGCTCCGCCTGGGGCCGCCGTGGTGGTTCCACGACTCGATCGAGGGGATGCGCCGCTTCCGCGAGCGCACCACCGAGACGGCGGGGATCTACAACACCGCCGGCTTCAACGACGACACGCGCGCCTTCTGCTCGATCCCGGCGCGCCACGACGTCGCGCGGCGCATGGACGCGAACTTCCTCGGCGGACTCGTCGCCCGGCACATCGTGGACCTGGGCGACGCCCGCCGCATGGCGCGCGCGCTCGCCTACGACCTGGTGCGCGAGACGTACAAGCTGCCCGACAGCGATGCTGCGGGCCAGGCTGCCCAGGCCCGGAACTGACATGTCGACGCTGACGATCGGCGCACCCAGGGCGGTGCGCGTGCACCCCTCGGACAACGTCGTCGTGGCGGTCGAGGCGCTGCCGGCGGGGAGCGAGGTGGAGGTGGACGGCGGGACGATCACGCTCGCGGCCGAGGTGCCGGCGGGGCACAAGATCGCGCTGCGCGACATCCCGGCCGGCGAGCAGATCGTGAAGTACGGCTTCCCGATCGGCCACACGACGGCGCCCGTCGCGCGCGGCGAGTGGGTGCACTCGCACAACCTGAAGACGAGCCTCGAAGGGATCACGGAGTTCCGGTACCCCGACAGCGCTGCCGCGCTGCGGGGCAGGCTCGACCCGGCGGGGCCCGTACCCACATTCTCGGGCTACCGCCGCAAGAGCGGGCGCGTCGGCACGCGGAACGAGATCTGGATCCTCTCCACGGTGGGCTGCGTCAACCACGCCGCCGAGCGGATCGCGAAGATGGCGAACGATCGCTTCGCCGGGAAAATCGACGGCGCGTTCCACTTCGCGCACCCGTACGGCTGCAGCCAGCTCGGCGACGACCTCAAGAACACGCGGCGCGTGCTCGCCGGCCTCATGCGCCACCCGAACGCGGGCGGCGTGCTGGTGCTCGGCCTGGGGTGCGAGAACAACCAGATGGCCGGCCTGCTCGAGCTGGCCGGCGACGATCTCGACCGCGAGCGCCTGCGCTTCTTCAACTCGCAGGAAGTCTTCAGCGAGGTCGAGGTCGGACTGGAGAAGGTCGAGGAGCTGGTGGCGATCATGGAGCGGGACCGGCGCACCGAGTGCCCGGCGTCCGACCTCGTGATCGGCAACAAGTGCGGCGGCTCGGACGGCTTCAGCGGGATCACCGCGAACCCGCTCGTCGGGCGCGTGGCGGACAAGCTCACCGCAGTGGGCGGCGGCGTGGTGCTGACCGAGGTCCCGGAGATGTTCGGCGCCGAGCAGGTGCTGATGAACCGCGCGGCGAGCCCCGAGGTCTTCCAGGGGATCGTGCGGATGATCGACGACTTCAAGCAGTACTTCCTCCGCCACGACCAGCCGATCTACGAGAACCCGTCGCCCGGCAACAAGGCGGGCGGCCTGACGACGCTCGAGGAGAAGTCGCTCGGCGCGATCCAGAAGGGCGGGCAGGCGACGGTGACGAGCGTCCTCCGCTACGGCGAGCGGGCGTCGCCCGGCGGGCTGTCGCTGCTGGAGGCGCCGGGGAACGACGGCGTCTCGTCCACGGCAATGACGGTGAGCGGGGCGACGGTGCTGCTGTTCACGACCGGCCGCGGCACGCCGCTCGGCTTCCCGGTGCCGACGATCAAGGTCTCGTCCAACTCCGCGATCGCCGAGAAGAAGCCGCACTGGATCGACTTCAACGCCGGCGCGCTGCTCGACGGCACGGCGACGATGGAGCAGCTGGCCGACGAGCTGTTCGCGTTCGTCCTCGACGTGGCGAGCGGACGCAAGCAGACCAACAACGAGAAGCACGGGTACCGCGAGATCGCGATCTGGAAGTCGGGGGTGACGCTGTAGGATCGGGACTCGGCACTCGGCGCTCGGCACTCGGCGGCGCCGTCATCCTGAGGGTACGGCGCGCAGCGCCGCCCGAAGGATCTGCTACGGTCCGACGGACCCTTGACCGGGCGAGAAGATCCCTTCGCCACGCTCAGGGCAGGCTCTTCGACTCGCGCTGCGCGCTTCGCTCAGGATGACATTCAAGCAGATGACCTCCCCAACCCTCCCCCGCCTCTCCCGCCCCCTCCTCCGCACCCTCCGCGGCCGCGCGGACGTGCCCGTCGGCCTGCCTGACGAGTCGCTGCTGGACCTGCCGGAGAAGGCCGTCCAGTTCGGCACCGGCGCGTTCCTGCGCGGGTTCGTGGACTACTTCGTGGACGAGGCCAACCGGCGCGGGCTGTTCGGCGGGCGCGTGGTGATGGTGGGCTCCACCGGCAGCGGGCGCGACCAGGCGCTCACCGGGCAGGACGGGCTCTACACGCTCTCGGCGCAGGGGATCGAGGGCGGCGCGGCGACGCAGGCGCACCGCGTCATCTCCTCGGTGAGCCGCGCGCTCTCGGCGAAGGACGACTGGGACGCGGTGCTGGCCTGCGCGCGAAGCCCGGAGCTCGAGCTCGTCTTCTCCAACACCACCGAGGTCGGCATCGCCCTGGACGACGCCGACACGAGTGCCGAGGCTCGGCCGCCGCGGTCGTTCCCCGGAAAGCTCGCGCGCTTCCTCTTAGAGCGCGCCCGCGCGTTCGACTTCGCGCCCGACAAGGCCGTCGTCGTCATCCCCTGCGAGCTGATCGAGGCCAACGGCGACCGGCTGCGCGAGATCGTGCTCGCGCTCGCCGAGCGCTGGGGGCTGGAGCCCGAGTTCGCGCGGTGGGTGAGGGAGTCGGTGCCGTTCTGCAACACGCTGGTGGACCGCATCGTCCCCGGCGCGCCCTCGGGCGAGCAGGCGGAGGCGCTGCGGCGCACGCTCGGCTACCGGGACGACCTGCACACGATGTGCGAGGTCTACCGGCTGTTCGCCATCGAGGCCCCTGCGCCGGTGCGCGAGCGGCTGGCGCGCTTCGCCGGCGCCGATCCCGGCATCGTGCTGACCGACGACGTGCGCCCGTACCGCGAGCGGAAGGTGCGGCTGCTCAACGCCGCGCACACCATCATGGTCCCGGCGGCCATCCTGTCCGGCGTCCAGACCGTGCAGCAGGCCGTCGAGCACGAGGTGGTGGGCCGCTTCCTCCGCCGCACGCTGTTCGACGAGATCGTGCCGGTCGTAGATGTACCGGGCGCGGAGGCGTTCGCGCGGGACGTGCTGGACCGCTTCGCCAACCCGTACATCCGCCACGCGCTGTTCGACATCACGCTCCAGGGAACGATGAAGATGCGCGTGCGCGTGGTGCCGCTCATCATTCGGTACGCGGAGCGCGTAGGGCAGGTACCGCAGTCGCTGGCGTTCGGCTTCGCGGCGAACCTGCTGTTCATGCGCGGCGACGCGCAGGCGGCGCGGCGGGCAGCGGGGCAGGGCGTGCCGGCGGACGACCAGGGCGAGCGGGTGCGCGCGCTCTGGGACTCGGCGGGCGGCGACGCCGGGGTCGCGCGCGCGGCGTGTGCCGACGCCGCGCTGTGGGGGTACGACCTGACGACCGTCCCCGGCTTCGTAGAGGCCGTGACGCAGCACCTCGCCCGCATGGCGCGCGACGGCGTGCCGGCCGCGCTCGAGGCGCACCTCTCGGCCGCGCCGGCGCTCGCCGCCGCGCGCTGACGCCGCGATCGACACCTCTGGGAATTCGCACCTCATGACTGAATCGAGCACCGCGGCGCCGGCGTCGTCGGCCTCCGCCACGGACCGCGAGCGCACCGTGCGCGAGATCGCCGCGATCGGCGCCGTGGCGGTGATCCGGATGCAGGACCCGCGCGCCGCCGTGCGCACGGTCGACGCGCTGCACATGGGCGGCATCTCGGCGGTCGAGGTGACGATGACCATCCCCGGCGCGCTCGGCGTGATCGAGGAGCTCGCGCGCCGCGCCGACGAGGGGCTCCTGGTCGGCGTGGGCTCGGTGCTCGACACCGAGACGGCGCGGCGCGCGGTGGAGGCGGGTGCGCGCTACGTCGTGAGCCCCGTTTTCAAGGAGGCCGTGGTCGCCGAAGCGCACCGGCTGGGCGTGGCGGCGATGCCGGGCGCGTTCACGCCGACCGAGATCCTGACCGCGCACGAGGCGGGCGCCGACGTGGTGAAGGTCTTCCCGTCGGAGGCGCTCGGGCCGGCGTTCTTCAAGGGCGTGCTGGCGCCGATGCCCTTCCTGAAGCTCATGCCCACCGGCGGCGTGACGCCGGAGAACGCCGGCGAGTGGATCCGCGCCGGCGCGGTGGCGGTCGGCGTCGGCAGCGCGCTGATGGACCCGAAGCTCATCGCCGCCGGCGACTTCGGCGCCCTCACCGAGCGGGCGCGCCGCCTGGCGCTGAGCGTCGTCGAGGCGCGTCAGGCCATGGGGGCCCGGTGAGCCGGGTGAGCCGCGTGGCGAAGACGGTCGTCAACTTCGGGGAGATCATGCTGCGGCTCACCCCGCCGCGGCAGGAGCGCTTCTTCCAGTCGCCCGAGCTGCGGACGTACTTCGGCGGGAGCGAGGCCAACGTCGCGGCGAGCCTGGCGCACTTCGGCGTGCGCAGCCGCTACGTCACGCGCGTCCCGGACAACGCCCTGGGCGAGGGCGCGCTCCGCGCGCTGCGCGCCGAGGGGGTGGACGTGGAGTCGGTGGTGCGCGGGGGGCCGCGGCTCGGCGTGTACTTCGTGGAGGGGGGCGCCGACCTGCGCCCGCTGCGCACGGTGTACGACCGCGCCGGCTCGTCGTTCAGCCAGCTCGACCCCGCGGAGCTCGACTGGGCGACGGTCCTGCGCGGCGCCGACTGGCTCCACGTCTCCGGGATCACGCCGGCGTTAGGCGAGGGGCCCTGCCGCGCGACGCGACAGGCGCTGGAGGCGGCCCGCGCCGCCGGCGTGACGACGAGCTTCGACCTCAACTTCCGGCCGGCGGTCTGGGCCGGGCGCGACCCGAAGCCGGTGATCCGCCCCCTGGTCGCGCTGTGCGACGTGCTGATCGGCAACCCGGGCGCGATGTCGACGATGCTCGGCGTGCACACCCCGGGGAAGGCGCCCGAGCCGCCGGAGGCGCTGCACGAGACCGCCCGCGCGCTGCGGCGGGAGTTCGGCTGCCGCACGGTCGCCATCACCCAGCGCCAGTCGCTCTCGGCGAGCGAGCACGGCTGGCGGGCGTCGCTGTTCGACACCTCGGCCGACGCCGAGCTGCACACGAGCCAGCGCTACCAGGTGCGGCTCGTCGACCGCGTGGGCGGCGGGGACAGCTTCGTCGCCGGACTGCTGTACGCGCTGCTCGCCGGCCGCGACCGGCGCGCGGCGCTCGACTTCGCCACCGCCGCCAGCGCCCTCAAGCTCACGATCCCGGGCGACTTCAACCGCGTGACGGTCGACGAGGTCGACCGCCTGCTCAACCCACACGTCTGAGACGTCTGATGGCGACCACCACACGGAACGATCAGGGGGCAGGCGGATCGGCGGCCCGCGACGAGCTCGCCGCGGTCACGCCCGGGCTGGCGAAGGAGGTGCGGGGGCCGATCGGCAAGTACCGCTGGACGATCTGCGCGCTGCTGCTCTTCGCGACCTCCATCAACTACCTCGACCGCCAGGTCACGGGCGTGCTGGGACCCACCCTCCAGGCGGAGTTCGGGTGGTCGGAGACGCAGTACGCGAACATCACATCGTGGTGGACGGCCGCGTACGCGATCGGCTTCCTGTTCATGGGCCGCTTCATCGACCGCGTCGGCGTCCGCATCGGCTTCGCGGTGGCGGTCGTCGTCTGGAGCCTCGCGTCCGCCGGTCACGCCCTCGCGGCGACGGTCATCGGCTTCGGGATCGCGCGGTTCATCCTCGGCCTCGGCGAGTCGGGGAACTTCCCGGCGGCGATCAAGGCGACGGCGGAGTGGTTCCCGAAGCACGAGCGCGGCTTCGCGACCGGGATCTTCAACTCCGGCTCGAACATCGGCGCGATGGGCGCGGCGATCCTGATCCCGTGGATCACGGCCCAGTGGGGGTGGCGCCCGGCGATGGTCATCACCGGGGCGATCGGCTTCGTCTGGCTCGCCTGGTGGCTTCCCGCCTATCGATCGCCGAGCGAGCACCCGCGGCTGTCGCCGGGCGAGCTGGCCTACATCCGCGACGGGCAGGCCGAGGAGCCGATCAGCAAGGTGAGCTGGCTCAGCCTCCTCGGCTACCGCCAGACGTGGACGTTCATCGTCGGCAAGTTCATGACCGACGGCGTGTGGTGGTTCTATACGTTCTGGCTCCCCAAGTTCCTCGACACCCAGTTCGGGGTGAAGCTCGGCAAGCTCGCGCTGCCGCTGATCGTCGTCTACCTGGTGGCCGACGTCGGCTCGATCTACGGCGGCTGGCTCTCGGGCTCGTTCATCAAGCGCGGCTGGGAGGTGCACCGCGCGCGCAAGGTCACGCTGCTCATCGCCGCGCTGCTCATCGTCCCGACGGCGCTGGCCCCGGTGGCGAACAGCCTCTGGGTGGCGGTGGCGATCGTGAGCCTCGCCGCGGCGGCGCACCAGTGGTGGTCGGCGAACCTGTTCACGCTCAGCAGCGACATGTTCCCGCGCCACGCGGTGGGCTCGGTGGTGGGGCTCGGCGGCTTTGCGGGCGCGGCGGGCGGCTTCCTCTTCCAGCGCATCACCGGCGTGGTGCTGGAGAGCAACGGCAGCAACTACCAGCCGGTGTTCCTCTTCTGCGGCATCGCCTACATCACGGCGCTCGCGATCATCCACGTCCTCGCGCCGCGCATGCAGCGCGTGGACCTCAGCGCCGGGCGGGCATGAGCGCGATGCGGCCACGGATTTTCACGGATGCACATGGATCCGTCCTGACAGCATCCAAGGCCCCCCTTGCTCGGGCGGGAGGAGCTTTGGCTCGCGCGCGGAGAGATCCGTGTTCATCCGTGAAAATCCGTGGCCAGTTCAGTCTTTCGAGCATGCGATACCTGAAGCCGTTCGTCGCGCTGCTGCTCTCCTCGGGGTGCCTGCGGGCGCAGAGCACGCCGCCCGCGCCGGCCCGCGCGGCGTCGGACTCGAACCCGATAGACTCCATCCGGCGGCTCCCGGGCTACCGGCCGGCGCACGACACGCTGCCGCTGCTGAGCGACGCGCGCATCGCGACGCTGCCGGCGGCGGAGCGCGCGGCGTGGACGGCGTACGTCGAGCGCTCCCGGGCGACGCGGGCGCGGGACACGGCGGCGATGAACGCCGAGCTGCGCGCGGCCGGCGCGGCGAAGATGACGCGGGCCGCGTATGCGCACGACTTCTCGGTCGAGAAGTGGATGACGCCGCAGTGGTTCGCGGGCGACAGCGCGCGCGCGATGGGCGAGTCGATCCTGAGCTACCAGGCGCCGAACGGCGGCTGGTCGAAGCACGTGGACTTCACGAAGGGTCTGCGCGCGCGGGGGCAGAGCTACTTCGGCGAGAGCACCGAGTGGAGCTGGATCTCGACGATCGACAACGCGTCGACGACGTCGGAGATGGAGTTCCTGGCGCTGCTCGACGCGGTACGCCCGGACCCGCGCTACCGCCAGGCCTTCCTGCGCGGGCTCTCGTACCTGGCGGAGGCGCAGCTCCCGACCGGCTGCTGGCCGCAGGTCTACCCGCTGATGGGGAGCTACCACGACGCGGCGACGTTCAACGACGACGCCACCGTGCACGTGCTGGAGCTGATGCGCGACGTGGCGTCGGGCGAGACGGCGCCGTTCGTGCCGGCCGACGAGCGGGCGCGGGCCGACAGCGCGCTGTCGCGCGGCGTGGAGTGCCTGGTGAACAGCCAGTACGTCTTCGGCGGGCAGCGTCAGGCGTGGGGGCAGCAGCACGACCCCGTCACGCTCCAGCCGGTCGCGGCGCGCAGCTACGAGCTAGAGTCGCAGACGCCGCAGGAGAGCGCCAACATCCTGCGGTTCCTCATGAGCCTCCGCGCGCCGGGCCCGCGCGTGGTGACGGCGGTGCACGCCGGCGCTGCCTGGCTCAAGAAGACGCAGCTCCACGGCTACAGCTACCGCTTCGACACGGGTCTGCGCGCCGAGCCCGGCGCCGGCCCACTCTGGGCGCGCCTGACCGAGCTCGGCACCGACCGCCCGATCTTCAGCAACCGCGACGGTGTGAAGCTCTACGACTGGAGCCAGCTCACCGACCGGCGCACGGGCTACGGCTGGTACACCTACGCCCCCGCGAACGCGCTCAAGAGGTACGACTCCTGGTCGCGCAAGCATCCGAAGTGAAGATCGACCACAGAGGCACAGAGACACCGAGGAGGGGCACACGGACGAGGGGCCCTCTACCGGTCGGCTTCGCTGAAGGGCAATTCAACCACCGAGGACACAGAGGGCACAGAGGGAGCGCCCCTACCCCGGGCAGGCAGGAACTCTTTGACTCGGCATCCCGGCCTCGCTGCGCTCCCTCTGTGTCTCTGTGGTCAATTCTTCCTGCCTTGAACGCAAGAGGGAGCTGGAAATGAGCAAGGGTAATCCGACCCGGCGTGACTTCGTGAAGGCGCTGACCGCCAGCGCCGGCGCGGCGTTCCTGGCGCCCCTCATCTCGTTAGGGTGCCGGACGGCGGGCGCCGGGAGTGGCGCCGCGGCGGCCTCGACGACAGGCGCGACCGGCTGGGAGATGGTCCCGGGCATTCTGGCGCGGATCAGGCCGCCCACCTTCCCCGAGCGCGACTTCGACATCACCCGCTACGGCGCCGCGGGCGACGGGACGACGGATTGCACCGAGGCGTTCCGCCAGGCGATCGCGGCCTGCGGCGCGGCCGGCGGCGGGCGCGTCGTCGTGCCGGCGGGGCGCTTTCTCACCGCGGCGATCCACCTGCGCAGCAACGTGAACCTGCACGTGAGCCGGGGCGCCACGGTCGCGTTCCACCAGGACCCGGCGCGCTACCTCCCCGCGGTGTTCACGCGGTGGGAGGGGATGGAGATGATGGGCTACTCGCCCTTCATCTACGCCTTCGGGCAGGAGAACATCGCGATCACCGGCGAGGGGACGCTCGACGGGCAGGCCGACGAGACGCACTGGTGGCCGTGGAAGAGCGGCAAGGCCGGCCCCAACCAGCTCCCGGCGCGCAACCGGCTGATGGAGATGATGGAGGCGAACACGCCGGTCGAGCAGCGCGTCTTCGCCGACGGGAGCTACCTGCGTCCGCAGTTCATCCAGCCGTACCGCTGCCGGAACGTGCTGATCGAGGGCGTGACGATCGTGCGCTCGCCGATGTGGGAGATCCACCCGGTGCTCTGTCAGAACGTCACCGTGCGCCGGGTGAACATCGTGAGCCACGGCCCCAACAACGACGGCTGCGACCCCGAGTCGTGCCGCGACGTCCTGATCGAGGAGTGCTCGTTCGACACCGGCGACGACTGCATCGCGATCAAGTCCGGCCGCAACGCCGACGGCCGGCGCGTCGACGTGCCGAGCGAGAACATCATCGTCCGCGGCTGCCACATGAAGGACGGGCACGGCGGCGTCACGATCGGCAGCGAGATCTCCGGGGGCGTGCGCTACGTCTTCGCCGAGAACTGCCGCATGGACAGCCCGAACCTGGACCGCGCGCTCCGCTTCAAGAACAACGCGATGCGCGGTGGCGTGCTGGAGCACGTCTACATGCGCGACGTGACGGTGGGGCAGGTCGCGGACGCGGTGCTCTCGATCGACCTCTACTACGAGGAGGGGCCCAGGGGCCCGTACGTCCCCGTGGTCCGCGACGTCGAGATGCTGCGCGTGACCAGCCGGAAGAGCCCGTACGGCATCTACGCCCGCGCCTACGAGAAGTCGGAGATCTCGAACATCCGCCTCGTCGACTGCACGTTCGACGGGGTGGAGAAGGGAAGCGTCGTCGAGGGCGTGCGCGGCGTGGTGCTGCGCAACGTGAAGATCAACGGCCGCCCGGTGAGCGACGTGGCCGAACTGGCGGCTCGATGAAGGATGAGTAGCACAATGCGCGCGCGTGTCATTCCGACCGAGCGCTCCGCAGGAGCGCGACGGAGGAACCCCCGTCCCGACGGAGGAATGATGGCAGTTCACGCTCTCGATGAACTGCGGCACCGCCATGACTCCTCCGTCGGTCAGGGGGTTCCTCCCCTCCGCGCCTGCGGCGCGCTACGGGTCGGAATGACCCTGCGCGCAGGAATGTTGGCGGCCGTCCTGACAGTGGGCATCCTCACCCCACTGCGCGCCCAGGAGGCACCGCCGCAGCAGCTCGGCGAGGGCTCGCCGCAGCCGGGCGGGCGCCCGCTGCCGATCCCCAACGTCTCGCCCCGCCCGCGCCCGCTCGCGGCCGGCGCGAAGCCGTGGTCGGTGCGGATCGCCGAGTCGGTGATGCGGCGCAACCCGCAGACGCACCGCCGCTGGGACTACACGCAGGGCGTGGTGCTCGGCGCGATCGAGCGCGTGGCGATGGCGCGGCGCGACCAGGCCATGCTGGCGTACGTGAAGGCGAACATGGACCGCTGGGTGAAGCCCGACGGCTCCATCGAGGGATACGAGCTCGAGGAGTACAACCTCGACCAGGTCTCGCAGGGGCGCCTCCTGTTCGGGCTGCACGAGCGCACGAAGGACGCGCGCTACCGCAAGGCGCTCGACCTGCTGCGCGAGCAGCTCCGCACGCACCCGCGCACGGGCGAAGGGGGCTTCTGGCACAAGAAGATCTACCCGCAGCAGATGTGGCTCGACGGGCTGTACATGGCGGGGCCGTTCTACGCCCAGTACGCGCGCGCGTTCGGCGACAGCGCGGCGTTCGACGACGTGGCGCGGCAGTTCCTGCTCGTCGCGCGGCACACCCGCGACCCGCGCACGGACCTCATGTACCACGGCTGGGACGCGGCGAAGGCGCAGAAGTGGGCCGACACCGCCACCGGGCTCTCTCCCAACTTCTGGGGGCGGGCGATGGGGTGGTACGTGGTCGGGCTCGTGGAGACGCTCGACTACTTTCCGCCCAACCACCCCGACCGCGCCGCGATGATCCAGACGCTGCGCGACGCCGCCGAGGGGATCGAGCGCGTGCAGGACCCGCTGACCGGGCTCTGGTGGGACGTGCTCGACCAGCCCAACCGCGCCGGCAACTACCTGGAGGCGAGCGC
>DATFPD010000063.1:0-16673 GCA_035265005.1 Gemmatimonadaceae bacterium | reverse complement strand
CTTCTTGAAGCTCCAGGTCGAGCGAGGTGCGCACCGCGCCCGCCGCGCGCACCGCGGCCGAATCGCGCGCCCATGCCAGCACCCGCGCGGTGAAGTGCGGCGCCAGGAAGCGGCCGCCGCGCCCGGGAGAGGAAACCGGCTCCGCATCCGCGCGCGCGACCTCGTCCGCGCTGGCGGAGCCGCGGGCGCGAATCCGGGCGAGCGCCGCCGTCCGCCGCGTGCGTGCTCGCGCGGGCGACGCGAGCGGGTTGTCGCGCGCGGGCGCGTGCGCGAGCCCGGCCAGCATCGCCGCCTGGCCCAGGCTCAGCTCGGACGCGGACCCGTCGAAGTACACCGCTGCCGCCGCGCCGACGCCGGTCGCCGCCTCGCCCAGATGCACGCGATTCAGGTACTGCTCGAGGATCTGCTGCTTCGAGAGGTGGCGCTCCAGCCGCAGCGCCCACATGGCCTCGGCCGCCTTGGAGCCGAGCGCGCGGTCGCGCACCGCCTCACGCGGGTGGAGCAGCCGGGCGAGCTGCATCGTGATCGTGGACGCGCCCGACCGGATGCGTCCGGCGTGGAGGTTGTCGCGGAACGCGCGCCCCACCGCCCGCAGGTCCACGCCGCGGTGCTCGTAAAAGCGCCGGTCCTCCACCGCCAGGAAGGCGACCAGCACGTCCGGATCGATCTCCTCGATGCGAACCCAGCGCATGCGACTGCCGTCCGCGGCGCGCGTGGTCCGCAGCGGGAGCCCGTGCCTGTCCTGGAGCGTGAGCCCGGGCGCGGAGGCGGGCGCCACCAGCCCGGCCGGCAGCGGCCACATCACCCACGCGGCGGCCGCCGCCGCGCCGAGCGCGAGCGCGGCGGCGAGCGACGCGACGACGTGCCTGACGCGTGGTCGCCTCATCTCACCGCGTTCGCGCCCGCACCGTGAACGTCCCGCCGTCACTTCGGCCCTGCAGCGAGCGGTTGTACATCTCCTCCGCGTGCGCCGGCGGCCGAACGAAGACGCCCGGCGTCGTGGCGCGCGCGACGTAGGTGGCGGTGTAGGTTCCCTTCCAGAGGGTCGTCGCGAAGTAGACCACGCGGTCGTCGCGGATCTCCTTGTGGTCGAATGGCGACCACCAGCCGGCGTCCCAGCTGCCGTACCAGCCGCGGTCGTTGTCGTCAGGCTGACCGTCGTTCTGCTGCTCCTCCTCCCCGCGCGCCGCGCCCGGCCCGCTCATCGTCGTCGCCGTGCGCAGGGAGAGATCGACGGCCTCGAGACCGGCCGGGAGCGGGTCGTCGACCACGACGAACTGCCGGTCGGCCGGCACCGTGACCCGGATCCGCACGCGCACCAGCTCCCCCTCGGTCGCGCTCGCGATCGGCGTGTGGTCGGCGCCCTCGAAGCGCTCGAACCACCGCTCGACGCGGATGCCCTGGTCCTCCGGCGCCACCGGCATCTTGAGCGGCACCTCGTCCACGTTGGCGAAGTAGTAGATCGGGACGCCCGGCGCGCTCGCCGCCAGCGTCACGCGCAGCGGGAGGATGTCGGCGCCTGTCGCGCGCCCGAGCAGCCCGCTCAGCGACACGCCGGTGTCGAGCGCCGCGGATCTGGCGGCCGGCCCCTGGTACAGCACGCGGTCGCCCGCGCGCACGGTCACCGACCGGGTGCCGGCCGCGCGCTGCCGCAGCTCCATCTCCGCCAGCGCGAGCACCACCTGCCCGTAGTCCTGCGTGTTCCACGGGTAGAGCGCTTCGGCTCGGCCGCGCTGCACCATCGTCTCCACCAGCGGCGCGACCAGCGGGTGCGAGGGGTCCACCGCCACGGTCGCGCGGAGCAGGCGCGCGGTCGGGCGGAGGCGCGAGGCGAAGTAGAAGTCCTGGCCGCTCGCGTCAGGCAGCGTCGCGCGGCGCCCCTCCACCCGCACCGCCGCCCACATCGGCTCGAGAAGCTGCCGCGCCGCGGAGGCGCCCTGCCGGTCGCCCCGCCGCGCCAGCAGCTCGGCCAGCAGCATCCGGTCCTCCATGCGCATCTGCGCCGCCTGCCGCGCCAGCTCGTTCTCGGCCGCAACGTCCGGCCGCTGGAGCCGCCGCAGCGCGTCCACGGCCGCCACGCGGTCCGCCAGTCGAATGCCCGATTCGTCGTACCGGTCGGAGACGAAGCGCACCATCGGCGTCGCGTTCTTCAGCTCGCGCTCCAGGTAGTCGCCCAGCCGCCCGATCACCGAGTCGCGCACCGGGACGCCGACGGCGCGCGCCTCCAGCAGCACCCGCGCGGCGTACGCGCTGAGCCAGGGCGTCGTCCAGTCGGTCGGGCTCCAGTAGCCGATCCCGCCGTCGGCCCGCTGGCGGCCCGAGAGCATCCGCACCGCCGTCTCGAGGTCGCGCCGCGGGTCGCCCTTGGTCAGGGAGGTGCCGAGCGCCTTCCCCGCGCGGTGGAGCATGACGAGCGGCAGCGCGGTGCTCACCACCTGCTCGGTGCAGTAGTACGGGTAGACGTGCAGCGCGTCCTGCGCGCCCTGAATGACCGCCAGCGGCGTCGTGCCGAAGGTGATCGACAGGCGCGACCGGGCCGGGTCCGTACCCGCGGGGAGCCCGATCTCCGTCATCGCGCTGTCCACCAGCACGCCGGCCACGGTGTGCGCGCGCGGCGAGTAGTTCGGGCGCACCGCCAGCCGCAGCAGCACCGCGTCGGCGTCGCGGCCGCTCGTGGCGTCGAAGCGGAACGACACGCTGTCGGCGTCCGCGCGCAGCTCGTCGCCGGACGCGCGGAACGGGAAGCGCACCTCGCGCCCGCGCCCGGCCTCCAGCCGCACGCGCTGGGTGGCGTCGCCTCTCAGCTCCACGCCCTTCGCTTCGGCCTTCACGGTGACCGTCGGCGTGCCGCCCGCGCGCTCGTTCACCACCGCGCCGGCAATGAACTCGTCGCCGGGGCGCAGGAAGCGCGGCAGCGCCGGCCGGGCGACGATCGGCCGCGTCACGAGCATCGGCGACTCGCCCTTGCCGTAGCGGTCGCCCGCCGTGACCGCCACCGCCATCACGCGGAAGGTCGTCAGGTTGTCGGGAAGCTTGGCCGACGCGGTCGCGTTCCCCTGCGCGTCCGTAACGACGGAGCCCATGAAGAACGCGGTCGTCTTGAAGCGCGAGCGCAGGATCTCGGCGCCGTTCGCGCCGCCGCCGCCGCCCGGGGCGCGCCCCTTGTCCCCCTCGGGCACCTGCGGCGCCACCGTCGTCAGGTTGCTCGCCAGCCGCATCCCGAGCCCGCGCCGGTGGTAGAGCAGGTCGATCGGGTCCGGCGTGCGGTAGCCGGTGAGCGAGAGCACGCCCTGGTCCACCGCCCACAGCGTCACCTCGCTCGCCTGCCCGCGGCCGGCCGCATCGCGCACCCGCACCGCGACGCGCGCGGTGTCACCCGGGCGGTACTCCTTCGACAGCGGCTCCACCTGCACCGCCAGCCGCTTCACCTCCGGCGTGACCCGCAGCTCGGCGTAGCCCACGCGGATCGTCGGCCGCCCGGGGTCGTCCAGCCCGCCGGGCTTGGCGCTGCGCCCGCGCGCCACGAGAATGGCGACGAAGGCGTTGGGCGCGTACGCCTCGGTGATCGGCAGCTTGAGCGTGGTCGCGCCCGACGTGAGCCGCATCCGCCGCTGCTCGATCAGCCCCTCGCGCTCCACGGTGATCCACGCCTCGACGTCGGTGAACGGCGACGCGAACATCACCGTCGCCGTGTCGCCCACGCTGTAGCGCTCGCGGTCGGCGACGACGTCCATCTTGAACTGGCTCTCGTCGCTCCACGGCACCCACCCCTTCCCCGACGCCCAGCGGTAGAAGCTGGTCGACGCCGTGCGGCCCCGCGCGTCGCGGGCCTCGAAGATCACGATGTAGCTGCCGCCCTCGGCCGGCGTGAAGCCGCACGTCGCCGGCTCGGCGGCGCTGGTGATGGTGCAGCGGGCGACGGTGTCGCTCACCCACTCCCCCACGGTCTCCGCCACGCCCTCGCGCTCGCGGTGGGTGCGGTGCCACTCCCGCCTGACGATGGTCCCGCGGATCGGGATGCCGGACACGCGCTCGCCGCCCGGCCGCACCGCGACGACCGCGATGCGCTGCGCCTCGCCGGCGGTCCAGAAGTACGAGCCGCCCATCGGCTTCGCCGCGAGATAGAACGCCGCCGGGTGCACGCGCACCCGCGTCGAGGCGCCCACCACCTGGCGGTTCACGTCGGTGATCGCCGCCTGCACCGTGATCTCGGCGCCGCGCCCGGCGGGCGGGACGGGCAGCCCGACCCGCAGCGTGCGCCGGCCCGACGCGTCGAGCGTGTCGACGCCGCTCTCGAACACCGAGACGCCGGGCGAGTCGGAGTCGCGCTCCTCCCACCACCGCCCGCTCTCGCCGACGTACCAGCTGTCGGTGCCGGGGATGTTCAGCTCCCAGCCGTAGAGCGGTCGCTGGCGCGCCATCCAGGTCACCGCGGCGCGGCCCATCGGCGCGCCGAACAGGTAGCGGGCCTGCACCGTTGCGCGAACCGTGTCGCCCGGGAAGCGTTCGGCCGCCGCATCCGCCGTCCCGCCCTCCGCCGACACCTCGACCAGGAACTCCGGCGGCCGGTACTCCGCCACGCGGTAGCTGGTGTACGCGACGTCCCGCCATGTGCCGCGGCGCTTCGCCTGCGCCTTCACCGCGTAGTCGCCGAGCTGCGCGTCGGCGGGCACGGTGAAGGTGTGGGCGGCCGTCCCGAAGGAGCTGAGCGGAACGGTCGCCTCGCGAAGCGTCGTCCCCTCGCGGTCGGCGAAGACCCACCGCAGCGAGTCGCCGCGCGCCGGGACGCGCAGCGCGCCAAGCGCTCCACGCCTGACGATCGCCTTCGCGAAGACCATCTCGCCCGGGCGGTAGATCCCGCGCTCGGTGAACACCGCGGCCGCCTGCGGGCTGCGCGAGGAGCCGTACGCCGGGTCCACGTTGAACTGCCAGAGCGAGAGGTCGGGGTCCCAGTCTCGAACGCCGGTCACCGCGCGGTCGTCCCCCAGCTCCGCCGCGACGTAGCCCTGGAAGCCGCCCTCGTAGTCCCCGCCTTCTTCCTCCTCCTCGTCTCCCGCGGTGGCGGTGCTACCGCTCGCGCGCAGGAAGTTCGTCAGGCGGGCGATCCCGGTGCTGTCGGTGCGCGCCGTCGTGAGCACCTTCCCGTCGGCGTCGTACAGCGTGACGCCGGCGCCGGCGCGCGGGCGGCCGTCGCTCGCCCCCGTCACCCAGACCACGCCCTCCTCCACGCCGAGCTTGGCGTGCACGCCGAGGTCCGTCACCTGGAGCACCGCCACGGGCGCGCCCCGCGCCGAGTCCTCGGGCACGCCGCTCCGGAGGACGCGGAGCGCGAGCAGCGACGAGCGGTCCGGCCCGCGCGTGTCCACCAGCGGCAGCTTGATCCCGGTGATCCGCACCCGGTCGGGGGACGGCGTCACCGGAATGCGCTGCACCGTGGCGCGCGGGCGGACGGACTGCCACAGCTCGTCCATCGACCAGGGCGACTGGGAGAGGATCAGCGCCTCGAGCGAGTCGGGCACCGGCGCGATGAAGGCGATCAGCGTGTCGACGTTCACGTGCCGGACGGCCAGCGTCCGGAACGCGGCGCGCTCGACCAGCAGCCGGCCGTACGGATAGTCGACGAACGGCGAGTAGCCGGTCGTGGCCGCGCCGGCGGCCGGATTTCCGGCGATGCGCTGGCCGAAGACGTCGCGCATCGCGGTGTCCACGACGACGGCGTACGACGTCCGCGGCTTGAGCTTGGTGTCGAGCACCCACTCGCTCGCCACCGACGCCGTGTCGTACAGCTGGAACGCCGTCGCTGGAATGAGCGACACGCGCCGCATCACCTCGGCGCCCTTCACCGGCGTCGAGAACTCGAGGCGGATCGGGCCGGTCGGGCAGGCCTTGTCGTCGCTCCCCTCGCCACTGCCTGCGCAGCGCGCCGAGGTGAGCCGCAGGTCGCCGTAGGTGTGGAAGGCGAGCCGCACCGTGGCGGTCGCGTCGCCGTTGGCGGCGATGTCCGACGGGACCACCAGCTCCCCGCCGCAACCGCGCGGGAGCGCGCCCTCGGGCACCAGCGTCACCACGCGCCGCAGCGAGTCGATCGAGCGGTCGCGCTCCCAGCCGCCGGCTCCCTGGAGCTGCCAGTCGTCGTCGTTCGCGATCGCGCGCTGCCGAGCGGCGCGCAGCCTGACGACGCGCGCGCCCGAGCAGGTCGACTCGAACTCGGCGTACGCCTTCGAGCTCAGGCGGGCCAGATCGACGGCGTTCGTGTAGACCAGGTTGAACTGCTGGTCGGGGGCCACGTGCTGGGGCTGGATGCCCGCCCGCACGGGCACCCCGCCGACCAGCGTGGTCCCCTGCACGCGGAAGCTCCACCGGTAGGGCTCCGCCAGCCGGCTGGCGTCCATCGCCTGGAAGTCGGTCGAGACCGTGACCGTGTAGGTCGCGTTAGGGACCAGCGGCGCCGACGGCGTCAGGCGGATCGTGACCGGGTCGCGCCACTCGAGCTTCCCCGGCACCTTCGGCTCGACGCGCAGCACGCGGGCCGGGTCCACGCTCGCGTCGAGCGCGCCCGCCACGGGTCGGTCGAAGGTGACGGTGATCTGGGAGGTCCGGGCGGCGCCGTCAAGCGGCGAGACGCGGAGGACGTGGAGCGGGGCCGGGGCGCCGTGCGCCGCCGACAGGAGTGCCGAACCCGCGAGCAGAAGCGCGAGCCGACCGCTGGGCATCATGGGAGTAGCCCGTACTCGTGTGAGGGGGGAGCGAAGTATCGCCAGCCACGCGCGTGGGCGGCAGCCCCGGGGCGTGGGCGGCGGAGTGCTACACCGCTGCTTCGCGAAAGAGCCCACTGATTCGACTGCTGCCCCGGGCTCCGCGCAACGCCCTCCGCCCGTTGCCCGGCGCTCGGCGCCGAGGGAGATTGCACGGCGTGACGCCACGACGACGCAACGCGAGCAGCGACCGGCCGCCCGAGGAGGACGCCCCCGCCGAGGCGAACGACGCGGGTGTGACGCCGCTCACCTCGTTCCAGCTCGAGTCGTGGCGGCTGCTGCACGAAGAGCTGCTGGCCGACCGCGACGCGCTGGCGGAGGCGGAGGCGTGGGAGGCGCGCCGCGCGAAGGTGCGGCCCGAGATGCTCAAGCTCCTGCGACGCTACCTGGCCGGCTCGGTCACGACCGAGGAGCTGCGCGCGACGGTCGACCGCAAGTCCCGCACGACCTGGGATGTGTTCGGCCTGCGCGGGCTCTCGGGGGCGATGTTCCTCAACCGGCTGGTCGCACGCGTGCCGGACGAGCGCGCGCTCACCGAACAGCTGCGGGCGGCGCTCCCCGCGCCCGACGACGAGCTCGTGGCGCGCGGCCGACTCCGCGCCTTCGTGCGATTTCTGGACGCGGCGGCCTCGGCGGTCGGGATGACCCGCGCCCAGCTTCAGCCTGCGCGCGCCGCCTTCTTCGCCAGCGTGTGGTGGCACGTCCAGCAGCCCGAGGAGTGGCCGGGCTTCCACCTGTCGGCGCGCCGGGCGATGCAGATGGAGGACGGGCTCTACCTGCCCGGCGGCGACCCGGTGAGCGACTACTTCGCGTTCCGCGCGGCGTTCCGCGCCGTGGCCGGCGCGCTCGGCGTGAGCCCGTGGCGGCTGGAATACCTCTGCTGGTGGCGCGACTCCTCCCGCCGACGCAGCGACGCCGAATCGGAGCTGTTCTACGAGCCCGGCGCACTGCGCCGCACGCCAACCCGACGGCGGGCGTCAGCGCCCGCACCGGCCGAGTCGCCGGCGCGACCGGCGGGACGCGCGATGGCGGTGCGGGAGACGCCGCCGGCGGCGGGCGCGCCACCGGCCGATGCGCCGCTCGGGCACACACACGTGCAGTGGCTGCTGGCCAAGATCGGCCGAAAGCTGGGCTGCCGCGTGTGGATCGCCGCGAACGACCGCGGCCGCGTCTGGAACCGGGAGCCACTGGGCACCCTGAGCGTGGAGCGGATGCCGCCTCTCGCGATCGACGCCGATACGCAGCGTCTGATCAGCCTGATCGACGTCGTCTGGCTGCGCGGGAGCAACCAGGTGGCGGCGGCGTTCGAGGTGGAGCACACCACGTCGGTCTTCTCCGGGCTGCTGCGAATGGCCGACCTCGCGGCGCTCTCACCGAATCTCAACTTCCCGCTCTACATCGTCGCGCCGGCCGACCGGCTGGAGAAGGTGCGCCGGGAGCTGATGCGGCCGACCTTCCAGACGCTGGAGCTCCACCGTCGCTGCGCGTTCTTCTCGAGCGAGTCGCTGGTGGAGACGGCCGAGAGCATCATGCGGTGGGCGACCGGCCCCGCGGCGATCGACCGGCTGGCCGAGCGCATCGAGGTCGGCGCCGAAGAAACCACGGCACGCGAGCGCGACGAAGGGCGCGACCGCTAGCGACGCGGAGGCGGCGGCGAGCCTCCACGTGCTTTAGCCGCACCAACTTACCTGCTTCGCGCCAGGGCGCCGGCCGGTCAGCCGCGGGTGTGTGGCGTGTGGACCGCACAAGACAGTGACCTGCGGCAAACAGGCCACAGACTCATGTGTGCGTTGCGCCACACCAGCGCCTGTCGCATTCTTGCCATGCGACGTGAACGACTGGTCGGCATATGGGCGCCAATCCCAGTGGTTGCACGGATTTGCGCAGGCGCTGTCCACATCGTCCGCGAGTTGACGCCTGATGAGAAGGGGCCGCCCGCCTGGCGGTCGATCGTCCGTTCGATGACGCGAGCACCGGTCAAAGTATGAGCGAGCACTGTCGGAATCCGAACCTCGAGGCCGCGCCCCAGCCCCCGAAGCCCACGCTCGGCGCCGCGCTGCGGCGGCCCGGTCACGCCGCCAGAGTGGCGATCGCGCTGGCGCGCGGGCACTGGCATCGGCTGTACTACCGGCTGCGCGGCATCCGCTTCCGCGCCGGCCGCAACCTGCGGCTCTTCGCGCCGCTCAGCGTGCGCGGTCCGGGAGAGATCATCCTCGGCGACAACGTCGTGATCCTCGAGACGCCGACCTTCTGGACTTACTCGAGAGAGGCGAAGATCGTCGTCGGCGACAACACGATCATGGGGGCCACGTCGTTCGGCTGCGTCAAGGAGATCCGCATCGGGCGGCGGTGCATCATCGCCCGGGCAAGCCTGATCGACACCGACTTCCACAGCACCCGCGTCGACCGCTGGATGCCCGACGCGCCCGTTCGCGTGGCGCCGATCGTCATCGGCGACAACGTCTGGATCAGCCAGCACGCCGGCATCATGCCGGGCACCAGGATCGGCCACAACTCGGTGGTGAGCTTCGGGGCCGTGTGCATGCGCGACTTCCCGGAAAACGTCATCATCGTCGGCAACCCGGCCCGGGTGGCGTCCCCCGTGCAGCAGCGGCCGGCCGACGCGCCCCCGTTCGACCCCGCGTCCGCGGCGTACGACCCCTCGCTGGCCATGCACGCGGTCGCGGCCGGAGGTGCGGCGCTCGCCGCCACGGCGGCCGCCGCCGCGGACAGCATATCGCGGATGGCGTAATGCGGGGCGCGCGACTCGGCCGAACGGCGGCCGCCGCCCTGGTCCTCACCCTCGCAGCCTGCGGGAGCGACTCGAACGTGCAGCAGACGACTCGACCGGGCGGCGCGCAGCCGGCTCCGGCGGAAGGCGCATGGCGGGCGGTGGCCACGAAGAAGATCTACTTCGGCCACCAGTCGGTCGGCGGCAACATCCTGGACGGCGTGCGCGAGCTGATGGCCGCCGAGGGCGCCGCGGTCCGGCTCAACATCGTGCACGGGGACGACCCGTCGGCCGTGCAGGGGCCGGCGCTGGTGGAGTCGTTCGTGGGCGAGAACGGCGACCCGGAGTCGAAGGGCGCGGCCTTCGCCGCCGCGCTCGACCGCGGGATGGGTGCCGCGGGCGGCGTCGCGCTCTACAAGCACTGCTACCTGGACGTCGGTCCCGGCACCGACGTCCGCCAGATGTTCGAGCGCTACCGTGCGCGCACCGCCGAGCTGCGGGCGAAGTATCCCGGACTGGTGCTCGCGCACGTCACGGTGCCGCTCACGACCGCCGACGAGAGCCCGGTCAAGCGTCTCCTCAAGACGGTGCTGCGCAAGCCGACCGTCGTCGAGGTGAACGCGAAGCGCAACGCGTTCAACGCCCTGCTCCGCGGCGCGTACGCCGGCAGGGAGCCGCTGTTCGACCTCGCCGCGATCGAGTCCACCCGCCCCGACGGCTCGCGCTCCTACGTGACCCTCGGCGCCGACACGGTCTACACGCTCGTCCCCGAATACACCGACGACGGCGGCCACCTCAACGCCGCCGGCCGCCGCGCCGCCGCGACCAGGTTCGTGGAGTTCCTGGCGGGACTGTAATGACTACCAGGTGCGAGGTGCGAGGTGCGAGAGGGGCCCCGGGATGCCGTGGGCGCTTGATTCATCAAGCGCTGGCGTCCCGGGGCCCCTCGCGAATCGCGAACCGCGAATCGCGTTGATGCCTTACGCCGCTGCTTCGTTCCGCATGGCCTTCGACGACACGAAGCGCACGATGCTGCTCACGGTGCCGAAGTTGGCTTCCGTGATCTCGTCGTCCGCGACCTCGATGCCGAACTCTTCGCCGATGTAGGTCACGAGCTCCACCATGCCCATCGAGTCGATGATGCGGCGCTCGAGGAGCTGCTCGTCGTCGCCCAGAATGGCGTCGCGACGGGTGTAGAGGAAGTTGTCGCTGATGTACTGACGGATCTTCGAGGATACGGTCGGTGAAGGGCTCATCGGGGCTGCTCCGCTAGGTGGGCGTAGGGGGAGGGCGAGCGGGTGAATCACGCGACGGCGGCAGCGTCGCCGCGGCGCGTCGAGAGGGTGAATCGGGAGGGCCTTGGCGCGGCGCCCGACGCGGACGCCGTGTCGCCGGCGATGAACTGCCGGTGCCAGAGCTGGGTGGACAGGATCGCGACCAGCGCCTGGTTCTCGCCGAAGCCGGTGGCGCGCCCGGCGCGGCAGCGCCTGACGAGACCGGAGACGGCGACCGGGCAGAAGACGCCGCTCGCGCGCAGGCTCTCCGCGCTCAGCAGCTCCTCGACGTATTCGGGCGCGCGGCCGGCGAAGAAGGCCGGCGCGTCCGGGGCGCGGTAGGGCTGCTTCGGGCGGTCGTTCACCACGGCCGGCACCACGGACGCGGACCAGCGGCGCAGCACGTCCTTCTCGCGCAGCCCGCGCAGCTTGCTCCCCGTGGGGAGCCCGGCCGCGAACGCCGCCAGCCGCACGTCCAGGAACGGGCAGCGCCCTTCGACGCTGTTCGCCATCGACATGCGATCGCCCTGCGAGCTGAGGAGGTAGGACGACAGCAGCGTCTCGACCTCGAGGTACGCGGCGCGGTTGAGCGGCGACCAGCGCGCGAACTCCTCCGGCAGCGACTGCCGCAGCTCCTCCATCACGTCGGTCCCTCCGAGCGCCAGGCGCATCTCGGCGGAGTAGAACTCCTTGATGCGCGAGGTGAGCAGGAAGCGCGGCAGGTGCGAGAAGAGCGGGTCGTCCGGCGAGCCAGCGGTGAGGAAGAACTTCCGCCAGAACTCGCCGCCGCGACCGTTGCCGCCCTGGAGATAGGGGTAGAGGCGGTCGAAGAGGCGCGGGCGCAGCTTCGAGCCGGGCTGCCGCAGGCAGAACTGCCGGACCTTGGTCTCCTTGAACAGGTCGTAGCCGAGGAACATCTCGTCCGAGCCTTCGCCGGACAGCACGACCTTGATGCCGTTCTCCCTCGTCAGGCGCGAGAGCAGGTAGAGCGGCGCCGGCGCCGTCCGCACGAGGGGCGTCTCGGTGTGGCGCACCACCTCGGGGAAGACGGCCGCGATGTCCCCCTGCGTGATGTGCTGCACCTGGTGCCGGCTGCGCACCGCGCCCGCGACGACCTGCTGGAACGCGCTCTCGTCGAACTGCGGGTCGGCGAACGTGACCGAGAAGGTGCGCAGGTCGTGCGGCGTCATCGTCGCCGCGAGCGCGCAGGTGATGCTGGAGTCGAGTCCGCCGCTCAGGTAGCCGCCGACCGGCACGTCGGCGCGCATCCGCAGCTCGACGGAGCTCTTCATCAGCTCGCCGAGCCGATCCAGCACGTCCGCGGCCTCCGCCGGCGCCTCGTCGCCGTAGCTCGGCGCCCAGTAGCGGGTGGTGCGAAGCCGGCCGTCGCGCCAGACGGCGTAGCCGCCCGGCTGGAGCTGCGACACGCCCAGGAAGGGCGTGCGCGGCGCGCGCGCGCCCCAGAAAGTGAAGACTTCGTCCAGCCCGGCGGGGTCCAGGGCGGCAGGCACCTCGCCGCTGGCGAAGATCGCCTTCACCTCGGAGCCGAAGTACAGGCTCCCCGCGCGCTCGGCGTAGAACAGCGGTCGCTTGCCGAAGCGGTCGCGCGCCAGGAAGAGCGAGTCGTCGCGCCGGTCGTAGATCGCGAACGCGAACATCCCGTTCAGCCGCGACAGCAGCCCCGAACGGCCCCACTCCTCGTAGCCGTGCACGAGGACTTCGGTGTCCGAGCGCGTGCGGAACTGGTGCCCGCGCGACACGAGCTCCTCGCGCAGCTCGAGGTAGTTGTAGATCTCGCCGTTGAAGACGATCAGCACGCGTCCGTCCTCGTTGGCGATCGGCTGCGCGCCGCCGTCGACGTCGATGATGCTGAGCCGGACGTGCGAGAGCCCGACGCGACTGCCGGCGTAGACGCCCGCGCCGTCGGGGCCGCGGTGGCGGATCGCCTCGCCCATGCGGACGAGCATCGCCTCCGGAACCCCGGTGGGCTCGGTGCGCGCGACGCCGGCGATGCCGCACATATGCCCTACTCCGCCGCGGCGTCGAGGTGCAGCTCGCTCACCGGCTCGACGAGCAGGGGCGGCATGTGCAGGTAGCGCGTCGTCGAGCGCTTCTGCTCGATCTCCTTGTACGCGCGCTGCACCTGGTCGGCGTGCAGGCCGACGCGCGCCGCGGCCTCGTCGGGCGAGAGCCCGGCGTTGTGCGCGTGGAGCACCTGGTCCATCATCGCCGTCGGCAGGAGGTAGTAGAACTCCTCCTGGGTCTGCGGCAGCGAGTACGTGTCGGTGGTCGGCGGGCGGCTGGTCACACCCCGCGGGACGCCGAGCGCGTCGGCGAGGCGGTAGACCTGCGTCTTGTAGAGGTGGGCGATCGGCTTGACGTCGGCCAGACCGTCGCCGCCCTTCACGAAGAAGCCCTGGTCGTACTCCAGCCGGTTCGGCGTCCCCACGACCGCGTAGTGCAGGCGGTCGGCGTGGTAGTACTCCATCATCTTCCGCGTGCGCTGCTTGAAGTTCGTCGCGGCCACGATCGTCCGGTACACGTCCGGGGTGAGCCGCATCGTGCGGAGCTCGCCGCCCGGCGGCTGCATGGCGATGTGGTAGACGTTCAGACGGTCCGAGTTCAGCCGGTCGCTGGGCAGGACGATCTTGAACTTCCAGTCGTCCCGAAACTCGGGGACCAGCTTCCGGATGGCTTCGTTGCGGCGGCGGTAGCAGCCGGCGCCCTCGAGAATCGGCGCGATGTCCTCGGTGACGTACTCGATGCCGAGCTGGCGGGCCCACTCGGTGGACAGCTCCAGGCTCATCGGGTCGGAGTCGTGCTCCGGAAGGAAGAGGCCGAAGACGCGCTTCGGACCCAGGGCGCGGACGGCCAGTCCGGCGCAGACCGAGCTGTCAACGCCGCCGCTCATCGCCACGATCAGGCCCCGGCGCTTGAGCACCTCGCTCACCTGGGTGCGCAGCGCCGCGGTGATCTTCTCGATCTCCGCATCGACGTCGATCTGGAGCGCGTCCATCGTCTGGCTCGTCATCGAATGCCCTCGGTGTATTGTCGATCGGCCGCTGGTTCCGGCCACCCCCACCGCGGATCCCCCGTTCCTCCGGCCCCACTTTCACCAGCCGCCGTGGCTACTGTGGCGCCGGCCTCGTGCTTCAATGCAAGGCCACTGCCCCCAACGGCACGCCCTGGCGTTAGCCCCCTCCAGAGCGCTTAACCACATGTTTTGCCGTGAATTGCGAGGCTAACGCGGTCGGAAGTTCCAGTGCGCTGCGAACTTGCGCAAAGAACCTATGTGGCGAGCGCACCGCACTTCCAGCCCTGTTTGTCGAAGCCCCGCCACGAGAAATCCAGTACCGTTGCGCTGTCCCTGCACCGGACACCCGGCGCCTCGATCGGGCTCCGCGGACGCAGGAGCTTCGGCGCCAGGAGATCGGCAGAGCACTTGCAGGCCCCCGCTCGCAGAGCCGCCCGCACCCGACCCCCCTCGGGACGGCAGCTTCGGAGGAGTCATGGAAACGATCCCGACTCGACACCCGGCGGGGCCCGGCGGAGCCGTGCCCCATGCGCTGCATCCCAACCTCGCCCATCTCCTATGGGATGGCGCGGAGGCGCATCCACACCGGACAGCCGTCGAGTCCCGCGACGCCGAGGTCGACTACGCGGCGCTGCGAACGCGGGCCGCGGGGATCGCCAGCGGCCTGCGCGAGCGCGGCATCTCACCCGGCGACCGCGTCGGCATCCTGCTCGACCGGGGCGCGGAAGCGATATCGGCGTTCTTCGGCGTGCTGGCTGCCGGGGCGGTCGCCGTCAACATCGGCGAGACGCTTCGCCCGCGGCAGATCGAGCACTTCCTCTCGCGCGCGGGGGCGAGCGTACTGATCTCCTCGCCGGAGCTCCTGGGCACACACCCGCGACCGATCGAGACCTCGGCCGGCGTCGTACCCGTCGCCGAGCTTCCCCGCTCGGCTGACTTCGATCCGGTCGCGCGCATCGGCGACGACGTCGCGCAGATCACCTTCACCTCTGGCTCGACCGGGCAGCCGAAGGGCGTGACCCTCTCGCACGGCAACCTGTGGTCGGTCACGCACGCGGTCGTACAGTACCTCGGGCTCTGCGCCCAGGACCGGATCGCCAGCCTGCTGCCGTTCAGCTTCGTCTACGGACTGAACCAGGTGCTGTGCATGGCCGGGAGCGGCGCGCGACTGGTGATCGAGCGGTCGCCGCTCCCGCAGCAGATCGCCGCCTCGCTTCGCGCGCGCCAGATCACCGTGCTGGCCGGCGTCCCACCGCTCTGGGGTCAGCTCCTGGGGCAGACGGGCTTTCGCGACGAGCCGCTCCCCTCGCTGCGGGTCATGACCAACGCCGGAGGACGCCTCAACCCGGAGCTCGTGCGGGGGCTCCGGCGCGCGCAGCCGCAGGCGCGGCTCTTCCTGATGTATGGATTGAGCGAGGCGCTCCGGAGCACCTACCTCGACCCCGACGAAGTGGACAGACGCCCCGACTCGATCGGCCGGGCGATCCCGGGTGCCGAGATCCACGTGCTCCGGGACGACCTGACCGTCTGCGCACCTGGCGAGGTGGGCGAGCTGGTGCAGCGCGGCCCCACCGTCGCCCTGGGCTACTGGGACGATCCGGAAGCCACCGGGAAGACCTTCCGCCCGAACCCCCTGCTCGCGCCCGGCGTACCGCCGCGGGAGCGGGTGGTCTTCTCCGGAGATCTCGTCCGGCGCGACGAGGAGGGCTTCCTCTACTACGTCTCGCGCCGCGACCGGCTGATCAAGAGTCTCGGCTACCGGGTCAGCCCGGACGAGATCTGCGACGTGGTCTACGCCTCGCGCCAGGTCGCCGAAGCTGTCGTCACGTCGGTCCCGGATGCGCAGCGCGGCGAGCGGATCGTGGCGGTCGTGGTGCTGGCGCCGGACGGGACGGTGGAAGCGCTCCAGAGCTTCTGCGGGCTCGAGCTGCCGCGCTACATGCAGCCCACCCAGTTCGAGCTGCGCGATTCGCTGCCGAGGCTCCCGAGCGGCAAGTTCGACGTGCAGGCCGTGAAGGCGGGACTGGCGGGGTGACCGGTCGGTTCAGCCGCCGTTGTCGACTTCCCCGCCTTCCGCGCGCCACTCGCCGAAGCCGCCCGACAGGTTCACGACGTTCGAGACGCCCAGCCGCTGAAGCACGCCGGCGGCGATGACCGAGCGGGTCCCGCCCTGGCAGTGCAGGACGACCGGGCGGTCCCGCGGGACCTCCGCCGCGCGCTCGGCGAGCTCGCCGAGCGGGACGTGCACGGCCGACGGCAGGTGACCCGCGTCCCACTCGGAGCGGCCCCGCACGTCGATCACTGCGAGCCGGTCGCCGCGCGCCAGCCGCGTGCGCAGCTCGCCGGTCGAGAGCTGCGCGACAGTCTCCAGCGCGCGGCCGGCGTCGCGTCGCCACGCGTCCACCGCGCCGCCGCCGAAGTAGCCGCGCACCCGGTCGAGTCCGATCAGCGCGAGCGTCTTCGCGGCGTCCGCGGCCGCGTCGGGCACGCTCTCGTCGACGATCAGGTAGAGGTCGCGGTCGTAGGGCAGCAGCGAGCCGGCCCAGGTCGCGAACGACTTGTTGAGCGGGATGCCGAGCGTCCCGGGCACGTGCCCGGCCGCGAAGTCCGCCGCGGCTCGCGCGTCGACGACGACCGCGCCCGCGGCCGAGAGCGCCTCCGCGAGCCCGGCGTCCGGGAGCTGCGGCGGCGGCGTCAGGTCGCCGCGCGCGGCGGGGCCGTCTCGGTTCACGCGCTTCATCTCGGCGAAGTAGCGCGGCGGCTCGGGCTGCCCGTCGAGGACCATGCGCACGAACTCCTCCTCGCCCTCGGCGGCGAAGCCCCAGTTCACGAGCTTCTCGTAGCCGAGCGTCGTCTGCGGCATCGCGCCGAGCGCCTTC
>DATFPD010000062.1:0-2992 GCA_035265005.1 Gemmatimonadaceae bacterium | reverse complement strand
GTTCAGCATCTCGTCCCGGCCGGGGGACCCCGCTCCCGTGTGCCCTTCCTCGGTGTCCTCTGTGTCTCTGTGGTCGATTTCGACAGATCGTCCTGGACGAGGGCCTGACGGGTGTGCCCCTGCGTTGGGATTCCCTGATGTGACGAAGCGCGCGTTTCCTCTTCCCGTCCTCCACGAGCCGCACCGGCCCGACGGCGCGGTGGACCACGCCAGGGCCGCGGCCCGGTTCCTCGCCGACGAGGCGCGCACCGACTGGCACGACGGCGCGCTGTGGTGGATCCGCGAGAAGCGCGACCGCGCCGCCGCCGCGCTGCCGGAGTGGGAGGCGCTCCGCGAGCTGGCGTCGGGCATCAAGGAGCACACGCTGTCGCGGCTCGACGACTACCTCGTCGCGTTCGAGGAGCGGGCGGCGGCGAACGGCGTGCGGGTGCACTGGGCGCGGGACGCCGACGAGCACAACGCGATCGTGCACGGCATCCTGGAGGCCGCGGGCGCGCGCCGGCTCGTGAAGAGCAAGTCGATGCTGACCGAGGAGTGCGGGCTGAATCCCTATCTCGCCGCGCGCGGCGTCGAGGTGATCGACACCGACCTCGGCGAGCGCATCGTGCAGCTCCGGGGCGAGGCGCCGAGCCACATCGTGATGCCCGCCATTCACCTCAAGCGGGAGGACGTCGGCGACACCTTTCACCGGCACCTCGGCACGCCGGCGGGGCTCGCGGATCCGCAGGCGCTGACCCAGGCCGCGCGGGAGCACCTGCGCGCACACTTCCTGGCGGCCGACGCGACGCTCACCGGGGTCAACTTCGCCGTCGCCGAGACCGGGAGCCTGGTCGTCTGCACGAACGAGGGGAACGCCGACCTCGGGATGTCGCTCGCGCCGGTGCACATCGCGTCGATGGGGATCGAGAAGGTGATCCCGCGCGCCGCGGACCTGGGCGTGTTCCTGCGCCTGCTCACGCGCAGCGCGACCGGACAGCCGGTGACCGTGTACACGTCGCACGTGCGGCGCCCGCGCCCCGGGCAGGCGCTGCACGTGGTGCTGGTCGACAACGGGCGCACGAAGCAGCTCTCGCGCGAGGGGTTCTGGCGCTCGCTCAAGTGCATCCGCTGCGGCGCGTGCATGAACAGCTGCCCGATCTACCGCCGGTCGGGCGGGCACAGCTACGGCTCGACGGTGCCGGGGCCGATCGGGGCGGTGCTGACGCCGGGGCTCGACCTGAAGCGCTACGCCACGCTGCCGTTCGCGTCGACGCTGTGCGGGTCGTGTACGGCCGTGTGCCCGGTGAAGATCGACCTGGACGCGCAGCTCTACCGGTGGCGGCAGGTCGTGGCGGACGCGGGGCTCACGCCGAGGGCCAAGGCGCTCGCGATGCGCGCGGCCGGCGCGGTGCTCGCGCATCCGCGCCTCGTCCGCATCGCCGGCGCGGCCGCGCGGCTGGGCCTCCGGCTGCTCCCGCGTCGCCTCACGCGGTTGGCCGCCGGCGCGTGGGGCAGGTCGCGCGAGCTGCCGGAGCCGCCGCGGGAAAGCTTCCGGGCGTGGTATCGCGCGCACCGGCCGAAGAACGGGAAGGGCGGATGAGCGCGCGCGACGCCATCCTGCGGGCGATCGCGGAGGCGCGCCCCGCCGCCGTCGCGCCGCCCGACGTGCGGGCGATCGCGCGCGCCTTCCCGAAGCCCGACGGCGACGTCGCGGGCCGGTTCGGGGACGCGGCACGGGCCGCCGGGGCGCGCGTCGTCGAGGCCGCCGGCGACGATCTGGCGCGCGTCGCGGCGCTCGTGGGCGAGGGCGCGCGGTCGGTGCTCTCGCGCCTCGCGGCCGTCCCGAGCACCGTCGCCGCCGACGGCGACCCGCGCCGCCTCGCCGCCCTCGACCTGTTCGTCTGCCAGGCGACGTTAGGCGTGGCCGAGAACGGCGCCGTCTGGCTGCCCGCCTCCGCGCTCGGCGAGCGCGCCGCCCTGTTTCTCGCGGCGCACGTGCTCGTGGCGCTCGACCGCTCGTCGGTCGTCCCCGACCTGCACGCCGCCTACGAGCGAATCGACCTCGGCGGCGAGCCGTTCGGCGTGCTCGTCGCCGGCCCGTCCAAGACGGCGGACATCGAGCAGTCGCTGGTCGTCGGCGCGCACGGGCCGAAAGGCCTGACCGTGGTACTGCTGGACTAACGCTGAGCCACGCCGCACGATTCCCGGGACGCCCTCGCACCTCGACACGCCGACCACACCCGCCACGCCCATGCGCTCCCAGATGCTCCGACTCGTCATGGTGCTCGCGCTCCTCCTCACGACGGCGGGCGCTTCCGTCGCCAGGCAGGGCCGGGAACCCCTCGTCCTCGTCTTCTCCAAGACGGCCGGCTACCGGCACACCTCCATCGAGGCCGGGATCGCCGCGGTCCGGAAGCTCGGCCAGGAGAGCGGATTCGCCGTGGAGGCGACGGAGGACGCGACCGCGTTCAACGACAGCAACCTCAGGCGCTACCGTGCGGTGGTCTTCCTCAGCACCACCGGCGACGTCCTGAGCCCGGCGCAGGAGTACGCCTTCGAGCGCTACATCCAGGCGGGCGGCGGCTACGTGGGCGTGCACTCGGCGACCGACACCGAGTACGACTGGCCGTGGTACGGCCGGCTGGCCGGCGCCTACTTCACCAGCCACCCGAACAACCCCAACGTGCGGAAGGGCACCTTCCGGGTGCTGGACAAGAGTCATCCCTCCACCGAGGGACTGCCCGACCGGTGGGAGCGCGAGGACGAGTTCTACAACTTCAAGTCCATCGACCCATCGATCCGGGTGCTGGTCGACATCGACGAGCGGAGCTACGAGGGCGGGACGAACGGGGCGAACCACCCCATGTCCTGGTACCACGAGTTCGACGGCGGCCGCGGGTGGTACACGAACATGGGCCACACGGATGCCACCTTCGCCGAGCCGCTCTTCCTCCGCCACCTGCTCGGCGGGCTCCGGTACGCGATGGGCACCGCGGCGCTGGACTACGGCCGC
>DATFPD010000061.1:0-2412 GCA_035265005.1 Gemmatimonadaceae bacterium | reverse complement strand
CGCTCTCGTCAGGCACGCCCAGCGGCGCGCGGAACTCGTAGCGCAGCCGCGCCAGGGCGGGCGCGTCGGCGGCGGCGGCGGGGCGAACGGTCGGGGCGGGGCGCATCTGAAGCTCCTCGGGTGGGCCGCCGTGCGGCCGCGGCGCTTGACACGATGTCGGGCGGGGCGTAACGACGTGGCCATGCCGATCGAGCACATCTCCGACACCGCGCGCTGGGTCGCCACCTACCGGGCGATGGAGACCGAGCGCGCCGACGCGATCTTCCGCGACCCGTTCGCGCGCCGGCTCGCCGGCGAGCGCGGGGAGGAGATCGTGCGCGCCATGCCGCGCGGGCGGGAGATGGCGTGGGCGATGATCGTGCGCACCGCGCTGTTCGACGAGATGATCCTCGACCGGGTGCGCGCGGGCGCGGACCTCGTGCTCAATCTGGCGGCGGGGCTCGACGCGCGCCCGTGGCGCCTGCCGCTCCCGCCCGCGCTCCGCTGGGTGGACGTCGACCTGCCGGGGATCCTCGACTACAAGGCCGAGTCGCTCCGCGGCGAGCGGCCCGCGTGCGCGTACGAGGCCGTGGCGCTCGACCTGCGCGACGAAGCGAAGCGCCAGGCGCTCTTCGCCCAGACCGGCGCCGGCGCGCGCGCCGCGCTCGTGATCGCCGAGGGGCTGCTGCTCTACCTGACGCCGGAGCAGGTGGGCACCCTCGCGCGCGACCTGCACGGGCCGCGGTCCTTCCGCTGGTGGCTGATCGACATCGCGAACCCGCGGCTGCTGGAGATGATGCAGAAGATGTGGGGGAAGTCCGTGCAGCAGGGCAACGCGCCCTTCCGCTTCGCGCCGGCCGAGGGCACGGCGTTCTTCCGCCCGTTCGGCTGGCGCGAGGCCGCCTTCCGCTCGACGATCGAGGAGGCGCGGCGCCTGCGCCGCGAGATGCGGATGATGTGGCTCTGGCGCCTGCTCGCCCGCTTCGCGTCGCGCGAGCGCCGGGAGGAGGCGCGCCGCACGTCGGGGGCCGTGCTGCTGGAGCGGGAGTGAGGCCATGCGGGATGCGGGATGCGGGACGCCTCCCGCATCCCGCGGCTCACCCCGTACCCCGCCCCGCGCCGGTTTGTGTCGCGCCCCCGCGCTCGGCGGCCTCGGCGTACGCCGCCAGCATCGCGAGCTCCTCGGCGTAGACGCGCCGCAGCACCAGCCCGGTGACCAGGCGCTCGAGCGGGGCGAGCAGCGGGCCGGCGCGCGTGGGCAGCTCGGTGGAGATCGTGACCTGCGACTCGCGCCCCTGCGCCCCGGCGGGCGTGACGGTGAAGGTCGTGACCGGGCCGCCGCCGACGACCGCCTCCATCAGCACGCGCCCGGGCTCGGGCTCCGTGACCTCGGCGCGGCTCGTCTCCGTGCGCCCCAGGACGCGCATCGTCAGGCGGAACACCGTCCCGGCCCCCACGCCCCCGCGCTCCACCTCCAGCGCGCGGAAGTAGCGGCGCGGAAGGATGCGCGGGTGCGCGTCCCGGTAGTCGGCGAGGATCGCGTACACCCGCCGCGCGGGCGCCCGCACGAGCGCCGAGGCGTGGACCCGGTACCGCTTCACGGCGGCCGCCTAACGTCGCACCGGCCCGCCCGCCCCGCCCTCCAGCTCGTCGAGCCGGAAGACCGGCAGGCGCAGGCGCCACCAGATCGCGGCCAGGCGCACGCCGGCGACGATCGCCATCCCGGCCAGCGTCGCCGGCGTGCGCCCGAGGCCGAGGGCGGCGAGCGCGAAGTAGGCCGACGTGCCGGCGATCGCCGCGCTCGCGTACAGGTCCCCGCGCCGGAGGACGAGCGGGATCTCGGCGCTCAGGACGTCGCGCACCGCGCCCCCCGCCGCCCCGGTGATCGTCCCCAGCAGGACGCCGCCCACCGCCGGCACGCCGGCCCGCTCGGCGATCTGCGCGCCGGCGACGCTGAACAGCGCCAGCCCCAGCGCGTCCGCCACCAGCAGCGCCGACTCCGGCGGCCGCCACGCGCGCACGTAGAGCACCGTGGCCAGCGCGGCGGCGGTGATCACCAGCAGGTACGCGGGGTCGGCGAGCCAGAAGATCGGGTGGCGGTCGAGCAGCACGTCGCGGATCGTCCCGCCGCCGATCGCCGTCACCATCGCCAGCACCACGACGCCGATCAGGTCCAGCCCCTTGCGGCCGGCGGCGAGCGCGCCGCTGATCGCGAACACGGCGACGCCGATCAGGTCGAGGACGCGGAGAAGGATCACGGTGGAGGACGGCGGACGGCAGTTGCCAGTGAGGGGCGACGCGCGCGTCGCCCGTCCCCGGTGGTCAGTAGCGACGAGCGATCCCGGATGCCTGGTGCTACTGGCGACGCACAGCTTCAACCGACAACCGGCAACTTAACGACCGCCGCCCGCCTTATCCGCGGTACGGCCCCCC
>DATFPD010000060.1:0-10030 GCA_035265005.1 Gemmatimonadaceae bacterium | reverse complement strand
GGCGCCGGGCGTGATGGTCTCGACGACTTCTCGCCGGACGATCCCCTTCGCGACCCTGGGGTCCTCCACCTGCTCGCAGATGGCGACGCGGAACCCCTGCCTGACGAGTCGGCGCAGGTACTCCTGGAGCGCCTTGACCGGCACGCCGGCCAGCGGCACGTCGGCGGCGCCGCCGTTGTTGCGGCTGGTGAGCGTGAGCCCCAGCACGCGCGAGGCGGTCTCGGCGTCCTTCTCGAAGGTCTCGTAGAAGTCCCCCATCCGGAAGAAGAGGATCGCGTCCTGATGGCGCGACTTGATCTCCCGGTACTGCTGCATCAGGGGAGTGTCCTGCGGGCCGACGGTATGCTGCACGTGCTGCACCTGGCGGAGGCGGGAGGCTTGGTGAGGCGACGGGCGCCCGGGCGGGAGGAGAGTGCCGCCCGACAGGAACGGTAAGCCGGCGCTGCGCGTCCGGCCAGCGTCGAGGCCGGGTCAGCTCCCGCCGGGCGCAAGGGCGCCCCGGGTTCGCCGCATCTCTCGCTCCTTCCACAGGGAGTAGACCGCCGGGATCACGACCAGCGTCAGGACGGTGGAGGATATCATCCCGCCGACCATCGGCGCCGCGATCCGCTTCATGACGTCCGCGCCGGTGCCCTGGCTCCACAGGATCGGCACGAGCCCGGCCATGATCGCGACGACCGTCATCATCTTCGGCCGCACGCGCTCCACCGCCCCATGCTCCACCGCCGCGTCCACGTCGGCGCGCGAGCCGAGCAGTCCCGCGTCGCGGCGGTCGCGGTACGCGTGGTCCAGGTAGAGGAGCATGACGACGCCGGTCTCCGCCGCCACCCCGGCGAGCGCGACGAAGCCGACCGCGGTGGCGACGCTCTGGTTGTAGTCGAGCGCCCACATGAGCCACACCCCGCCCACCAGCGCGAACGGCAGCGAGAGCATGACGAGCGCGCTCTCGGCCACGCTCCGAAAGTTGGCGTAGAGGAGGAGGAAGATCACCGCCAGCGTGACCGGCACCACGAGCCGGAGCCGCCGACCGGCGCGCTCCATCGCCTCGTACTGCCCCGACCACTCCAGCCGGTAGCCGGCCGGTAGCGTGAGCTCGCGCTCCAGGAGCCGCCGCGCGTCCGCCACGTAGCTCCCGACGTCGCGGTCACGCACGTCCACGTAGACCACCGTGTTGAGCGCCGCGTCCTCGGACTTGATCAGCGCCGGCCCCGACACCACACCGATGTGCGTGAGCTGCGAGAGCGGGACCTGCGCGCCGCCGTCCGGGGTCGGGACGAGCACCCGGCCGATCTCCTCGGGGTCGTCGCGCCGCTCGCGCGGGTAGCGCACGAGCACGCCGTAGCGCTCGCGCCCCTCGAGCACCTGCCCTGCGGGGACGCCCCCCACCGCCGCCGTCGCCGCCGACTGCACGTCCTCCGGCGTCATGCCGTAGCGCGCGGCCGCGGCGCGGTCCACCTCGACGTCCAGGTACCGCCCGCCCATCGTGCGCTCGGCGAACACCGAGCGGGTGCCGTCCACACGCGGCAGCAGCGCTTCGATCCGCTTGCCGAGGCGGTCCAGCTCGCGCAGGTCGGCGCCGAACAGCTTGATCCCTACCGGCGTCTTGATCCCGGTGGCGAGCATGTCGAGCCGGTTCTTGATCGGCATGCTCCACATGTTGGCCACGCCGGGCGTGCGCACGGCCGCGTCCATCTCGGCCACCAGCGAATCGTAGCTCACGCCGCCCCTCCACTCGCCCTCCGGCTTCAGAATCACCGTCGTCTCGATCATCGACATCGGCGCCATGTCGGTCGCCGTCTCGGCGCGGCCGATCTTGCCGAGCACCGTCTCGACTTCGGGGATCCGCGCGATGGCGGCGTCGCGCTGCTGGAGGATCTGCTTCGCCTGCGCCGGGCCGACACCGGGGAAGAGCGACGGCATGTCCATGACGCTTCCTTCGTGGAGCGGCGGCATGAACTCGCTCCCCAGCCGCGACCAGGGCACGAGCGTGACGACCAGTACCGCCACCGCGCCAAGCACCGTGGGCCAGCGGTGGCGGAGGACGACCCGGATCACCGGACGGTAGAGCCGGATCAGCGCGCGGTTCACGGGATTCGCCGCCTCCGGCCGGATGCGGCCGCGGACGACGAGCGCCATCATCACCGGCACCAGCGTCACCGAGAGCAGCGCCGCCGCCGCCATGGCGAGCGTCTTCGTCCACGCCAGCGGGTGGAAGAGCCGCCCCTCCTGCGCCTCGAGGGCGAACACCGGGACGAACGAGAGCGTGATGATGAGCAGCGAGACGAACAGCGACGGCCCCACCTCGCCCGCCGCGTCGGCGACCAGCGCGGCGTGGCCCCGGCGCGCCGCGCCCTCCGCGGCCTCGTTCCGCTCGACGTGCTTGTGGAGGTTCTCCACCATGACGATCGCCGCGTCGATCATGGCGCCGATGGCGATCGCGATCCCGCCGAGCGACATGATGTTCGTCGTCAGGCCGAGCGCCCGCATGGCGAGGAAGGCCATCAGGATCCCCACCGGCAGCGTGAGGATGGCGACCAGCGCGCTGCGGGCGTGGAGCAGGAAGAGCAGCGTCACCAGCGCGACGATGATCGACTCCTCGACCAGCTTCTCGCGCAGCGTCCGCACCGCGCGGTCGATGAGCCCCGACCGGTCGTAGCCCTCCACGAACACCACGCCCCGCGGCAGCGCGCGCTCCACCTCGGCCATCCGCGCTTTCACCCGCCCGATCACCGCGCGCGGGTTCTCGCCGTAGCGCATGACGACGAACCCCGTCACGACCTCGCCGCGCCCGTCCAGCTCCGCGATCCCGCGCCGCAGCTCCGGGCCCACCTGCACGGTCGCCACGTCGCCGACGGTGACCGCCGCGCCGCCGCGGCCGACGCCGAGCGGGGCGGAGGCCAGGTCTTCGGCCCGGCGCACCCGACCGCGCGCCTGCACGGGATACTCGGTGCCGCCCATCTCGACCGCGCGGCCGCTCACGTCCTGGTTCGACGCCTGGAGCGCCTCGGCCACCTGGCCGACGGACACTCCATACGCGAGCAGCCGGGCGGGGTCCACCTCGACCTGGTACTGCTTCTCGAATCCACCTAACGCGGCGACCTCGGCCACGCCCGGCACGGCGGTGAGCGCGGGGCGCACCGTCCAGTCCTGGATGCCGCGAAGCTCGGCGAGGTTGAGCCGGCCGGTCGTGTCGGCGAGGATGTACTGCATCACCCAGCCGACGCCGGTCGCGTCGGGGCCGAGCATCGGCATCGCCCCCTCGGGCAGCCGGTCGCGCACAGCGTTCAGGTACTCGACGACGCGGCTCCGCGCCCAGTAGAGGTCCGTGCCGTCCTCGAACACCACGTACACGGCCGAGAGCCCGAACTGGCTCATCCCGCGCACCACCTTCGTCCGCGGCACCTTCAGGAGCTCGGTCGAGAGCGGGTACGTCACCTGGTCCTCGACGAGCTGCGGCGCCTGCCCCGGCCACTCGGTCATGACGATGACCTGGGCGTCGGAGAGGTCGGGGATCGCGTCCACGGGCGTGCGCAGCATTGCCCACACGCCGGCCAGGGACAGCGCCGCCGTCGCCACGAGCACGGCGAGCGTGTGCGCGATCGACCACTCGATCACGCGCCGGATGAGCGAGGTCATGGCCGCCTCCCGCCGCTGGCCGGCGCCGCCGGCACGGGCATCGGCACGCCCTTCATGTCCCCCATGTCCGAGCTGCCGGTCTGCCCGATCATCGAGCGCATGACCTCGGCGAGGTTGGACTCCGAGTCGAGAAGGAACTGCGCCGAGGTGACGACGCGCTGCCCGGGCTCGACTCCGGAGAGGATCTCCGTGAGGTCGCCCGCGACGCGTCCCGTCTCGACGTCGTGCGGCATGAGCTCCCCGCCGCCCATGTCGACGAAGACGAGCGAGCGCTCGCCTGTACGAACCACCGCCGACGAGGGCACCGTGAGCGCGGCCCGCGTGGGCGCCGAGATGCGCACCGTCGCGTACATGCCGGGCTTGAACTGCCGCTCGGAGTTGGACACGACCACGCGGGCGCGCACCGTGCGCGTGGCGGAGTCGAGCGTCGGCGCGATGAAGCGCACGCGCCCCTTGAACCGCCGGCCGGGGAGCCCGGTGAGCTCCACCTCCGCGCCCGACCCGACGCGCGCCGAGCCGACGTCGCTCTCGCGCAGCTCGGCCTCGACCCACACCTCGGACAGGTCGGCGATGGTGTAGAGCGTCTGCCCGGCCTCGAACGACTGCCCGCGCACGACGCGCTTCTCGACCACCACGCCGGCGGCCGGCGAGTGGACGGTCAGCGTGCGCCGCGGCTCGCCGGCGCGCAGAACTTCGGCGATCTGCGCCTCGGAGACGCCCGACAGCTCCAGGCGCCGCCGCGCGGCCGCGACCAGGTCGCCCGCCCCCGAGGCCGGCGCGCCCGGGAGGGCGGTGGTCTCGCCGCCGAGTCGCACGGCGACGAGCAGCTCCTGCTGCGCCGCGAGCAGCTCGGGCGAGTACACCTCGAGCAGCGGCTGCCCGCGGCTCACGGCCTGGCCGGTGAAGTCCGCGTACAGCCGCTCGACGAATCCCCCGAACCGCGGGGCGACCTCGGCGACGCGCGTCTCGTCCACGACGACGACGCCCGCCGCGCGCACCTCGCTCGTGAGCGTGCGCTGCTCGACGGTGCCGAACGTGACGCCGAAGTGGCGGATCTGCTCCGCCGTGAGGCGCGCGGAGCCGCTGCCGCCGGACGTCCGCATCCCCTCCATGCCGGGCATGCCCGCCATCGCGCCGCCGGCGGCCGCCTGTCGACCCGCACGCGCCCTGCGTTCATCGCGTCCGCGCGCGAGCATCGCCCACGCCACAACGGCGATGATCGCGGCAATCGCGAGTCCCGCGCTCTGCAGGAGTCGCCGCCGCCAGCGCGGCGCAGCCGTGGCCGTTTCGTCATGGGCCTTCCGGATCTCGTCGGTCATGACACCACCTCCGCGCCGACGAGCTGCTCGAGCTCGGCCAGCGTCTTGGCGAAGTCGATCAGGATGCGCAGGTACTGGGTGTCGAGGGCGTAGAGCGACGCCTGCTGCTCGATCAGCGAGGCGAACTCCACGCGGCCCGCCTCGTAGCCTGCACTCGCCGACGTGAGCGCGCCCCGCACCTGCGGCAGGATCGCGCGCGTGTAGAGCACGAGCTGCGTGCGATCGCGCTCGAGCGCGCCGTGCAGCCGCGCGACCTCCGCGTTCAGGCGGTTGACCTCCGCCTGGTGCTCGGCGTGCAGCGCGGCCAGCTCCGAACGCGCCTCCGCCGCCGTTTCGCGCTGCTTGCGCCCGCGCTGGAGGGGCACGGGGACCGACACCGTCGCCGTGATCATGTCGGGGAAGCCGCTCCGCTGCCCGTACTCCAGGGCGACGTCGACGTCGGGGCGCTGCTCCTTTCGCGCGAGCTCGGCTCGCGCGGCCTGCGCGTCGATCATCGCCTCGTGCGCCTTCAGCGCGAGGTTCCGCCGGACGGCGAGCGCCTGCAGCGAGTCGAGCGGCGGGAGCGGCGACCCGGCGGCGCGCGCGCCCGGCGTCGCGGAGACGAAGCTGACCGCGGCGGCCGTGTCGCCGACGGCCGCGCGGCGCACCCGCTCCGGAATCTCCGGCTCGAGCGCGACCGGCGCGGCGCTGGCTCGGTCGAGCGTGGCGTTGAGCCGGGCCTGCGCGGCGCGCCGCTCCTCGGCCAGCATCGTCGCCTCCTCGGCGAGTCGCGCGCTCTCCACACGCACGCGGAGCACCTCGGCCTGCGCGCCCGTGCCGGCGGCGTAGTGTGCCTCGGCCACCGTCGCCACCCGGGCGAGCAGCCCCTGGCTGCGAGCCACCACGCCGAGCGCGCGCGTCGCGAACAGGAAGTCGTAGTAGGCGTCCTGCACCTCGCGCGCGACCTGACGTCTCGTCTCCTCCAGCCGGGCGATGGCGGCGTCGACCTCGCCACGCGCCGCGCGCGTCCGGAGCGCGAGCTTGCCAGGATACGGAAAGGTCTGGCTCACGCCGACCGTCTTCATGGTCATGAAGTCGGAGAACCCCGGCTCGCTCGCGGGGAAGTTCTGAACGCCGGCCATGAGCATCGGGTCCGGGCGCGCTCCTGCGGGACCGATGCGCGCCTGGGCAGCGTCCACGCGAGCGCCGGCCGCCCGCACCATCGGACTCGTGGACATGGCGTGCGCCACCAGCGAGTCGAGCGCGGCGGCGCCCGATGCCGCCGTGGCCGCGCTCTGCGCTTCGGCGGGCATGACCGCTGGAGCGACCGCCAGTGCGATCGCCAGCGCGTGACGGCCGAGGTGGCGGCAGGACGGATGTTGTCTATGCATGTGAGTCTGGTGTCCACGATCCCGCCCGCCGCGCCGGACGACCGAGTGTCAGGCCGGACGCGTGCGGGGGTAGCCACGCCCGGCCGCCGTCACGTCGGTGGCTGGCGCGTGTGGGCTCACGAGGCGCTGAGCGCGCTCGTGGGCCGAGGAATGTGGACTACGCCCGCGGGGGGGGAGGCTCGGGTGCGGGCGTCCGGGACTGCGGAGCGAGCTCGCTGCGCATCACGACGCTGGAGCGCGCGTGCGAGGGCGCGGCATCGGCCAGCGCGCAGCTCGCGAGGGCCGCCGGGGCGCAGGAGGCCACGGCCTGGCAGCCCGCCGGCGCCCAGGGGAAGTCACACGGCGGTGCGCCGGAAGCTGGTTCCTCCGTGTCGCCGCCCATGTCCATCCCCGGCATGCCCGCCATTCCAGCCATCGCGGCGCCGTCGTTCGCGGCCGCCGGGATCGCGCACGCGAAGCCTGATTCCACTGCCATGAGGTGCAGGAGAACCAGGCTGACGAGGAGCGCGAGGGGACGACGGAGGCGCCGCATGCGAGTGAAGCTAGGTACGACGAGCATGTCGCGGAAGTTCCACGACTGCCGAAAGGTGATGGAGATCTCGGGGGCTGACGGAAGCTATCCACCGCCTCCGACTGGCGGAGTCAGGAAAGCTCGGCGACCCGATGCGGGGTTCCCCGACGGGTTGTCCCCCAACCGGCGGCCGGGGTGGGCGCGTGCCTCTGCGGGTGCCTCGGTGCGTCTTTCCGCCGCCCGCTCCGTCTCTACCAGTACAGCGCGCCGGGTGGCGAGGCCGACGTGACGCGTCGAGTCTCGCACCCAGCCCTCCTCCGGCCTCGAGCCGCTCCCCGTTCGCACGGGACATCCAGCCATGCGTCCACATCGACCCCCGCTCGTCGCCCGAATAGTCCAGCATGTCACGGAAGCTCGATGGCGCGTCCTCCTCGTCGCCGTGCTGCTCGTCGCCGCCACCGGCAGCGGGGCGCGGCGGCTGACGATGAACGCCGACTACAAGGTGTTCTTCTCGAAGGAGAACCCCCAGCTCGCGGCATTCGAGGCGCTGCACAACACTTACACGAAGGACGACAACATCCTCATCGCCATCGAGCCCGCCGCCGGCGACGTGTTCTCGCGCGCGACTCTCGCCGCGCTCGAGTCCCTCGTGACCGAGAGCTGGCGCGTGCCGTTCACCACCCGCGTCGACGCGATCACGAACTTCCAGGTCACCCGTGCGGACGGGGACGACCTGTACGTGGAGGATCTGGTCCGGGGCGCCGCGACGCTCGCGGACGCCGAGCTGGCGGCGGCCCGCGCCACCGCGCTGGCCGAGCCGCAGCTGGTGAGGCGCCTCGTCTCCCCGCGCGGCGACATCACCGCACTCAACATCACGCTCAGGCTCCCGGGCGAACGGATCGGCGAGGAGTTCGACGCCATCAAGGCTGTGCGCGCGAACCTGGCGGCCTTCCGGGAGCGGCATCCCGACATCCGCGTCTATACCTCGGGCGTGGCCATGCTCTTCGCCGGCTTCAGCGAGGCGATGCAGCGCGACATGGGCAGCCTGGTGCCCCTCACCTTCCTGGTCGCGCTGGTCGTCGTCGGGCTGGCGACAAGGAGTGTGACCGGCACGGCCGGCACTCTGGTCGTCGTCGTACTCGCCATCGTCACCGCGATGGGCGCGGCCGGGTACCTCGGCATCCAGTTCACGGCCCCGATCGCCTCCGTGCCGACGATGATCATGACCCTCGGGGTCGCGGACAGCGTCCACATCCTGAGCGCCGCGCAGCGGGCGATGGCGCGGGGGCTGACCAAGCGCGACGCGCTACGGGAGAGTCTCGGGTTGAACACCGTCCCGGTGATCCTCACCGGCGCGACGACCGCCGTCGGATTCCTCTCAATGAACTTCAGCGAGGTGCCGCCATTTCGCGACCTGGGGAACATGACCGCCATCGGCATCCTGGCCGCCTGCGCCCTGTCGCTCACCGTGCTGCCGGCACTCCTGCTCCTGCTGCCGTTCCGCGCCGCGCGCCGGCCGGAGGAGAGCGCCCGCGGCGAGAGCGCCCGCGGCGCCGCGCTCCTCGAACGCCTCGGTGGCCTCGTCGCGGCCCGGCATCGCCTGGTACTCGTCGGCGGCGGCGCGCTCGCCCTCGTCATGGGCGTGTTGGCGACGCGCAACGAGCTGAATGACGAGTTCGTGAAGTACCTCGACCCGCGGATCGAGTTCCGCCGGGACACGGATCACCTGAGCGAGCGGCTGACGGGCATTTACACCATCGAGTATTCGGTCGGCGCCGGCCGCAGCGGGGGGATCACCGACCCGGCGTACCTGAGGCTCCTCCAGGACTTCCGCCGCTGGCTCGAGGCGCAGCCGCACGTCACCCACGTCAGCGCGTTCGACGAGGTCGCGACGCGGATCAACCGCGCGATGCACGGGGATAGCGCGGCGTACGACCGGCTTCCGGCGAACGCCGCCGAGGCCGCGCAGTACCTGCTGCTCTACGAAATGTCCCTGCCCTACGGGCTCGACCTCAACAACCAGATCAACGTCGACAAGTCCGCCACGCGCGTCGTGGCGACGGTGGACAACCTGCCCAGCGAGCGGCTGATCGCCCTCACCGAGGCGGGCGAGGCGTGGCTCCGCGAGCACGGGCCGGCGTCTGCGGCGACGCACGGCATCAGCATGCCGCTCGTCTTCGCGCACCTCGTGCGCCGGCAGATCCACAGCATGCTCACGGGCACCGTCTGGTCGGTCCTGCTCATCGCCGGGCTCCTGACGCTCGTGCTGCGGAGCGTTCGCTACGGCGCGATCAGCGTCGTCGCGATCGCCGTCCCGATCGTGGCGGCCTTCGGCGTCTGGGCGCTGGCGAAGGGCCAGATCACCGGCGGCCTCGCCATCGTCGCCGGCATGACCCTCGGGATCATCGACGACGACGTCGTGCACTTCATCAGCAAGTACCGCGTCGCCGTCGAGGAGCACGGCCTGGGCGCGCGCGAGGCGGTGCGACAGGCGCTGAGCACGGCGGGCTGGGACCTGATCGTCACGTCGGCCGCGCTCATCGCAGGCTTCCTGGTGCTCTCGCAGTCGAGCTTCGGCCTCTTCTTCGACCTCGCGAAGCTGACGGCCATCACCATCGGGATCGCGCTCCTCTTCAACCTCGTCTTCCTGCCGGCGCTGCTCGTGTGGCTGGCGGAGCGCCGGCCGCAGCCGGTGTCCGTGGCGTCGCCGGCCCCAGCGAAGGCGGCATGACCCCAATCGGAGCTACAATGTCCTTCCACGTCACTGTTGTACTCGCGGCCGGCGGCCTCTGGCTAGCCGCGCTCATCCCCTCCCGCGCCTGGTCCCAGGACGGGAGCGGCCCGGCCGCCGACGCGGGCGCCCGCGGCCTCGCCATCGCCCGGGAGGCGGATCGCCGCGACAACGGCTGGCGGAGCAGCGTGGTCGAGGTGCGGATGACACTGACGAATGCGCACGGCCAGACGAGCGAGCGGCAGATGCGGAGCGCGACGTTCGAGGTCCCCGGTGACGGGGACCGAACGCTGGTAGTGTTCGACCAGCCGGCGGACGTGAAGGGGAGTGCCGTCCTCACGTACAGCCACGGGGCCGGGCCGGACGACCAGTGGCTGTACCTCCCCGCGGTCACGCGCGTGAAGCGGATCGCCTCGAGCAACAAGGCCGGCCCGTTCATGGGCAGCGAGTTCGCGTTCGAGGA
>DATFPD010000059.1:0-21293 GCA_035265005.1 Gemmatimonadaceae bacterium | reverse complement strand
AGCTACCTGCCCTTCCTCTCGCACCCGCGCGAGGTCGTGAAGCTCATCGACCAGGCGACCGACGCGACGGCGAAGTAGCCCGCTCCCGCGGCGGCGACACTCCAGTGGGATGACGATGACCACAACCACGCCGAGCACCGGGCCCGCTCTCGCGGCGGCGCCGCAGCCACCACCGCCGCAGCCACCGCCGCCGGCCGCCGAGTCGCAGGAGCGGATGTTCCCCACGCTGACGCCGGCGCAGCTCGCGCGCGCGGCCGCGCACGGTCGCCAGCGCGAGGTCGGGACCGGCGAGCTGCTCCTCGAGCCCGGCGGCGCCAACAAGCGGCTGTTCGTCGTCCGCCGTGGCGCGGTCGAGATCGTTAGGCCTGGCGCGGGCGGCGTCGTGGAGCAGGTCGCCGTGCTGCGGGCCGGCCAGTTCACCGGCGAGATCAACCTGCTCGCCGGCCGCCCCACGCTCGTCCGGGCGCGGGTGACGGAGCCCGGCGAGGTGGTCGAGGTGGACCGCGAGCAGCTCCTGGCGCTCGTGCAGGCCGACGGCGAGCTGAGCGAGATCCTGATGCGCGCCTTCGTCCTGCGCCGGGTGCAGCTGATCGCCCGCGGCGTCGGCGACGTGGTGCTCGTCGGCTCGAACCACTCCCCCGGGACGCTCCGCGCCCGCGAGTTCCTGACCCGCAACGGCCACCCCCACGCCTTCGTCGACCTCGACCGCGACGAGGGGGTGCAGGAGCTGCTCGACCGCTTCCACGTCGCGGTCGCCGACATCCCGGTGCTGATCTGCCGCGGCGAGGTGGTGCTGCGGAACCCGGCCAACAGCGAGATCGCCGACTGCCTCGGCTTCAACGACGCCGTCGACCGGACGCGCGTCCGCGACCTGGTCGTCGTCGGCGCCGGACCGGCGGGGCTCGCGGCCGCGGTCTACGGCGCGTCGGAGGGGCTCGACGTGCTGGTGCTCGAGACGAGCGCCCCCGGCGGACAGGCCGGCTCCAGCTCCCGCATCGAGAACTACCTCGGCTTCCCCACCGGCGTCTCCGGCCAGGAGCTAACCGGCCGCGCGTACGCGCAGGCGCAGAAGTTCGGCGCCGAGCTGCTGGTCGCGAGAGGCGCCACGCGCCTCGTGTGCGACCGGAAGCCCTACGCCCTCGAGCTCGGCGACGGCGCGAGCGTGCCGGCGCGGGCGGTGATCATCGCCACCGGGGCCGAGTACCGCCGGCCGGCCGTCCCGCGCCTGTCGCAGTTCGAGGGCGTCGGCGTGTACTACGGCGCGACGTTCATGGAGGCCCAGCTCTGCGCCGGCGAGGAAGTGATCGTCATCGGCGGTGGGAACTCGGCCGGCCAGGCGGCGGTCTTCCTCGCGCAGACCGCGCGGCGCGTCCACGTGCTCGTCCGCTCCGGCGGGCTGGCCGAGACCATGTCGCGCTACCTCATCCGCCGCATCGAGGAGCACCCGGCGATCGAGCTGCGCACGCGCACCGAGCTCGTGGAGTGCGACGGCGACTTCCACCTCGAGCGCATCGCCTGGCGCAGCGGGGTAACGGGCGAGGTCGAGCGCCGCGACATCCGCCACGTCTTCGTGATGGCGGGCGCCACGCCGAGCACCGGCTGGCTCGCCCGCTGCGTCGCCGTCGACGCGAAGGGGTTCATCAGGACCGGGCCGGACCTCTCGCACGACGACCTCGCCGCCGCGCGCTGGCCGCTCGCCCGCCCGCCGCACCTCCTCGAGACGAGCCTCCCCGGCGTCTTCGCGGTCGGCGACGTCCGCGGCGGCAGCATGAAGCGCGTGGCCGCCGCGGTCGGCGAGGGCTCGGCCGCGGTGGCGTTCGTGCATCAGGTGCTGCGGGAGTGATCGCCCTCGCCCCGCAGCGGCCCCGGGTCGCCCTGGCAGACGAACGCGCCCCAGCAGTACGGGTCCGCCCGGCGGGCCTTCATCGCGAGCTGCGCCGCGCGGAGCGCGTCGGCGCACGAGTCCCCCGCCAGGAGCCGCCCGTACAGATCCACCATCAGCTCGCGCGTCTCCAGGTCGGGGACCTTCCACAGGCTCATCACCAGCGTCCGCGCGCCGGCGAGCACGAACGCGCGCCGGAGGCCGAACACGCCCTCGCCGACGTGCACCCGGCCCAGCCCCGTCTCGCACGCCGATAGCACGACGAGGTCGGTCGCCGTCAGGTCCAGCACCGCCACGTCCTCGGCCGTCAGGATGCCATCCTCGGCCTCTGCCGGCGGCGCGAAGCCGCCGGCCCGCCAGTTGGCGCCGGCCAGCGCGAGCCCCGAGCGCAGCATCGGGTTCTCCGGACCGGCCGCCGCCGCGAGCACGTCGCCGCCGCGTGCGCCCGCCGCGGCCCGCGCCCGCGCCCGGGCGTTCGGGTCCGCCGCCGCGTCGGGCTCGAACACGCCGTGGCTGGCCACATGCAGGACGCGCGGCGAGCGCTGCGACTTGATGCGCGCCTCGAGCACCGCCGCGCCCACCAGCGGCCGCACGCCGAGCAGCCGCGCGACCTGCTCCCCTTCCTCGCGCGTCTCCAGCAGCGGGGGAAAGTACAGCGCCCCGGGATCGCCCGCCCCGGTCGCCGCCGACTCCGCGAGGTCGAAGTCCGGGTCGGCAGCGACGAGGGCGGGCGTGGGCGTCCCGACCGCCGCGGCGCCGAAGCCCGCCGCGTCGCGCGCGACGCTCAGGTAGCTGATGCGGAGCTCGTCGATCAGGAACCCGCCGCCGTCCCGCGGCAGCACCTCGAAGGGCAGCCGCGTGAGGTCGCCGTCGGGCGCCAGGAAGAGCCGCGTGCGGCCGGCGAGCGCGTTCCGCAGGGGATCGAAGACGGCCGCCCGCAGCGCGCCGCCGTCGCCGGCGGCCGGCGCCCCGGCGCCCTCCCGCTCCCGCTCCCGCGTGATCGACTCCCGCACGGCGGCGATCATCTCGTCGATCGGGCCGGCCTCGCCCAGGTCCACCATCCGCACCTCGTCAGGTGCCCCGGCCAGCATGACGAACGCCAGGTACCGCTCCGCCCGCCAGGGCGGCTCGCCCTTCAGCGGGGCCGCCGCGAAGTCGAACGCGGGAAACCTAACGAATTCCACCAGCGCCGAGTCGTCAGGCAGCGCGCGCGACACCGCCGGCCGGTCGGCCCCGCGCAGCCGGCGCGCCAGGTCCATCTCCGGGACCTGGCGCGCCAGTTCGGCCTCCAGCGCCTCCCGGCGTGCGCTCAGCTCGCGCAGCCCCCGCCCGCCCGGGCCGGCGACGGCCGGCCCGCCGAGCGTCTTCCGCGCGATCTCGGTGCGCAGCGCGGCCAGCTCCTCCAGCTTCGGCGTCAGCTCCGGGTAGCGGCCGCCGAGCACCGCCTCGCGCTGCGCCGCCACCGCCTCGGCGCCGATCGCCTTGCGCGACAGCACGAGGTCGAACGCCGCGCGCACCGCGTCGCGGTCGTCAGGCAGGTGCGTCCGCACCAGCGACAGGAACGCGTGGAAGGTGGCGCGGAATCCGTCGACGAACGCCAGCCGCTGCCGCTCCGAGCCGAGCCCGAACACCTGCGCGATGAGCCGGTCGTGGATCGCCTCCGTGCGCCGGGCCTCCGCCATCCCCTCGGCGATCCGGCCGAGCGCGACCAGCACGGTCGCGAGGTTGTGCAGCGTGAGCACGTAGGAGGCGTGCTCTTCCCCCACCGCCGCGCGGTGGATCTCCAGCGCCTCGCGCAGCAGCGGCTCCGCCGCGGCGAAGTCGCCGCCCGCCTGAAGGAGGTACGCCAGGTTGTTCAGGCTCTGCGCCACATCGTCGTGCGCACCGCCCAGACTCCGGCGCCGGATCGCCAGCGCCCGCTCGTAGAGCGTCCTCGCGCCCGCGGGATCGAGCCAGAGCGTCGCCGCGGCGAGGTTGTTCAGGCTCTGGGCGACGTCGGGATGCTCGGCGCCCAGCGCGTCCAGGCGGATCTCCAGCGCTTCCTGGAAGAGCCGGATCGCCTCCCCGCTGCGCCCGGTCGCGTCGTAGAGGAGCGCGAGGTTGTTGCCGACGGTCGCCGCGGCGACGCGGTTTCCCACCGCGCGCGCGATCGCGAGCGCTCGCAGGAAGTGCTCCTCCGCCGCCGCGAAGTTCCCGGTGAGGAGGTAGAGCTGGGCCAGCTGGTTGGCGTTCGCGGCGACCTCGGGGTGCCGCTCGCCGAGCGCGTCGCGAAGGATGCCGCCGGCCTGCCGGAGGAGCTGTTCGGCGTGCGCGAACTTGCCCTCGCTCTGGTAGACGGAGCCGAGGTCGCCCAGCGTCACCGCCAGCACCGGATCGTCCGGCCCGAGCGCCTTGCGCTGGATGAGCAGCGCCAGCTGCAGCAGCGTCTCCGCGTTCCTGGCGCTGCCGAGCCGCAGGTGCAGCTCCCCGAGGTTCACGAGCGTGAGCGCGTAATCGGGATGGTCGTCGCCGATCGTCGCGGCCTCGACGGCCAGGGCGCGCTCGAGCAGCGGCTTCGCCGCCGCGTACTCGCCCGTCGCGACGCGGAGCCGCCCCATGTTGTGCAGCACGACCGCGACCTCTGGCGAGCGCTCGCCGAACAGCGCGCGGCGCAGCTCGAGCGACTCGTCGAACAGCGGCGCGGCGTCTCGGTACCGCCCGACGGAGTGGTACACGTCCCCCAGGTTGTTCAGGCCGAAGGCCAGCAGCGCCCGCGCGCGGGGCTCGGAGTCTGCACCCCGCCGCCCGATCGCGATCGCCTGCTCCAGCAGCGAGGCGGCGGCCGCGAAGTCGCCCCGCGCCCTCTGCAGCAGCCCCATGTTGTTGAGGATCCCGGCGGCGTCCGCGCCGTCCGCGCCGTCCTCGCCCTGCGCGGCCCGCACGCGCTCCAGCGCCTGCGCGTAGAGCGGCTCCGCCGCGTCGTGGTCGCCGAGCGCGCGGTACAGCTCGGCCACGTTGTTCAGGCTGGCGGAGAGCGCGGGGTCGTCCTCGGCGAGCGTCGCCCGCTTGATCTCCAGCGCCCCGCGCGCCGGCCCGATGGCTCCCGCGAGGTGGCCCGCCGCGCGATACAGCGCGACCGCCTCGTCGAACAGCGGCAGGGCGCGGGCGCGGTCGCCGGCGCCCGCGTACAGGCCGCCGAGCCGCGTCAGCGTCGCCGCGGCGGCCAGCGGCGCCCCCGCGCCACCCGCTTCCGCCCGCCGGATGCCTAACGCTTCCTCGTACCGCGGGACCGCGGCGGCGCCGTCGCCCGCCGCCTCGTGCAGCGCGGCCAGCGCCTCCAGGGCCCGGGCCACCACCAGCTCGCGGCGCGGCGCGCCGCCGGCGGCGAGGCGGCGCCGGACCGCCAGCCCCTCCTCGCGGAACGGCAGCGCCGCGGCCCAGCGCCCGCCCGCCTCGTGGAGCGCCGCCAGGTCGTCGAGCGCCGCCGCGACGGCGCCGTCGTCGGCCGGCGACGCGGCGCGGGCGCGCTCCAGGGCGGCGCGGTACAGCGCTTCGGCCGCCGCGTCGTCGCCGGCCTGGTGGTAGTGCGCCGCCAGCTCCCGGCGCCGCTCGGCCACCGCGGGGTGGCCGTCGCCGAGCGCGGCGCGATCGATCTCCAGCGCCCGCACGAGCAGCGGCGTGGCGGCGCCCGTCTCGCCTCCCTTCCGGCGCACCGCGGCGATCGCCCGCAGCGCGCTCGCCACGCCCGGGTCGTCCTCCCCGAGCGCCCGGCGCCGGATCGCCAGCGACTCCTCGTACAGCGCCAGGGCCGCGGACTGCCGGTCCGTGGCGAGGTAGAGCCCGGCCAGGTTGTAGAGCGCCGTCGCCACGTTGGGATGGTCGGGCCCCAGCGTCGCGCGCATCACCTCCAGCGCCTGACGATAGAGCGGCTCCGCCTCGGCGTGCTGCCCGAGGGCGTGGTAGAAGGCAGCCAGGTTGCTCAGCCCGCTCGCCACCTGATGGCTGTGCTCGCCCTCGATGCGGCGCGCCAGCTCGAGCGCCTGGCGGTAGAGCGGCTCCGCCTCGGCGAACCGCCCCATCGTCGCGTAGAGCGCGCCGAGGTCGTTCATCGTCCGGGCGACCTCCCGGTGCTCGTCGCCCAGCGCGGCGCGCCGGATCTCGAGCGCCTCGCGCAGCAGCGGCGCCGCCGCGGCGTACTTCTGCAGCCGGCGCGAGACCTCGGCCAGCTTCTCCAGCGCCGTCGCGGCGTCCACGCCGTCCGCGCCGCGCGTCGCGCGGACGCCGGCCAGCAGCTCGCGCATCGCGGGCTCGGCCGCCGCGTGGTCCCCGGCCGCGAGCGCGGCGTCCGCGGCGTCCCGCGCGACGGCCGCCAGCAGCCGCCAGGAGCTGGCGACCTCCGCACTGTCGTCGCCTAACGTGTGGCGCCGGACGTCCAGCGCCTCCCGGGCCAGCGGCAGCGCGGCCGCGGGGTCCCCCGTCTCGTAGTAGACGAGCGCGAGGTTGTTGAGGCTCGCCGCGTAGTCGGGGTTCGCGGTGCCGAACACCCGCCCGGCCAGCTCCACCGCCCGCCGCAGCAGCGGCTCGGCGTCGGCGTGGCGGCCGAGGACGCGGTGCAGCTCGGCCAGGTTGTTGAGGGCGGCGATCGACTTGGGGTCCTCCTCGCCCAGGTGGTCGCGCGCGAAGGCGTAGGCGCCCGTCGCGGCCTCGAGCGCCTCCCCGAAGCTCTCCTGCTGGTAGAGTCCGAACACCCGCTCGTTCAGCCGGGCGAGGCGCTCCACGTCGGGGTGCGGTGCCATGGTCCCCGTCCCGTTGCAGGATCGTGGGTCGTGCGACGCCCGCCGCCGCGCGCCTGCCTCCGCCGGCGACCGCCCAATAGTGGGCGCCGCCGGACCGCGGAGTAAGACTCGGTCTGAAAGTCGCCCCTACTCCGCCCGCAGCGCCACCGCCGGGTCCACCCGCGCCGCGCGCCACGACGGAACGAGGCACGCCGCGACCCCGACCGCCAGCAGCAGCAGCACCACGCCGCCGTACACCGCCGGGTCGCGCGGCGACACGCGGAAGAGCAGCGCCTCCACCCACCGCCCCGCCCCCAGCGCCGCCGCAAGCCCCACGACGGTGCCGCCGGCCACCAGCCGCACCCCCTGCCTGACGACGAGGCGCACGACGTCGCCCCGCCGGGCGCCGAGCGCGATGCGCACCCCCAGCTCGCGCGTGCGCTGGGCGACGCTCAGCGCCATCACGCCGTAGAGCCCCACCGCCGCCAGCAGCACCGCCAGCGCGCCGAACGCGCCGAACATCGTCGCGCCGAGCCGCCAGGGGCGCAGCTCGCTCGCGTAGAGCGTCTCCAGCGGCCGCACCTCGGCGTACGGGAGGTCGGGCGCCGCCGTCTGCATCGCCCGCCGCACGTCCGCCGCCAGCCGCTCGGGGTAGCGGCCGCCGCCGCCGGCCGGACGCACGACGAGCAGCCGCGCGGCCATCCAGTCGGGCGCCTGCGACAGCGGCAGGTGGACGTGGAAGATCTCGCCCTCCACCCAGTCCTGCCGGCGCGAGTTCTCCGCCACGCCGATCACCTCCGCGCACGGCGCCGTGTCGCTGCCGACCCTGACGCACTTGCCCAGCGCGTCCTGCCCCGGCCAGGCGAGCCGCGCCATCGTCTCGTTCACCACCACCACCCGCGCCCGGGACGACTCGTCCGCCTCCGTGAACTCGCGCCCGCGCAGGATGCGCGTCCCCATCGCCGCGAAGAAGCCGGGGCGCACCGCGTTCACGAACGGCCCCCCGCCGGGCGGGACGGGGACCGAGTCGAGCCCCGGCACGCGGACCATCGTCCCGTACGACCCCCGCCCCGGCACCGTGACCGCGACCGCGGCGGGCCCGGCGCCGGGCAGCGCCCGCACCCGCTCCTCCATCCGGCGGAACATCGCGTCGGTCTCCCGCATCGTTAGGCCGAGCAGGCGGAGGTCCATCGTCGCCAGCAGCACCCGGTCCGGCTGCATCCCGAGCGGCAGCTCGCGCAGGTTGTCCAGGCTCCGCACGAACAGCCCCGTGCCCACGAGCAGCACCACGGCCAGCGCCGCCTGCGCCGCCACCAGCACCGCCCGCGTCCGGGGGTGCCGCTCCCCCGCCTCCCGCGCGCCCGACGCGAGCGCCGCGCTCGGCGGGAGCCGGCTCGCCTGCAGCGCCGGGATGAGCCCGGCCGCGACCCCGGTCAGCGTCGCCGCGAGCGCGGTGAACGCGAGCACGCGCCCGTCCACCGGCGAGCCCTCCCAGCGCAGGTCGCCGAAGACCAGGACGCGCAGGAGCGCGCCGCCCCACTGCGCGATCAGCAGCGCCGCGGCCCCGCCCAGCAGCGCCAGCAGCAGGCTCTCGGCGAGCATCGGCCGGACGATGCGGGCGCGGGACGCCCCCAGCGCCACCCGCACCGCCAGCTCCTGCCGGCGGCGCAGGGCGCGGGCGAGCAGCAGGTTGGCGACGTTCGCGCAGGCGATCAGCAGCACCAGTCCCGACACGAGCCCCAGCAGCCCGGCGACCCTGGCCGTGACCCCCTGCGTGACCGCGCGGATCGAGGCCACGAGCGGGATCGCGGCGATCGTCGCGCCCATCCCCGGCATCCGCGGCTCGCCCGCCTCCAGGTTGATCGCCGTCGCGCGCGCCTCCACGCGCTCGCGGGGCACGCCGGGGGCGACGCGGGCGAAGACGCGGATCCAGGTGCTCCGGCGCGTGGTGGCCCACTCGGCGCCGCCGAAGCGCAGCCCCTCGGCCGACGAGATCGGGAGCCAGACGTCCACCGCGCCCAGCTCGACGCCGGTGAACCCCCGCGGCGCCACGCCGACGATCGTGTAGCGGCGCGTGCCGATCTCGAGCCCGCGGCCGAGCGCGGCCGGCGACCCGCCGAAGGCGCGCTGCCAGTAGCCGTGGCCGATCACCGCGACCGGCGCGCCGACCGGCTCGACGTCCTCGTCAGGCAGGAAGAAGCGGCCGAGCGCGGGGCGCGCGCCCAGCAGCGGGAAGTAGCTCGCGCTGACGAGCATCCCCCGGGCGCTGCGGGCGCGCTCGCCGCGGCCGACCGGGAAGTCCCCCGCCGAGTACGTCGTCGCCGCCACCTCCTCCACGTCCGGGCCGACGAGTCCTCGGCGCAGCGCCCTGTACGTGACGTAGGGGAACGACTTCTGGGTCATCGTGTCGTTCTCCCATCGCCACCGCGCCCCCAGCTCCACGAGTCGCTCGGGCTCGCGCACGTGCGCCGGCGGGCGCAGCAGCAGCCGGTCGACCACGCCGAACATCGTGGCGTTGGCGCCGATGCCGAGCGCGAAGGTGGCGGCGACCGCGAGCGCGAAGCCCGGGCTGCGCCGGAGCTGGCGCAGCGCGTACCGCAGGTCGTCGGCGATGGTCCCGAGCCGCTCGCGCAGGCGCATGCGGTCCTCCCTCCGTTGTGCCGCGGCCAGGAGCCGCTGGTGGACGTCCTCGACCGAGGGCGCGCCGCCCAGCCGGCGCAGCGCCTCGGCGCGCGCGGCCTCGGGGGTCAGCCCCCGCCGCTCGACCAGCTCCTCGACCGCGAGCGCGAGGTGATGGTCGATCTCGTCGCGCACCTCGCGCCACAGCCGGTCGCGGCGGCGGAGCGCCAGCCGGAAGGCGCGGGGGATCCCGGGTCGCAGCACGGCGCCGTGGCTCCGCCCGCTACGCCTTCTTCGGCGCGGCGTCCAGGATGCTGGCGACGACCTCGGCGTACTGCCGCCAGAGCGCGGCCTCGCGGCGCAGGTGCTCGCGGCCGGCCGCCGTCAGGCGGTAGTAGCGCGCGCGGTGCCCCTTCTCGCTCCGCCCCCACTCGGCGGCCACCAGCGCCTTCGCCTCCAGCCGGTAGAGCGACTGGTAGACGGCCGCCTCGTCGATCTCGAACGCCGCCCCCGACCGCTCCTCCAGCCAGCGGGCGAGCTCGAAGCCGTGCATCGGCGTCCAGCCGAGCGCCTTGAGCACGAGGATGTCCATGGTGCCCTTCAGGAACGGGAGCGCGCCGGGCATGGGGTCGGGAGAGTTGTATAAGAGTCTTATATATGTATCGGGCCTGGGAGCGGCGCTGTCAATGGCGGCGGGCGGGCGCGCGGTGGTCCTGCGCTGGTGCGTCGTGACGCTCGGCGGCCCGCTCGTCCTGCCGGCGGGCCGCGGCCCCCTCCCGGGCTGCGGCCGCGCGGGCGCCGCCCCCCCGTACCTAACGCGACTTTCCGTCCCGCCGCACCGCGCGCCCGTGACCGCCGTCACCTAACGACGGTGGCCCCCCGCACGATGTCCGCTTTGCGCGCGCGGGCGCGCAACCTTCAAGAGTGGAGGTGGGCCGAGCGCCGGTCGTCCGGGCGGCCACCCGGCGGACGTGCGAGCCTGATCGCGCGCGGTGCACGAAGGAGGAGTCCCATGGGCACGATCAGCAGACGCACACCGGCCAGGCGGCGAGCGCGACGGGCGTTGGGCCCGCTGGCCGTCATCTTCGTCCTGGCCGCGGCGGCGCCGGCCGGCCTGCGCGCCGCCGTCCGGTTCGGCTTCGGCCGCGACGCCAGCGTGGAGCTCACCAGACTCTGGGCGGAGAGCATCGCGGCGCACGAGGAGCGGGTGGCCTGCATGGCCGCCGAGCGCCGCGACGGCGGCTGGTCGATCACCGCCATCCGCGAGCTCGCGCCCTCCGGCGCCGACTCCGCCAGCATCTCCTCGGCCGCGTCGCTGCGGGAGTGCCGCCCGCCCGAGTGGGTCGGCACCGTCCACACCCACATCGCCATCTTCGACGGCCAGCCCTTCACCACGTTCTCCGCGTCCGACCGCCAGGTGATGACGCGCTGGCGGAAGCGCTGGGAGATGGAAGGCGTCTTCTGCGTCCTTTACAGCGAGACCATGGCCCACTGCGAGGGCGACGGCGATGACAGCGAGGACATGGTCTACGCCGCCGCCGCGCCGGCCCGCCCCGCCCCGCAGCGAGGCAACGTGATCCTCGGCGGGCACTGAGCACACCGAGCGGGACGCGCTACGCCGGCGAAACGTCCGGGGCCGGATCCACCTCGAGGCGCAGCGGCAGCCGAACCACGAACGACGAGCCGGCGCCCAGTTCGCTCTCGACGCGCATCTCGCCGCCCATCTGGACGATCAGCGCGCGGGAGATGGCCAGCCCCAGCCCCACCCCGGGGATCCGCGCCGTGCCCTCGCTGCGGTAATACGGCTCGAAGATCGCCGCCCGCTCCTCCTCGGCGATCCCCGGCCCGTCGTCCGTGACCCGGAGCTCGCCCCACTGCGCTCCACCGTCGCCGACCACCGCGGTCCCGACGACGATGCTGCCCTCGCCGGGAGTGAACTTCACGGCGTTGCCGATCAGGTTCACGAGCACCTGGCGCAGGCGGGCGTGGTCGCCGGTCGCGACGACGTCGGCCCCCCCGCCGGCGAGACGCAGCGTCTGGCCCTTCGCGGCGGCCGCGGGCGCCATCATGTCGACGGCCTCGTGCGCGACCGATGCGAGGCGCACGGGCTCCGCGCTCACGCGGATCGCCCCCGCCGTGAGGCGGGCCATGTCCATCACCGTCTCCAGGAGCGACAGGAGATGGCGCCCGCTCAGGCGCACGCGCTCCAGCGCCTTGCGCTGGCGGTCATTGATCGACCCGTAGATCCCCTCCTCCAGGTTCTCGCAGTAGCCGTCGATCGCGCCGAGCGGGGACCGGATGTCGTGGGCGAGGGTGGCGAGGGCGCGGTCCTTCGCGCTGGTCGCCCCCTCGCTGGCCTTCAGGCGACCCTCCATCTCGACGCGAACCTCGCCGCCGAGCCGCGCGTTCTCCAGTGCGGCCGCGGCCTGGTCGGCGAGCGCGGACAGCAGCCACTCGGCGGCGTCGGTCGAGGCGTGGTCGAGCGCGACCGCGAGCAGCCCGGTGACGGCCCCGCCCACCACGAGCGGCACGGCGATGAAGCGGTCGTCCTGCCCGCCGAGGAGCCCCCGGAGCTGCCCGAAGACCTCGTCGGTCAGCGGGGCGCTGAACCGCGTCAGGCGCTCCTCGGTGATCCCGTGCGCGGCGCGGACGTGCAACAGCCCCTGGGCGTCCGAGAGCATCAGGACCGCCGCCGTCGCCTCCAGCAGCCCCGCGCCCCGCTGGACCGTGAGCTGCGCCACCTGGTCGAGCGAGGTGGTATAGGTGAGCGCGCGGCCGATGTCGGACAGCCGGCGCATCTGGTCGACCTCCGCCCCGGCGCTCACGCGGCGCTCATCCGAGCACGCACAGCCCGCCCGCGCTGATCTCCACTTCGCGCACGCGGAGATCGTGCGCGCTGCCGCGCGTCTTGAGCACCCGCAGCGTGCGGCGCGTCCGCTCTTCCCCGTCCACCGAGAGCAGCAGGACGTTGTCCGACAGGTAGCTCATCGCGTTCTGCATCCCGCCGCCGGCGAGCGAGTTCCCGGCGGTCTCGAGGTTCAGCACGCTGGTGATCGTGCTGACGGCGAAGTGCTGCACCAGCGCGTACAGGTAGTCGTGCAGGCGCTGCGCGTCGGTCGCCGCGCTGGCCAGGTCGCCGAGCGCGTCGATGACCAGCCGGCGCACCCGCCGCTGCCGGATCCGGCGGAACATGTCCACGATGATGCTGTCGATCTGTAGCTCGACCGGCGACGCGTAGACCAGGTCGAGACCCTGCGCCTGCGCCTGCTCCAGGTCGAACCCGAGTCCGCGGATGGTGCGCACGAGCTGCGTGGGGTTCTCCTGGAAGTTCATGTACAGGCTGGGCTCGCCCCGCCGCGCCCCCTCGAGCGCGAACTGCAGCCCGATCGTCGTCTTGCCGGCGCCCGCGGGGCCGGCGAGCAGCGTCGTCGTGCCGCGCCACACGCCGCCGTCGAGCATCTCGTCCAATCCCCGCACGCCCATCGAGACGCGCTCGGAGGCCGGCTCGTACCCTTCCGGCATCTGCGGGCTGACCAGCCTCGGGTAGATGTCGAGCCCCGAGTCGGTGATCCGGAACGCGTGCGCGCCCTCGAGGTACCGGCTGCCGCGCAGCTTGAAGACGCGGAAGTAGCGCTCGTCGCGGTTGCCCAGCCGGCGCCGCGACATCTCGACGATGCCGTCGGCGACCGCGAACTCCGGGTAGCGTGGGATGTCGTCCTCGTCGTACTCGCCCAGCAGGAACGCCGTGGTGCCGTACGCGGTGAGCAGCGCCGTCATCTCGTAGACCATCCGACGCCGCTCGGCCACCGACGGCGCCAGGTCGTGCAGGGCCTTGAAGGAGTCGATGACGATGATCTTCGGCGACAGCGTCCGGATCGCCTCGTTGAGCAGCGGGATCAGCGCGGTGGCCCCCTGCTTCGCCAGCTGCGGGCCCACGTCCTCGTAGATGACCTGCGATCCCAGCTTGGCCTCGTCGAAGAACTTGAAGCCCTGCAGGTAGCGGACGACCTTCGCCAGCGGCTCGGAGAGCGTCGTCAGGTAGAGGATCGGCCGGTCGTCGCCCGCGTTGTGGAAGACCAGTTGCTCGGCGAAGATCGTCTTCCCGGAGCCCGGGTGGCCCATGATGATGTTGATGGAGTTTCCCGGGAACCCGCCGCCCAGAATGTAATCCGCTTCGGCGTTGCCCGAGCTCATGCGGTCGTTCTCGCCGTCGGCGGACTTCCTGATCTCGACGCGGCGGTCCGCGATTACCGGGGGGCGCATTGATGCTCCATTGTGCCAGGTGACTGCGCCGCGATCGCGTGCTGGACCGTAGCAACGAAGGTCGATTCGATAATCGGCTTGCGAAGGAACGCCCGCGCGCCGGCCTCGGTGGCACGCGCGGCGGCGGCCAGCATGCTGAACACGACGACGGGGATGTCCCGGGTCATCGCGTCCTCCCGGAGCCGGCGGCAGAGCGTCAGACCGTCGAGCTTCGGGACCAGGATCTCCGTCACGACGAGCGCCGGATGCGTCAGGCGGGCGCGGTCGAGCGCCGCCTGCCCGTCGTCGGCGAACTCGACGCAGAAGCCTGCTCGTTCCAGGAAGTGTCTCTGAAGCTCGCGGACGGTCTGGTCGCGTTCGGCGATCAGCACCATGCGCGGGTCCGGATGCTGGCCCTGCATCCACCCTCCTCGATCCGTGCGTTGGAAGCGCGCGGCCTGAGAAGGGGTGGGGCCGCTTCGGAGGCGTGGGCTCGGCGGGCGAGCGCGGGCTGTGGATTTTCCACGGCCGCCGCCCTATCTTTACCAATCTAGTTAAGATGCGCGGCTCCGGCAACCGTGCGTTTCCACTCCGGCCCTGGCCGGCGACCACGCGTCGCCGCTGGTGAGCGTGCCATGGACGTCTCCGCATTCATCGCCCGACGGCTCCAGGAGCTGGGACTGGGGCAGAAGGACCTCGCCGAGGCCGCGGAGGTCACGGAGTCGTACATCTCGCAGCTCCTCTCGCGGAAGAAGGCGCCGCCGGCTCCCCGGCGCACCGACATCTACGACAAGATGGAGCGGCGCCTGCGGCTCGCCCCGGGCGAGCTGGCGCGCCTGGCCGACCTCCAGCGCAAGGCCGACCTGAAGCGCGAGCTGGGCGACGAGCCGGAGCCGCTGTTTCCCGAGATCCGCGCGCTGCTGCTCCGAAAGTGCCGCCCCGCTCAGAGCGACGCCGTGCGGGCGGTGTTCGAGCGCCAGCCCTATGGGGAGCTGGAGCGCCTGGCGATGCGGGCGCTGCTGGAGGTGGCGCGCCCGTTCGCCCGGCAGAAGCTCCAGGACGAGCGGTGGGTGCGCTCGGTCGCCCGGCGCGGCGGACGCAGCTACGAGGAGATGCGCGTGGCGGTCCTCGAGCTCCTGGACACGGACCGGTCCGCCATGATGGTGGCGAGCGCCGCCGCCGTGCTCGAGCCGCTCGTGGAGTCGTGGGAGGTGGACCTCGCGACGCTCGACTTCCGGATCGTGCTGAGCCCGACGACATCGACCCGGCGCGAGCGGCGCTTCGGCTTCTCCGAGCGGCCGGCGGGCGACGACGATGGCATCCAGCCCGGGCTCGCGAGCTTCTGCCGCGACCCGGCGCTCAGCGGCAGCGCGACCGACGCCGAGATCGCGTTTCTGCGGCGCCTGGAGCTTCCCCCCGGCCGACACCCGACGGCGTTCTACTATTACCGGGAGCTCCAGAACCTGCGGGACCCCCTCCATTTTCAGGACGCACCCGAGCACGCGACGAGCCCGTGACGCCAGCCGAATTAACCATCACAGTTAATCCCTCGCCCGCCCCCCAGCGCCCGATGACGCAGCCCGGTCTGGAGCGCTTCGTCGCCGCCTCGCTGGAGACGCTGCTCAATGCGATCGACGCCAACGACCCGGACACGGGTGCACACGTCCGCCGGGTCGCGACGTACGCGCTGATCCTCGCCGACGCGGCCGGGCTGTCCGAGCACGACCGCCGCGTGGTGGAGCACGTGGCGCTCTTCCACGACATCGGGAAGATCCACGAGGCGCTGTACGACATCGTCCATGACGGCAACACCCTCTCGCCGGCGGACCGGGCGGCGATCGACACCCACCCGCAGCGCGGCGCCCGGGTGCTCGCGCCGATCAAGGCCTTCTACCCCGAGCTGCCCAGAGGAATCCTGGGGCATCACGAGCGGTGGGACGGCCTCGGCTACCCACGCAGGCTGAAGAAGCGCCAGATCCCGCTCGCCGCCCGCATCGTGGCGATCGTGGACACCTTCGACGCCATCACGCACAGCCGGCGCTACCGCGACTCCCGGTCGAGCGAGAGCGGTCGCGACGTGATCCTCGACGAGCGCGGCCGCCAGTTCGACCCGGAGCTGGTGGACCTGTTCACCTTCCCCCCGGTCTTCGCCGGCATCGTCGCCGCGCAGCGCCGCATGTCGCGATGGAAGCGGCCGGTGCGGCAGCGCCGGGCGGGGTGGGACGAGGAAGCGCTGCCCGACATGAAGTTCCGCTGGCATCCGGGGCGGCGCGCGGGGCACGGCGGACCCGGAACGCGCAACGGCAAGCGATGACAGAGGGCGGCGGCGGCGCCGCCTGCCAACCTTCGCCGCGGTCGCCCTGTCCCACGAGACGCCCGATGCAGCCGTCCCGTGGGTGACCGTTCCCTGTTGGAGATCTCCATGAGCGCCTTGCGAGAGGACGTCCGCTACGCGCTGCGGCGGATGCGCCGCGAGCCCGGGTTCACCGCCTTCGCCGTGCTGATCGTCGCCCTCGGCGTGGCCGCGGCGACGTCGGTGTTCAGCGTCATGAGCCCACTCATGCTGCGCCCGCTGCCGTTCAAGGAGCCGGAGCGGCTGGTCTGGGTGGCGCACGCCTCCGAGGGCGGGATGTCGTCGGTCACCTCGCGCACCTCCAACCTCCGCGACTACCGACAGTACGCCCGGTCGTTCGAGGCCATCACGGGGTACTTCGCGTTCTTCGACTACGGCGGCTTCAACCTCGTCGGCACGGACGGCCCGCCCGAGCGGCTGATCGGCGTCGGCGTCGCGCAGAACTTCCTCGACGTGCTGGGCGTCCGCCCCCTGCTCGGCCGCGGCTTCACCGCCGAGGAGAGCGTGTGGAACGGGCGCCGCGCGGTGATCCTGACGCACGGCTTCTGGATGCGCCGCTTCGCCGGCGACCGGTCGATCGTCGGCCGCTCGATCGCGCTCAACAACGAGCCCACCGAGGTCGTCGGCGTCCTCCCGCCCTCCTTCGACTTCCAGTCGACCTTCGCGCCGGCCTCGCGCGTCGACTTCCTGAACCCGTTCCCGATCAGCGACGAGACCGACCGCTGGGGGAATACGCTCGCGATCATCGGCCGCCTCAAGCCCGGCGCGAGCATCCAGAGCGCGCAGGCCGAGCTCGACCAGATCACGAAGCAGCTCCAGGAGGCCGACCCGCGCCGGTGGGGGCTGGGCGCGGTGGTGAGCGGGCTCCGCGACCACATCGCCGGCGGGTTCCGCGCGCCGCTGCTCGTGCTGGCCGCCGCGGCGGCCCTCGTGCTGCTGGTGGGATGCGCGAACCTGTCGAACCTGCTCCTGGCGCGCGCGCAGCAGCGCGCGAAGGAGATGAGCGTGCGCAGCGCGCTCGGCGCCACCCGGGGCCGACTCCTCGCGCAGCTGCTCGCCGAGAGCCTCATCCTCGCGACCTGCGGCGGCGCCGCCGGCGCGCTGCTCGCGCTCTGGATCACCCGGTGGGTCGCCGGCATCTCCGGGGTCAGCATCCCGATGCTGAGCACGGTCACGGTCGACGGGACGGCGCTCGGCTTCGCGCTCGCCATCACGCTGCTGACGGGGCTGGTGGTGGGGATCGCGCCCGCGCTCCAGGTCTCGTCGGGACGAGAGGCCGGCGCGCTGAGCGAGTCCAGCCGCGGGTCGAGCGAGGGGCGCCGCAGCGCGGCGGTGCGCGAGGTGCTGGTGGTCGGCGAGGTGGCGCTCGCCTGCGTCCTGCTGGTCGGCGGCGGGCTCCTGCTGCGGAGCTTCGTCCGCGTGATGGACGTCGACCTCGGCTTCCGCCCCGAGGGGACGGTGGTGTGGCAGCTCAGCTCGCAGCGCCCCTTCCCTAACGACACCGCGCGGGTGGCGTTCTACGAGGACGTGGTGGCCCGGGTCCAGGCCGTCCCTGGCGTCGAGGCGGTGGGGCTCTCCGACACGCCGCCGCTCGGCCGAAACCGGGAGTGGGGCATTGCCGCGAAGGGGGTGGTCTACGAGAAGGGCAAGGCGCCGGCCGCCTTCCCGCGGATCGTGGACAGCCGGTACCTCCAGGCGATGCGGATCCCCATCGTCGCCGGCCGCCCGTTCACCGCGGACGACAACGCGAAGTCCGCCAGGGTGATCATCCTCAACCGGACCGCAGCGGCGACGCTCTTCCCCGGCGCGGACCCGATCGGCCAGACGTTGCTCGTCGGCGACGAGCGGCGGGTGGTCGGAGTGGTGGCCGACGTCAGACACCAGTCGCTCGAGCAGTCCGCGGGGCTGGAGATGTACCTCCCGTACATGCAGCACCCGCACTATGGCACGCTCGCGATGGTCGTGCGCTCGCGGCTCCCCGTCTCATCCCTCGCCGGGCCTGTCAGGGCGGCGCTGCGCGGGGCCGACCCGACGATGCCGACCGACGACGTGCAGACGCTCGACGCCGTCGTCGACCGCGCGATCTCGCCGCGCCGCTTCGTCCTCGTCATCCTCGGCGCGTTCGCGGGCGCGGCGCTGCTGCTCGCCGCGCTCGGGATCTACGCGGTGCTCTCCTACTCGGTGAGCCAGCGGGTCCGCGAGATCGGCATCCGCATGGCGCTCGGCGAGTCGGCCGGCCGCGTGCAGCGGCGCGTCGTGTCGCGCACGGTGCTCCTCGCCGGCACCGGCGTGGCCCTCGGCGCGGCGGCGTCGTTCGTGGCATCGCGGCTGCTGCGGTCGCTGCTCTTCGGCGTGGGGCCGACCGACGCGGTGGCGTTCGCGGGGACGGCGCTGGTGCTGATGGCCGTCTCGGCGCTCGCCGGGTACGTGCCGGCGCGGCGGGCGTCGCTGGTCGACCCGATGGTGGCGCTGCGGGAGTCGTAAGGGGCGAGGCTCGCCGCGCCCCTGCTTCACGGTCAGCTACGCGCCCATCACCCCGCGATGCCGCGTCGAATGTCGACGCGCATCGCGCGGACGGCCGGCGACAGCGTCGCGATCACGGCCAGGACGAGCAGCGCGCCTCCCGCGCCGGCGAGCACCAGCGGGGATCGGGCCTGCACGCCGAAGACGAACGTCTCGAGCAGGCTGCTCGCCGACCACACCGCCGCCAGCCCCAGCGCGATGCCGGGCACGGTGAGCCTCGCCACCTGGGCGAGGACCGACGCCCCGAGCTGGGTCGGCCGTGCGCCGAACACCAGTCGGACCGCGAGCTCGCGCTCCCGGTTGCTCACCAGCTGGCTCATCACGCCGTAGCTGCCGAGCGACACGATCCCGACGGCGACGATGGAGAACACGATGAGCACCATCGTGCGCAGCCGCGGCAGCGCGTTGGCCTTGAGGACCAGCGCGTCGAGCGTCGACACGCTGCTCGCCGCGATCACCGGGTCGGTCTTCCTGAGCGCGCGACGCAGCGCGGCGATCGTCGCGCGGTCGTCACCGCGCCCCTTCGCCACGATCGAGAGGCGAACGGCCGAGGCCTGCGAGTACGGCAGGTACACCGCCTCGCCGGCCGGCGCGCTGTAGCCCGCGTCCATCGTGTTCCCCGCGACGCCGACGACCGTGACCGGTATCGGCGCAGGACTCGCCGCCACCATCCGCAGGAGCCGCTTTCCGATGGCGTCCTCGTTAGGCCACAGTCGCGCCGCGAGCGCGCGGCTCACGATCGCCACCTGAACCGAGCCGGTGTCATCCTGGGCCGTGAGCGTTCGGCCGCGGAGGAGCGGGATGCCCATCGTCTCGAGGTATCCGGGCGACACCCGCCGAAGGTGGAACAGCGCCGGCTCGCTGGAGGTCGAGCCGTCGGGCAGCTCGATGAAGAATCGCCCTCCCGACACGATGTCGCTCACCGGAAGCGTCGAGCTGAATCCGGCCGAGGCGATCCCGGGCTCACCAGCCAGGTTTTCGTCGAGCGCGCGCCCGAGCGCGGCGCGCTCGAGATGGGTGCCGTAGCTGGCATCGGGCAGTACGACGCGCGCGACGACCCGGCCCTGCGCCGAGAAACCGTCCGGGATCTCCGACAGTCGCCAGAGGCTCATCGCGATCAGCGCGGAGGCGGCGAGGATCGCCGTCGACAGCGCCGCCTGCCCGACCACCATCGCCTTCTGCCAGCGAAGCGCCAGGGGCGAGAGCGTCGAGCTGCGCGACGACGCCCGCAGCGCGTCGCCGAGGGCGGCGCCTCGACTGAGCCAGGCTGGTAGGGCGCCCGCCGCGAGCCCGGCGATCGCCGCGATCGCCGCCGTCGCCGACAGCACGCCCAGGTCGACGTGCGCCTTTCCGACGAGCACGGTCACCGTCGGCCCGAGGTCGAACTGCTGAAGCATCCGCAGCGCGGCGTACGCCACGGGCACGCCGAGCGCGGCCCCGGCCGCGACGATCGCGAGGCTCTGCTGAAGCAGCAGACGCATCACCCGCCCGTCGCTCGCGCCGAGCGCGACCCGAACGGCCATCTCCTTCCGTCGCTCGAACCCCCACGCGACGAGCAGCGACGCGAGGTTGAGGATCGCGAGGACGAGCAGCGTCGCGGCGCCCACCTGCACGAACAGCGCGCTCGAGTCGGCGCCGCCGAGCAGCACGTCGCGGAGCCGCTTCACGTCGTAGCGAAAGTCCTTGTTGTCGGCGGGATTCGCCTCGATGGCCCGGGCCGTGAACCGTTTCACCTCGTTCCGGGCCCGCTCGAACGAGATTCCGTCGGCGAGCCGCCCGTACACGGAGAGCTGCCGGCCGCCGGTGATCGCCCGCCGCTGGGTCGCGGGGATGTCGAAGGGCAGCCAGACGTCGGTCGGCGTGGGCTGCTCGAACCCCTCGGGCATCACACCGATCACGGTGTGCGGCGCCCCGTTCAGCGACATCGTCCGGCCCACGACGCCCGGATCGCCGCCGAACGACGACGTCCACAGTCCGTGGCTGATGACGACCACCGGCGCCGGAGACGGACCTTCCTCGCCGGCGCTGAACGCGCGGCCGAGCGTCGGCTGCACGCGCATCGTCGAGAAGAAGCTCGCCGACGCCCGCGCCGCGTTCAGCGGTCTCGGCTCGCCGTGGTCGTCCCAGCTCGCCTGCAGCTGCAGCAGGACGGTGACGTCCGCGAAGGAGCGCTGGGTCTCGCGCAGCAGCTGGTAGTTCGGATACGCCTCGTTGAACACGACCGTGCCGCGTCCCGGCAGGTCGCGCTCCGGGGCGATGAGCAGGACGCGGTCCGACTCGGGCAGGGCGAGGCTGGAGAGCAGAAACGCCTTCAGCACCGCGAGCGCGGCGGTATTCGCGCCGAGCGCGAGGGCCATGGTGAGCACGGCGATCGCGGTCAGCGCCTTGCGCCTCGCGAGGAATCGCAGGTCGAGCATCGGGTCTCCAGGTTCGACACGTCGTCGCGGCGCCGTCCTCCCGTCGCCGACGCGAACCTACGATCCCCTGGCGCATGGCTCAAACTCATAATGCGCATACGAGCCATGCTAATCTCTCATACAGCCCGCCGCGCACCCTCTCCCCACCCTGTAGACAGGGAAGGCAACGGCATTTTGACAGGATGAACACAGGATGGTGAACAGGATGCAGGGCCCCGGGACGCTTCCCGAGCGGCTTTCATCCTGTTCACCATCCTGTGTTCATCCTGTCAAAATGCCGTTGCCCTCGCCGTTGCTCTTGCCGTTGCCGTCGCGGTCACCTCAAACTCAGTCGGTACTCGCCGCTCTTACCTCACGGTCGACTGCGCCAGCCGGACCGCGGGTCCGGCGCCCAGATGGCGGCGCAGGAGCTCGATCAGGTCGAACCGGTAGGCGGGCGTCACGTCGGCACTGCGCACCGCGGTGAACCAGGTTCGCCTGACGCCGTTCCGTCCGATGCGCAG
>DATFPD010000058.1:0-2459 GCA_035265005.1 Gemmatimonadaceae bacterium | reverse complement strand
GTGCCCCGCGCCGGCGGGTCGCGGGCCGGTGGGCGGCAAGGGTCGTGCAGTCGAACGACTCTCGGCAGCACCAGGGAGGGAGCTCTGCAGATGGCACGATTCAGGGACCGGACGCACGCGGGGCAGGAGCTGGCGCGGCTGCTCGGCGCGTACGCGGGGCGGCCGGAGGTGATCGTACTGGCGCTCCCGCGCGGCGGCGTGCCGGTGGGCTACGAGGTCGCGCGCGCGCTCGGCGTGCCGCTGGACGTGTTCGTCGTGCGCAAGCTCGGGCTGCCAGGGTACGAGGAGCTGGCGATGGGCGCGATCGCGAGCGGCGGCGTGGTCATCCTGAGCGACGACATCGTCGAGAGCTACGGGGTGACCGAGGCGCAGCTGCGCGCGGTGACCGAGTCCGAGCGGCGCGAGCTGGAGCGGCGCGAGCGCCGGTACCGCGGCGACCGCCCCTTCCCCGACCTCACCGCGCGCACGGTGATCCTGGTGGACGACGGCCTGGCGACGGGCTCGACGATGCGCGCCGCCGTGGCCGCGCTCCGCCAGGAGGGGCCAGCGCGGATCATCGTCGCCGTGCCGGTCGCGGCGTCGGAGACGTGCCAGGCGCTGCGCGCCGAGGTGGACGCGGCGGTGTGCGTGGCGACCCCGGAGCCGTTCTACGCCGTGGGGCTCTGGTACGACGACTTCTCCCAGACGACCGACGACGAGGTGCACGACCTCCTCGCGCGGGGCACGCAGGGCGCGGGGGTCGAGTGAGCGCGCCGTCGTCAGGCAGCGGCACGCGCCCGGTGCGGATCGCGGCCGGCGACGGCGGCGTCACCCTGGACGGCGACCTCACCCTCCCGGCGGGCGACGCGCGCGGCGTGGTGGCGTTCGCGCACGGAAGCGGGAGCAGCCGGCACAGCTCGCGGAACCGCTACGTGGCGGGGGTGCTCGTGGAAGCGGGGCTGGCGACGCTGCTGATGGACCTTCTCACTCGCGAGGAGGAGCGCGAGGACGAGTGGACGCGCCACCTCCGCTTCGACATCGGCCTGCTGGCGGGGCGCCTCGTGGCCGCGACGGCGTGGCTCGCCGAGCAGCCGGAGACGGCGTCGCTGCGCGTCGGCTACTTCGGCGCGAGCACCGGGGGCGGCGCCGCGCTGGTGGCCGCCGCGCGCGAGTCGAAGCGGGTGGGCGCCGTGGTGTCGCGCGGCGGGCGTCCCGACCTGGCGGGCGACGCCCTTCCCCGCGTCCTCGCGCCGACGCTGCTCATCGTCGGCGGCAACGACGAGCCCGTGATCGACCTCAACCGCCGCGCGATGCAGCACATGTGCGCCGAGGTGCGCCTGGAGATCGTCCCCGGCGCCACCCACCTGTTCGAGGAGCCCGGCACGCTCGAAACCGTCGCGCGGCTGGCGCGGGAGTGGCTGGTGGAGAAGCTCACTGGATAACGGTAACGGCTGCGAGTTGCGAGTTGCGAGTTGCGAGAAGGGCCCCGGGAAGCATCGTGAAGCTTCCCGGGGCCCTTCTCGCAACTCGCAACTCGCAACTCGCAACTCGCAGCCGTTACTCGCCCTTCGCGTCCCGCTCCAGCTTCGCGTACATCCGTCGCATCGCTTCCTGCTCGGAGGGGCCGCGGGCGCGGTAGCCCTCCTCGGTGTGGCGGATCTTGGGGAGCGGGAGGCGGTCGGTTCTGGCCGGCGGGGTGCCGGTGCGTGTGGATTCAGCCTGCATGGTGATCCTCCTGTTATCCATCTGTTTCGCTACAACGCACGCACCGGGCCATCGATCTCGCGTCGGTGCGCCGAGCCCGTGGTCAGCTGCTCGACGCGCCGCCGGAGGAGCCGCTCGAGCCGCCGGAGTAGCCGCTCCGGCCGCCGGAGCTCCCGCCGGAGCTGCCGCCGCTGCGGCCGCGCGACTCGGAGTCGCTCGAGCCGCCGCGCCCACCCTCCCGTTCGCTGGCCGCCATCCCGCCGGACGATGACGAGGCGCTGCTACCGCCCGAGGAGCCACTGCGGCCGCCCGAGCGTCCGCTCGAGCTGGCGCTGCCACTCCGGCCTTCGCTCCCACCGCGGCCGCCCTCACTCCCACCACCGCCGCGCGAGACGCGGATCTGGTTGGTGACGTTGTTCACGCCCGAGACGCCCTCCGCGGCGTCCTCGGCCATCCGCTTCGCCTGACGGCTCTCGACCGTCCCGGAGAGCGTGACCTCGCCCTCGCGCACCTCGACCTCGACGTCGCTGGCGTCGATCTCGGGGTGCCGGGTCAGCTGCTCGTTGATGTCTTCCTTGATCCGATCGTCGGAGCGCTTGTAGCCGCGCGGCCCTCGGCCCGAGTGTCCCTGACGGCCGCTCGTCGAGGTGCCGCCGCCGTAGCCGCCACCATAGCCGCCGCCGTACGAGCCGCCGTAGGAGGAGCCGCCGCCGTAGGAGCCGGTGCCTCCCATTCCACCGCCAAAGCCGCCGGAGCCGCCGGAGCCACCGCCGGAG
>DATFPD010000057.1:0-6013 GCA_035265005.1 Gemmatimonadaceae bacterium | reverse complement strand
CGGCGGTGGTGACGGGCGTCGTCTTCGGGCTCGTTCCGGCGGCGGCGCTCACCGAGTCGCAGCTCGGCGAGACGCTGAAGGAGGGGGCGCGCGGGTCGAGCGGCGGGCGCGGGGCGCAGCGGGCGCGGGTGGCGCTCGTCGTCGGGCAGACCGCGGTGGCGCTGGTGCTGCTCGCCGGCGCCGGGCTGCTGGTGCGGAGCCTGGCGCGCGTGAACGCGTTCGACCCCGGCTTCCGCGCCGAGGAGCTGGTGGTGGCGAGGATCGCGGTGCCGGAGCAGAAGTACTCGGCCGTGCGGGCGGTGGAGACGGGACTGGCGATCGCCGAGCAGCTGCGCGCCACGCCCGGGGTGCGCGGCGCCGCGCTGGCGTCGGACACGCCGATGGACGGCGGCTCGAGCGCCACGCTGGTGAAGATCGAGGGGCGGAGCGACGCGACGCAGGAGGGCGCGATCCGCATCTACCGGCACCGCGTGAGCCCCGGCTTCTTCGCCGCGCTCGGCACGCCGATCGTGAGCGGGCGCGACTTCACCGACCGCGACGCCGACACCGCGCGCGCCGGGCCGGGGGTGGTCGTCATCAGCCAGGCGATGGCGAAGCGCTACTGGCCTAACGGGGACGCGCTCGGCAAGCGGCTGCTGCTCGGCACGACGCCGGCCGAGATCGTGGGGGTGGCGGGGGACGTGAAGTACCGCACGCTGCTGGAGGCCGCCACCGCCGACCCCGACGTCTACTTCCCGATCCGCGCCGTCCCGTCGCACCGCTACGGGCTGGTGGTGCGCGCCGCGGGGGCGCCGGAGGGGATCGTGGCCGCGGTGCGCCGCGAGGTGGCGGCGGCCGACCGCGACATCCCGGTGTTCAGCGTCGCCACGATGCGCGAGCGGCTGCGCGGCCAGACGGCGCAGTCGCGCTTCAACACCGCGCTGCTGAGCGGCTTCGCCGCGCTGGCGCTCGTGCTGGCCGCGGTGGGCCTCTACGGCGTGATGGCCTACTCGGTCGGGCAGCGTACGCACGAGATCGGCATCCGCATGGCGCTGGGCGCCGCGCGCGGCGACGTGCTGCGCCTCGTCGTCTGGCAGGGGGCGCGGGTCGCGCTGGCCGGCGTGGCGATCGGCGTCGCGGCGGCGCTCGCGGTCACCCGCGTGCTGCGTGACCTGCTGGTCGGCGTCGAGCCCACGGACCCCGCGACCTTTGGCGCCGTCGCCGGGATGCTGACCGCGGTGGCGCTGGTGGCGGCGTACGTGCCTGCCCGCCGCGCGGCGCGGGTGGATCCGGTGCGGGCGCTGAGAAGCGAGTAGCTCGATCAGTGGCGTTGCGACATTCATTAACCATCAATCGCCTCCCCATGCTTCGTGACCTCTCCCTCGCCGCGCGCCAGCTCCGCCGCGCGCCCGGGTTCGCCGCGGCGGCCGTGCTCACGCTCGCGCTCGGGATCGGCGCCAACACGGCGGCGTTCAGCGTCGTGAATGGCGTGCTGCTCAAGCCGCTCGCCTACCGCGAGTCCGACCGGCTGGTGAGCGTGTACTCCACGGACCCGGCGGGGAACCAGGGGTACGCGCCGTCGTACCCGGACTTCCGCGACCTGCGCGAGGGGACGGCCGGCGCGTTCGAGGGGATGGCGTGGATGCGCTCGGGCGGGCTGCTGCTGCGCGGGCGGGAGGGTGCCGAGCCCGTTAACGCGGCGCACGTGACCGAGGGGTTCTTCGGCGTGCTGGGGGTGAAGCCGGCGCTGGGGCGGCTGTTCGCGCCTGACGAGGAGCGCGCCGGCGCCGCGCGCGTGATCGTGCTCAAGTACGACCTGTGGCAGCGGAGCTTCGGCGGCGACCCGGGCGTGGTCGGCCGGACGCTCGACTTCGCCGAGGGGGCGTACACTGTCGTCGGCGTGCTGCCGCGCGGCGCCGACTACCCGACCTGGGCGAACGCGTTCGCCCCGGCGGCGACGCTGCTCGGGGGCAACACCGGGGCGCTGGTGAAGCGCGACTTCCGCGTCGACAACCGCGTCGTGGCGCGGATGCGCCCGGGCGTCACGGTCGAGCGCGCGACGGGCGACCTGGCGGCCGCGGCGCGCCGCCTGGGCGCCGCGTACCCCGAGGACAAGGGGTGGACCGCGCAGGCGTACCCGCTGCGGGACGACGTGATCGGCAACGTGCGGCCGCAGATGCTGGTGCTCTTCGCGGCGGTGGGGCTGGTGCTGCTGGTGGCGTGCGCCAACGTCGCCAACCTGATGCTCGTGCGCGCGACGGCGCGCTCGCGCGAGATCGCGGTGCGCGCCGCGCTCGGCGCCGGCCGCTGGCGGGCCGCGCGGGAGATGCTCGCGGAGAGCGTCGTGGTGGGGCTGGCCGGGGGCGCGCTGGGGGTGCTGATGGCGGTGTGGGGGGTGGAGCTGCTGCGCGGCGCGGCGCCGGCCAACCTGCCGCGGATCGGCGAGGTGCGCGTGGACGCCCGCGTGCTCGCCGCGACGGCGGCGGCCAGCCTGCTGACGGCGCTCATCTTCGGCCTGGCGCCGGCGCTGTTCGCGGCCTCGGTGCGCCCCGGCGACGCGCTGAAGGAGGGCGGCTCGCGCGGGGCGAGCCAGGGCGTCGGGCGCCGCCGCCTGCGCGCGGTATTCGTGGGCGCCGAGGTGGCGCTGGCGGTCGTGCTGCTCGTGGGCGCGGGGCTGCTGGTGCGCAGCTTCGCGCGGCTGCGCGCGGTGGACCCCGGCTTCAACGCCGAGCGGCTGCTGGTGCTGCGCCTCAGCCCCTCGGAGGGGAAGTACGACTCGCCGCAGAAGCTGCTCGACGTGTACCGGCGCATCGGCGAGTCGGTGGGCGCGGTGCCGGGGGTGCGGAACGTGGGGTTCGTGAACCACCTCTCGATGACCGGCACCAGCGTGGTGACGCCCGTGCGCGCCGAGGGGCGCGCGCCCGACTCGGGGGACGTGGCGCTCTTCCGCGCCGCCGACGCGCGGCACTTCGCGACGGTGGAGCAGCCGCTGGTCACGGGGCGCGTGTTCACCGACGCCGACATGACGCCGGCCAGCCGCGCGATGGTGGTCAACGAGACGTTCGTGCGGCGCTTCTTCCCGAGCGCGGACGCGCAGCAGGCGTTAGGCCGCCGGGTGACCGTGTTCAAGCAGGCCGTCGGCAGGCCGGACTACAACGAGCCGGTGGAGGCGCAGATCGTCGGCGTGGTGAAGGACGCGCACCTGCGCACGGTGGACGACCAGTTCTTCCCCGAGGTGTTCGTCCCCTTCCCGGTGAACCCGTGGCGCTCGGCGTTCATCACCGCGCGGACCGCCGGCGACCCGGCGGCGCTGGTGTCCGCCGTACGCCGCGCCGTCCGCGACGCCGAGCCCGACATCCCGACCGGCGGGCTCCAGCCCGCGTCGGTGATGATCGCCGGCCGGGTGGCCGACCGCCGCTTCAACATGACGCTGCTCGTCTCGTTCGCCGCCTCGGCGCTGCTGCTGGCCGCGATCGGGATCTACGGCGTGCTGGCGCACAGCGTGGCGTCGCGCACGAAGGAGATCGGCGTGCGGGCCGCGCTCGGCGCCGACCGCGCCCGACTGGTCGCGCTCTTCCTGCGCGAGGGCGCGCGGCTCGCGCTGGCCGGCGTCCTGGTGGGGCTCGCCCTCGCCGCCGCCGCCACCCGCGCGCTCCAGGGCATGGTGTTCGGCGTGAGCCCGCGCGACGCGGTGAGCTTCGTCGCCGCCGCGCTGCTGCTGGTGCTCGTCGCCGTGCTGGCGTCGCTCATCCCGGCGCGGCGCGCGGCGAGGGTGCAGCCGATGGAGGCGTTGCGGTATGAATGATCGAGGGTCCCGCACGGCGCCGTGCGCCGTAGCAGTCCCGCAGCGGCCTGTGGCCGCTGGCAGTCCCGCGGGCGCGCGAAGCGCGCCCAGCAGTCCCGCGTCACGATAGGAGCTCAAACGAGATGGACAGTCTGCTGCGCGACCTGAAGTTCACCCTGCGTACCCTCTCGAGGGCGCCCGCCTTCACCGCGGCCGTCGCGATCACGCTCGCGCTCGGGATCGGGGCGAACGCGGCGATCTACTCTGTGATCAACGGCGTGCTGCTCAAGCCGCTGCCGTACGCGGAGCCGGAGCGGCTCGTCATGGTGTGGGGGAACCACACGACGATCGGACGCGAGACGGCGTCGTGGCCGGACTTCGCGGACTGGCGCGGCGGGACGACGGCGTTCGAGCAGCTCGCCGGGAGCGGGAACATCGCGCTCAACCTCGGCAGCGACACCGGGGAACCGGAGCGCGTGCGTGGCAACCGCGTGACATCGAACTGGCTCCAGACCTTCGGCGCGCGCCCGCTGATGGGCCGCGGCTTCACGACGGCCGACGAGGTGTGGGGGTCGCACCGCGTGGTCGTGCTCTCGTACGGGCTCTGGCAGCGCCGCTTCGGCTCGAACCCGCAGATCGTCGGCCAGGCGATCACGATGAACGGCCTGCCGTACACGGTCGTCGGCGTCGCGCAGCCCGGCTTCCGCTTCCCGGAGACCGCCGAGCTGTGGGTGCCGCTCTCCTTCGACCCGTCGCGGCCGCCGCCGGGCCGGCGCGCCGACTTCCTGACCGTCGTGGGGCGCCTCAAGCCGGGCGCCACGGTGGAGCGCGCCCAGGCGGAGCTCTCGGCCATCATGAAGCGGCTGGTGGCGGAGTACCCGCAGTCCAACACCGGCTGGTCGGCCGAGGTCGTGTCGCTGCACGACCAGGTCGTGGGCGGCGTGAAGCGCGCGCTGCTCGTCTTCGCCGGGGCGGTGGGGCTGGTGCTGCTCATCGCCTGCGCGAACGTCGCCAACCTGATGCTGGCGCGGGCGGCGGCTCGCGAGCGCGAGATCGCGGTGCGGGCCTCGCTGGGGGCCGGGCGCGGGCGCATCGCGCGCCAGCTGCTCACCGAGAGCGTGATCCTGTCGCTGATCGGCGGGGGGCTGGGGCTGCTGATGGCGGTGTGGGGCGTGAGCGCGCTGCGGGCGCTGCGGCCGGGGAACCTCCCGCGGCTCGACGAGATCGGCGTCGACGGCGGGGTGCTGGCGTTCACCGCCGCCATCTCGGTGCTCACGGGGATGGTAGCCGGGCTGGCGCCGCTGCTCCGCCTGACGAGGTCCGAGCTCAGCTCGTCGCTGCGCGAGGGCTCCCGCGGCGCCGCGGGCGGCCGGCTCGACCGCGTCCGCGGCGGGCTGGTGATGTCCCAGGTCGCGCTGGCGCTCGTGCTCCTCACGGGCGCGGGGCTGCTGGTGAAGAGCTTCAGCCGGCTGGTCGGCGTCGACCCCGGCTTCCGCGGTGACGACGTGCTGACGTTCGCGGTGAGCCTGTCGCCGACGAAGTACGCCGAGGAGCCGCGGGTGGTGGCGTTCTACCAGCAGCTCGAGGCGCGCCTCGCCGCGCTGCCGGGCGTGCGCACGGTGGGGGCGACGTCCTCGCTGCCGATGGGCGGCGGCTTCAGCTACCTCAGCTTCCTGGTGCGCGGGCGCCCCGTCCCGGACCCCAGCGTGGTGCAGGACGCGGCGGTGAGCGCCGTCACGCCCGGCTTCTTCGAGACGCTGCGCATCCCGCTGCGCGCCGGCCGGCTGCTCGACGCGTCGCAGGACGGGCCGGGGACGCCGCAGACGGTGGTGATCAACGAGACGATGGCGCAGCGCTTCTGGCGTGGCACGAGCCCGCTGGGGCAGCGGCTGAGCCGGGGCGACACGAGCGAGGCCGGCTGGTACACGGTCGTCGGCGTGGTGGGCAACACGCGGATCGAGGAGCTGACGCGCGAGCCGTACCCGCAGATCTACTTCTCCGCGCCGCAGGTGGGCACGCGCACGCTGACGCTGGTCGCGAAGACGTCCGGCGACCCCCTGCGCCTGGCCGGCGCCGCGCGGCGCGAGGTGGCGGCGCTCGACCGCGACCTGCCGGTGTTCGAGCTGACGACGATGGAGGAGCGGCTCGCCCGCTCGGTGTCGCGGCCGCGGGTGAACCTGACGCTGCTCGCCGTGTTCGCGACGGTGGCGCTGGCGCTGGCGGCGGTGGGCATCTACGGCGTGATGAGCT
>DATFPD010000056.1:0-8404 GCA_035265005.1 Gemmatimonadaceae bacterium | reverse complement strand
CGGCAAATCACCACGAGCGTTCGGTTGTCGTCGGCAGTATATGCGCGGCCGGCATCGATGTCAACGTGGCCGCGGCAACGGGTAGTGGGTCACGTTGAAGCAGCAGCAACGGCAGCGGCTTTGACAGGACGAACGGCGACAGGATGCACGGGATGGTGAACAGGATGATGGGCCCCGGAAGGCCATAGGCTCCCGAGCGGCCGTCATCCTGTGTTCATCCTGTTCATCCTGTCAAAGTTGTTGCCGTCGCTGTTGCCGTTGCCACCGCCCTCGAAGTGACCCACTACTCGCGGCTTGACGGATGCCGCGCCGCGCCGAATCATGTCCATGCCCCCCCCGCCACGGTCACCACGGAGCCGCCCATGCGGCGCGTCCCACTGCTCGCCCTCGCCCTGCTGACGCCCGCCGCCGCCGCGTGCAACGGCACGCGGCCGGACCCGGGCTTCACCACGCGGCCGTCCACGGTCGTCGTCTCCAGCGGTGCGGGGACGATGACCCTCGGCGCCGTCGAGAGCTCCATGGCCTCGGCGCGCGTCGTGGCGAAGCCGACCGACAGCGTGTGGCGCGTGCTGCCCGCGGTCTTCGACTCGCTCGCCCTGCCGGTCACGACCGTGCGCACGGAGGAGCACGTCCTGGGGAGCGAGGCGACGCGCGTCCGGCGGCGGCTGGCCGGCGTGCCGCTCTCGACGTACCTCAGGTGCGGCGGCGCGATGGGGATCCCGAACGCGGACAGCTACGACGTGCAGATCTCGGTCGTGACGCAGCTCCAGCCGGGCGAGGGCACCAACCGCGTCACCAACGTCCTGACGCTGGTCTCCGGCTCGGCGAAGTCGAGCGCCACGAGCAACGGCAGCGTCGTCACCTGCTCGTCGACCGGGAAGCTGGAGGAGCGGATCCAGCAGCTCCTGCGCGCGCAGCTCGCGCTGTGAGCGCCGGAGGCACGGAGTCGATCGCGGACGACTGCCGGGCGGAGGCGCGCCATCAAGATCGTTCTATCCGCCCGCCGCCGGCGGCCGCATTCTTTCGAGCCACACCCGACACCACGAGTCCGCCATGACCACGACGATCGATTCGACGGTCGACCCCCGCTACCCGGTCGGCACGTTCCGGCAGCCCGACAGCTACACGCCCGAGGGGCGCGCGCGCTTCATCGAGATCATCGCCGGCGCGCCGGCCGCGCTGCGCGCCGCGGTGGCCGGCCTCACGGACCGGCAGCTCGACGAGCCGTACCGCGAGGGGGGATGGACGGTGCGGCAGGTCACGCACCACGTCGCCGACAGCCACCTCAACGCGTACGTGCGCTTCAAGCTGGCGCTCACCGAGGACGTGCCGACGATCAAGCCGTACGACGAAGCACGCTGGGCCGAGCTTCCCGACACGCGCGAGACCCCGATCGAGGTCTCGCTCACGCTGCTGGAGGCCGTGCACACGCGCTGGCTGACGCTCCTCCGCGCGATGACCCCCGCCGACTTCGCGCGCCGCTTCAACCACCCCGAATCCGGCAACCAGCCCCTCGACCGCGCGCTCGCCCTCTACGCCTGGCACAGCCGCCACCACGTCGCGCACATCACGGAGCTGCGTCGGCGGAAAGGCTGGTAGTAGGGCAGATACGAGATACGAGACCTGCCCCGGGACGCAGTAGCCTCCCGGGGCAGGTCTCGTATCTCGTATCTCTTACTCTACCGGCACGCCTCCTCCCGTCGGGGAATTGTGCCGGCGGGGGTCGGACGATGGGAGGCGGCTGGTGCCGTTCGCGGGGCGGTCGGCGAGGAGCTTCGTGGTGAAGCGCTGGGCCTCGGAGATGCGCTCGACCTCGATCGCCATGGCGTCCATCGACTGCTCCAGCCGCTCCCAGCGCGCGGCGAAGTCGGGCGGGAGCGACTGCGACGGCGGCGGCGACGAGAGGCGGGAGCCGGCGATCCGCCTGCCGGCCGCGCGGATGATGTACACGGCCGCCCACGCGGCCGTGACCGTCGCGGTGAGGGCGGCGAAGGTCTCCGCGAATTCGTGCGGGCTGATGAGCATGTCGCTGATCCCGATCGAGAAGTGAGGAGGCGGACGACCGTCTACGCGTCACCCGACCACGGGCGACGCGTGCCCCGGTCGGGCGTCGTCACACGGCCACCGCCGCCGGGCTCGTCCTCCACTGCGGATGAGGCTGGGGGTGACGTCAGGGGCTGCCGACCCTACTGATCGGGGGGCGGGCGAGGTTTCAGTCCGGCGCGGGACGCGGGATGCGTCCCGCGTCCCGCCCGTCTCTTGCCATGCCTCGCCCCCGCCGCCAACGTTGCGCGCTCCCCTTCCCCACCGCCACACCAGGACCGTGCCGTGACCGACTCGCCGCTGACCGACCGCCGCGCCTTCATGGGCCTCTTCGCCTCCACCGGGCTCGCTTCGACGCTGCTTCCTGGCGTGCTGTGGGCCAGGGTCGCCGGGGGCGGCGAGCTCACTGTCGACACCATCAAGTGCGCCGAGGAGCTGGCCGGCGTCAGCTTCACTGACGACCAGCGGCAGATGATGCTGGCGAACGTCCGCCGGCAGCAGGCGGCGAGCGACGCGCTGCACAAGATCGCGATCGACAACAGCGTCGCGCCGGCGATCGAGTTCGACCCGGTGCCGCCGGGGGTGACGCTCAAGGTGGGGGCGAAGCGGCCGATGGCGCGCTCGCGCGCGGCGGTGATGGCGGTGCCGGGGAGCGACGAGGAGCTGGCGTTCATGCCCGTCCACGCGCTGTCGGGGCTCGTGCGGGGCCGCAAGGTGACGGCGCGCCGGCTGACCGAGCTCTATCTCGAGCGGCTGCGCGACTACGACCCCAGGCTGCACGCCGTCATCACGATGACCGACGACCGCGCGATGCGGCAGGCCCGGGCGCTCGACGAGGAGCTGGCGCGCGGCAAGTACCGCGGCCCGCTCCACGGCATCCCGTGGGGGGCGAAGGACCTGCTGGCGGTGAAGGGCTACAAGACCACGTGGGGCGCCGGCCCGTACCGCGAGCAGGTGATCGACGCCGACGCGACCGTGGTCACCCGGCTCGACGACGCCGGCGCGATTCTGGTCGCCAAGCTCACCCTGGGGGAGCTGGCGCAGGGGGACCGCTGGTTCGGCGAGCGGACGCGCAACCCGTGGTGGACCGAGCAGGGCTCCAGCGGCTCCTCGGCCGGCCCGGCGTCGACGACCGCCGCCGGCTGCGTCGGCTTCGGCGTCGGCAGCGAGACGTTAGGCTCGATCTCCTCGCCCGCCACGCGCAACGGCGTGACCGGGCTCCGGCCGACCTACGGCCGGGTGCCGCGCACCGGGGCGATGGCGCTCTCGTGGACGATGGACAAGCTGGGGCCGATGTGCCGCGCGGTGGAGGACTGCGCCCTGGTGCTGGACGCGATCGCCGGCCCGGACGGGCGCGACCGCTCGGCGCGCGCCGGGATGCCGCCGTTCAACTGGGACGCGACGCTCGACCCGAAGGCGCTGCGGGTGGGCTACTTCAAGGGCGCCTTCGACCAGCCGGAGCGCGACGCGCAGAACCGGATGGCGCACCCCACCAAGCGCTTCGACGACGCGGCGCTGGAGGTGCTGACCGGGAAGCTCGGGCTGAAGCTGATCCCGGTCGAGATCCCGGAGATCCCGGCGCAGGCGATGTCGCTGATCCTGACCGCCGAGGCGGGGGCGGCGTTCGAGGAGCTGACGCGCTCGGGGCGGGTGAGCGAGATGGTGCAGCAGGGCCCGAACGACTGGCCCAACACCTTCCGCTCGGCGCAGCTCATCCCGGCGGTGGACTACATCAACGCCAACCGCCTGCGCACGCAGGTGCTGCGGCAGTGGTGGGACCTGTTCCAGCAGGTGGACGTGATCGTCACGCCGACCTTCGCCGGCACGCAGCTCCAGGCCACCAACTGGACCGGGAACCCGGCGCTGATCCTGCCTAACGGCTTCACCGAGGCCCCGCCCCTCCAGCCGCCGGGCGGCGCCCCCGCCGCGGCCACCGCCGCCGCCCCCGCGGCACCGGCCGCCACCTCGAGCGCCACCTCGAGCGCCACCTCGGGCGCGGGCTCGGGCGCCGCCGCCCCGGCGACGGCCGACACCGGCCGCAAGGTGCAGCCGCCCGCCCCGTCGCCGCGCCCCCAGGTCCCGGTCTCCCTCACCTTCCTCGGCGGGCTGTATGACGAGGCCCGCCTCCTCGCGGTGGCGCGGGCGTACCAGCAGGCCACGGACTTCCATCTGAAGAGACCGCCGATCTGAGAACAGCAACCTGCGACCGACTACACCTGCGACCTGCGACCTGCGAGCTGCGACCTGGCTGCCTCGGGACGCCAGGAGCCTCCCGAGGCCGCTCGGTCGCAGGTCGCAGGTCGCAGGTCGCAGGTCGCAGGTCGCAGGTGTAGTCGGTCGCACCTGCTACTTCCGCAGCTCGTGCCTGAGCGCCTCTTCGAGCGTGGGATACTGGAACGTGAATCCCGCGTCGAGCAGCTTGCGCGGGATCACGCGCTGGCCGCCCAGCAGGATCTCGTCGGCCATCTCGCCGAACATGGCGCGCACCATGAACGCCGGGGCGTGGAAGACGGCCGGCCGGTGGAGGACGCGGCCTAACGTCTTGCCGAACTCCTCGTTCGTCACCGGGTTCGGGGAGACGACGTTGACCGGGCCGGAGAGCGCGTCCCGCTCGAGGAGGAACCGGATCGCGCGCAGGGCGTCGGTCAGCGCGATCCAGCTGATCCACTGCTTCCCATCGCCCAGCCGCCCGCCGCCGCCGAGCTGGAACGGCGGGAGGAGCCGCGCCAGCATCCCACCCGAGGGGTGCTGCACGCCGCCGAAGCGCGCGAGGACGGTGCGCACGCCCGCCTGCTCGGCGGGCCTCGCGGCCTCCTCCCACTCCACCGCGACGCGGGCGAGGAAGCCCTTGCCGGGCGCGCTGCGCTCGTCCAGCAGCTCGTCCTTGCGGTCGCCGTAGAAGCCCACCGCCGCCGCGTTGACGAAGACCTTCGGCCGCCGCGACAGCGAGGCGGCGGTGCGGGCGAGGAGCCCGGTGCCGCTCACGCGGCTGTCGCGGATGTCCCGCTTGTGCTCCGCCGTCCAGCGCTCGGCCACCGGCTCGCCGGCCAGGTTGACGATCGCGTCCACCCCCTCCAGCGCCGCCGCGTCGAGCGTGCCGCGCGCCGGGTCCCAGCCCACCGTCTCGCCGCCTGACGAGGACGGCGGCGACGGCGACGACCGGCCCCCCCCCGCCGACCGCGTCAGGCGCACCACGGTGTGGCCGGCGCCGGCGAGGAACGGCACCAGGTGGGACCCCACGAGCCCCGAGGCGCCGGCGACGGCGACGCGCATGGAGGCCGCGGCGGGCGCGTTGTCGGGCGGCTGCGCTGGTCGTTCGGTCTGGGTCGGCGTCACGGCGGTGCGTGCGAGAGTCGGTGGTCGCGGTATCGACGGCACAACGCGCGCCGTCCGGCGGGCGTGCCCTCCTCGGGCGCTACGTCCCGAGCAGCGTGCGGCGGAACGCCTGGAGGCTCACGTACTCCGACTGCTCGAGGAAGCGGCTCACCACCACGGCGGCCTCCGCGCCGGCGGTCCGCGCGCCGCCCGGCGGCTGGAAGTCGTCGCGGATGGCGCGCGCCACCTCCTCGCGCAGTATCGCGTACTCGCGGCGCAGCGCCGGCTCCGTCCAGCCGAGGCGCGCCCGCTGGACGCCGTGGCGCTCGGCGATGTCCCGCTGGATCGCCGTCCCGTCGGCGAGGATGGGCGACGGCTCGCCCGCGAACTCCTCGAGGATCGACAGCGACTCGGCGACGTCGGCGAGCAGGGTGCCGGTGTGGTCCACCAGCTGCGCGTCCTTGAGCACGGCGGCCACCGGGGGCATCTCCGGGTCGCGCCTGATCCGGGCGACCAGGGCGTCGAGCACCACGCCGATCTCGCGGCGCAGGCGGTCGCCGATGTGCCCCAGGCGGCGCGCGTCCCCCGCCGCCGCGGCGGCGGCGACGGTCGTCGCGGCGTCCTCGCGCCGCGCCCGGCTCTCCGCCGTCGCCGCGTCGGGGTCGCCGGGGAGCCAGAGGGTGAAGGCCGAGCCCACGCCCGGCCGGCTCTCGGCCGTGAGCTCGCCGCCCATCAGCCGCGCGAGCCGCCGGCTGATGGTGAGCCCCAGCCCGGTGCCGCCCTTGGTGCGCGTGTGCCCGCTCTCGGCCTGCACGAACGGGTCGAAGACGCGCGCCAGCTGGTCCGGGCGGATGCCGATCCCCGTATCCTCGACCCGCACGTAGGTCCACGGCCCGCCGCGCGGGGGCTGCGCCGCGGGACCGGACGCGTCCGCCGCCGCGCCGGCGGTGCCGCAGGCGACCGCGATCTGGCCGCCCGGCTCGGTGAACTTCACCGCGTTCGAGAGCAGGTTCACCACGATCTGCCTGACGCGGTCCTCGTCGCCCACGTAGCGGGCGGCCGGGTCGTCCCCCTCGCAGCGCCTCGCGACGGTCAGCCCCCGGCCCTGGGCGAGCGGGAGCAGCAGCGTCAGCGCGGCGTCGACCGCGGCGGCGGCGAACGCGCCCGTCCGGCGCACGCGCAGGTGGCCGGCCTCGATCTTCGCCAGGTCCAGCACCTCGTTCACCAGGCCCAGGAGGTGGCGGCTGCTGGCGCGGATGCGTCCCAGGTGCTCGCGCTGCGAGTCGGTCAGCGGGCCGGCGATGCCGAGCTCCAGCAGGTCGGTGTAGCCGATGATCGCGTTCATCGGCGTGCGGATCTCGTGGCTCATCGTCGCCAGGAACGCCGACTTGGCCGCGTTCGCCTCCTCGGCCGCGGCGCGCGCGCGCTGCGCGTCGGCGTAGAGGCGCGCGTTGTCCATCGCCACCGACGCCCAGCCGGCGATCCCCGACGCGATGCGCTCGTGCCGCTCGGTGAACACCCCGGGCTCCGGGTGGCCGAAGAAGAGCCCGCCCAGCACCTCCCCCGACGCCGACACGACCGACACGGCCAGGTAGCTGCGCACGGGCAGGTGCCCGGCCGGCATCCCGCGGTGCGGCTCCATCGTGCCGTAGCGCGGGTCGCGCGTGATGTCGTCGCTGCGCACGACGCCGCGGCCGGCCGGGCCGTGCGCGCCGTGAAAGGTGGGGGCGAAGACGGGCGTGTTGCGCGGCATCGGGAAGCGGGAGAAGGCCTCCCGCGGCACGCCCGAGATCGTGTACAGCGTGTACGACTCGCCCTGGTCGTTCAGCACGTTGTAGAAGAACGCGCCGAACGCCGCCCCGGTGAGCGCGGTCGCCTCGTCGGTCACCGCCTGCACGATCTTCTGGAGGTCGAGCTCGCGGGCGAGCTGGCTGCCGATGCGCTGGAGCGTCTCCACGAGCCGCGTCTGCTCGCGCAGCTGCTCCTCCGCCTGACGACGCTCGGAGGCGTCCGCCGAGACGCCGACGACGCCCGCCAGCTCGCCGTCCGGCCCGTAGACCGGCGAGTCGACGACGACCGCCGGGAACGCGGTGCCGTCGCGGCGCCTGACGATGAACTCGCCGCTCCAGCTCCGGCCCGCGGCCAGCGCCTCCATGATCTCGCGCGCCTGCCGCTGCGACTGCTCGGCGGGGACGACGTCGACCACGTTGCGCCCCAGCACCTCCTCGGCGCGCCAGCCGTAGAGATGCTCGGCGAAGCGGCTCCAGAAGGTGATGGTGCCGGCCAGGTCGGTGACGATCACCGCCTGGCCGACCGCGTCGAGCAGCCGCGCCGTCTGGACGTGAACCGCCGGCGGCCTCGGCAGGTCGGCGCGCGACTCCGTCGTCACGGCCCGCGCCGGTCGCGTCGGGCGGTGCGCCCCGTCTTGCGTGCGGTCTTGCGTGCGGTCTTCCGCGCCGGCGGCTTCGCCGACACGCGCTTCCGCGACGCGCCCTTCCGCGACGTGCCCTTCCCGGCTCCCGACTTCCGCGCGGCGGTCGCCGCCCTGGCGGCGGCGACGGCGGCGGCGGCCGCCTCGGGGTCCTCGAGGCTGCGCCACAGGTACCAGGCGGCGATGCTCCGGTACGGCGCCCACTTCTCGCCGATCCGAAGGAGCTCCTTCGGTCGAGGCAGCTCGCTCAGGCCGTACGCGATCTGGACGCCGCGCTGCACGCCGAGGTCGAGCTCCGGGAGGACGTCGGGCCGGCCGAGCCGGAACATGAGGAACATCTGCGCCGTCCATCGTCCCACGCCCTTCACCGCCACCAGCGCGCGGATGACGTCGTCGTCGTCCAGCGCCTCGATGCGCTCCAGCGGGACGTCGCCGCCCGCCACCTTCGCCGCCAGGTCCTTGAGGTACGACAGCTTCTGACGCGAGAGCCCGACCGCGCGCAGCCGGTCGTCGGGCGTGCCCAGCAGCTCGGCCGGCGTCGGCGCGCGGCCGCCGTAGAGCTCGTGGAAGCGGCGGTGGATCGTCTCCGCCGCCTTCCCAGAGAGCTGCTGGAAG
>DATFPD010000055.1:0-7558 GCA_035265005.1 Gemmatimonadaceae bacterium | reverse complement strand
GAACGGAACGCTACAGTCTGCGCTCGTTTGGTGACAGCCCCGCCGCGGGCCCGTGCATCATTCTCGTACCTCGGAACGGCTTACCACGGATGAACACGGACAGGGGCACGGATGGACACGGATCTTTCCACGCGCAAAGAGAGGCGAGGCGCGCCTCGCCCCTGCATCTCGCCCGGGCGGGAAGGGCTTTGACGCTGCCGGGCCGCATCCGCGTTCATCCGTGGTAAGCCGTTCCAGAACACGATTATTCTTCCAGGCATGCTCCGCCCAGTGATAGCTGTGGCACTCGTCCTCGCGAGTGCGACGACCGCCGCCGCGCAGCAGGCGCAGACGTGGAACGACCCGCGCACCGACTCGCTCGTGCGCCTCGCCGTCGAGCGCCGCGCCCAGCAGCTCGCCGACACCGGGCTCGCGGACTTCCGCGCCACGGCGCACGGCTACCTCACCTTTCTCGCCCAGCTCGGGAGCGACCCGGACGCGCGCGGGGCCGACGCATTCACCGAGCCGCCGCGCGTGGTGAAGGCCGACGAGCTGATGCTCGAGATCTTCTGGAAGGCCCCGAACCTCAGCAAGCAGCGCATCGTCGGCCGGCGCGACACACTCCTCCTGCCGACCGACATCAACTACCACCGCGACCACCTCGGGATCGTCCAGAACAACTTCCCGGACATCATCCGCCTGGGCGACGGCGACGAGGTGCTCGACGTCCCACACCCGCTCTCCGCGGGCGGGATGGCCGCGTACGACTACGCGATCCGCGACTCGCAGCGCGTCCGGCTTCCGGACCGGCTGATCGAGGTCTACGAGGTGCGCGTGCGGCCGAAGGACGACCGCCAGCCGCGCGCGATCGGCGCGGTGTTCATCGACCGGGGCGAGGGGCAGGTGGTGCGGATGGCGTTCAGCTTCACCCGCGCCGCCCTCCGCGACAAGCAGCTCGAGGACGTCTCGATCGTACTCGAGAACGCGCTGATCGAGACCCGATTCTGGCTCCCGAGCCGCCAGGAGATCGAGATCCGCCGCACGGGCTCGTGGCTGGACTACCCGGCGCGCGGCATCATCCGCGGCCGCTGGGAGATCTGCTGCTACGCCGTGAATCAGGGACTCCCGCGGAGCCTGTTCGGCGGGCCGGAGATCGTGCAGGCGCCGGCGAACGTGGTCCGCGCGCATCCGTGGAGCGGCCGCATCCTCGACTCCCTCCCGCCGGACGTCCGCGCCGTCACCGACGAGGACGTGCAGCGGGTCCAGGACGAGGCGCGCGAGCTGGTCCGCGGCCAGGCGCTGGCCCGCACCCGCCAGACGTCCCTCTCGGCGCGGCGAGCCTCGGACTTCGTGAGCGTCAACCGCGTGGAGGGGCTGGGCGTGGGCGGAGCCGTGAGCCGGCGCTTCGGCGGCGGCGTCAGCGCGAGCCTGGGCGCCCGCTGGGGGCTGGACGACGAGCAGGCCAAGGGGCGCCTCTCGATCGCCTGGCAGCGCGCCAGCGGCGTCGGAGTCCGGGCGAGCGCCTACCGGTCCTACCGGGACGCGAGCGACGTCGCGGAGACCTCGCTGATCCGTAACAGCCTCGCCGCCCAGGAATTCGGCAGCGACTACACTGAGCCGTACGACGTGCGCGGCGCCGGGCTCACGGTCGACCTGGGCCGCCGGGCCGGAGTGCTCTGGCGGCTCGCCGGCGCCTACGAGTCGCACGACCCCCTCGCCGTTCACGCCCGCCCGTCGAGCGGGAGCTACGCCCGAACCATCCCGGCGACGAACCTGGCAGGGCCGCGGATGGCGCTAGGGATCATGCGGCCGACCGGGCTGTCCTGGCTCGGGACGGAGCTGCGACTCGACGCCGAATTTCGGGCGATGCAGGCGGATCGACTCGACGACGCAGCCGTGGCCGGGACCCCGCTGCGGTTTGGCCATGCCTTCGCATCACTGCGGGTGGAGCGGCCGATGGGCGATAATCGTCTCGTCCTGCACGCCGTTGGATCGGCGGCGGCGGGTCCGAGCGTTCCTCCCCAGGAGCTGGTCTACTTCGGCGGCCCGACCACCGGACCCGGCTACGAGTTCCACGAGTTCGCCGGCCGAGGCGGGCTCAGCCAGAGACTGGAGTATCGAAATCCTATCCGGTTCGTCTCTGTACCGTTGGGACGCTTCGGCTCGACCGGACGTTCGGCCACGCTCGCGCCGTTCGTACACGCGGTCTACATCGCCCGTCCCGCCAGCTTCCAGCCGGCGCGGCGTGGCTGGTACCCCTCGCTCGGGCTCGGCACCCTCGCGCTGTTCGACATCCTGCGCCTGGACGTGGCGCGCGGTCTCCGGAACGGGCGCTGGACCTTCTCGATCGACGCCCGTCCGGAGCTCTGGGGCATACTCTAGGCAGTATGGACGGCTGGGAACAAGCCCGACGGTGCGGGGTCACGTGTTGTGCATTGGTCATATGTTTCGGCCCGACACGGCTATGACGCCTGCCTCGGCCGCGCGCGCACCTGGGTACGGTAAACTCTGATTCATGACGTCCTCGGTCCGTCAATTTCGTGACGAGTGGCTGCTGCCGACCCTCGAGGCCCTGTTGCCTCGGGAGACGGTGGAGCAGCTCAAGAGCTACGCGCAGGACAGCTACTGGGAGTCGGCGGTCCGCCGCGGCCTCATCACGGATGACGAGCTCCTCACCGCGCTCTCGTCGCGCTTCCGGATGAAGATCGCGAACCTCGCGGTCGCCACCCAGCAGGCTCGCGAAGCCGTCACCGAGCAGCTCGCCCGCAAGTACCGCATCCTGCCGCTCACGATCACCGACTCGGTGATCGACATCGCGACCGCGGACCCGCACGACCTGGACGCCGAGCGGACGATCGCCTTCGCCACCGGGCGCACCGTCCGGCTGTCGCTCGCCTCGCCGGTGCGGATCGCGCAGCGGATCGAGGAGCTCTACCGGCCGGAGAACGCGGTCGAGAAGATCCTCGAGGGCGTCACCGACAACTACGACATCCAGTCGCTCCAGGACAGCCACGAGGACGAGGAGCTCGACCTCTCGGCCAACCGCGCGGCCGAGCGCCCGATCATCCAGCTGGTGGACGTCATCCTCCACCAGGGGATCACCTCGCGGGCGAGCGACATCCACCTGGAGCCCGAGGAGAACGGGTTCGCCGTCCGCTTCCGCATCGACGGCGTGCTGCGCGAGTGGGAGCGCAGCCCGCTCCCGCGGAACGTGGGGCTGCCGCTGGTCTCGCGCATCAAGATCATGTCGGGGCTCGACATCGCGGACCGGCTGCGGCCCCAGGACGGGCGCGCCCGCGTTCAGGTCAACGGCGTGCGCGTCGACCTGCGCGTCTCGACCCTCCCGGCGTCGCAGGGCGAGAAGGTCGTCATCCGCATCCTCGACTCGCGGGCGACCGTGCTGTCGCTCGAAGCGCTCGGGCTGACGCCGCACGAGAGCGAGCGGCTCCAGGATCTGCTGCGGATGCGCGAGGGGATCATTCTGGTCACGGGCCCCACCGGCTCCGGCAAGACGACGACGCTCTACTCCGCGCTCCGGCAGATCCAGAACCGCGGCGTCAACATCGTCACGGTCGAGGACCCGGTCGAGTACCGGCTCCAGGGGATCGTGCAGGTGCAGGTGAACGAGAAGGCCGGGCTCACGTTCGCGTCGGCGCTGCGCTCGATCCTGCGGCAGGACCCGGACGTGGTGCTGATCGGCGAGGTGCGCGACCGCGAGACCGCCCAGATCGCCGTCCAGGCGTCGCTGACCGGCCACATGGTCTTCTCGACGCTGCACACGATGGACGCCGCGAGCTCCATCACCCGCCTCGTCGACGTCGGGATCGAGAGCTACAAGATCGCCGCGGCACTCAAGGGCGTCGTCGCGCAGCGGCTGCTTCGGAAGCTCTGCCTCTCCTGCCGCGAGCTGTGGATGGAGAGCGTCCCGGAGCGCCTCCGCCGCTACATCCCGGAGGGGTCGACGCTCTTCCGCGCGGTGGGCTGCCCCGACTGCGCGCAGACGGGCTACCGCGGCCGCCTGGCGATCACGGAGGTCCTGATCACGAACCCCGAGGTCGAGCGCCGGATCGCGGCGAACGAGTCGGCGGACCGGATCGCGGACGCGGCGCGCGAGGGCGGCATGAAGTCGCTCTTCGACTCGGGGCTCACCCACGTGCGCAACGGCATCACGAGCCTCGACGAGCTGCTGCGCGTGGTGGAGGTCCCGATCGAGGGCTCGTCGCGCCAGGCGACCAGCACGCTCGCCTCCTACGTGGCCGAAGCGCCGCCGCCGCCGCCCGCGGCGCGCGGACGCATGAGCGGGCAGTCGCTGCGGCAGTCGGGCCCCGTCCCGCTGGTGAATCCGCCGGCGCCGCCCCGGGGCGGCGCACGTCCCACCCCGATCGGTACGCCCGCTCAGCCGCCGCCGGTCCGGGGCTCCGACGCCGCGTTCCAGCTGCTGGACGAGCTCACGCCCCCCGCCGGCTCCCCGCAGCGTCCGGTCATCGCCACCATCCTGCTGGTGGAGGACGAGGACCCGCTGCGTCGCGTGCTCCGCGACCTGCTCGAGCGCGAGGGCTTCGCGGTGGTCGAGGCGCGCGACGGCGTGCAGGCGCTGGACGAGGTGGACCGCCATGCGCCGGACGTGGTGGTGCTCGACCTCAACCTCCCGCGGCTCGACGGCTACGGAGTGTTGAGCCATCTGCGCGCGCGGCAGCAGACGGCGACGCTCCCGGTGCTGGTGCTCACCGCCAACGGCGACGAGGACAGCGAGGTGCGCGTGTTCGAGTACGGCGCGAACGACTACATCGCGAAGCCCTTCCGCCCCCGCGCGCTGAGCGCGCGACTGCACTCGCTGCTGCGCCGCGACGCCGCCGACCGCGAGAGCTGAGCGCCGATCGGCGCGCGCTGTCGCGTGGATAACCGCGGCGGTGCGCGGAAAAGTGAGCGGCCCGCGCGCAAGTGACGGCCGCGCATGCGCTAAAGAAATCGTTGACCGTCTGCGCCGGCCGCCGTACTTTCGTCCCGCATTCAATGAGCTTGCTCGTTGAATGGCGCGGGCGAGAGAGCGGTCCTCTTCTCGCTCGCCTCATCGGAAGGCGGGACGCTGCCGACCGATTTCCTGCCGGGCGTTCGGAACTGGCGGGACGACTGTGGGGTCGCTGGTCACAGTCGATCGTCCGACCACCGTGTCGGACACCCGGAGTCGCGGGCCGCGCGACAAGGGATGCAGAGATCGATCCGGTCACCGCACGTGGTGACGCCGAACCGACGGAACGAGATCGCCAGCGCATAGGGACCCCCGGACGCAGCGTGCTGCGGTCGGGGGTTTCTTCGTGGGGCCTTGATTAATCAAGGCCCCACGAAGAAACCAATCATCTCACCCGCAGCACGTCCTCCACCGCCCCCGCGTCGCCGCCGGCGAGCAGGTGGGTGATGTGCCCCAGCGCCTCGCGCTCTCGCGGCCAGGCGAAGCGGCGCGCCGCCGCGGGGACCGAGAGCCACTCCGCGAGCGCGTGCTCGGGGCCGAGCGTGACCGCGCCGGGCTCGCGCACGAAGGCGCAGAACACCACGGCGAGCTGCACGCTCCCCCACTGGTGCAGGTAGAACGGGTGGACCGTGATGCTGTACAGCCGCTCGGCGTCGAGCCCCGTCTCCTCGCGCAGCTCCCGCAGCGCCGCCGCCTCCGGCCGCTCGCCGGCCTCGATCCGGCCGTGCACCGTCTCCCAGGCGCCGGGGCACCGCGTGTCGGCCGAGCGCTGCATGACGAGGACCCGCCAGCCCTCGTCCAGCGGGCGCACGACGTAGACGTCGACGACCCCCGCCTCGATCACCGTTAGGCGTGGCGGCGGCGGCGGCGGCGGATCCCCGTCAGCGCCGCTCGTCGTCACCGTCGCCCGCGACGTCGCCCGCCCCGGACGAGCGCTGCTGCGCGGTCCGCAGCCGCACGCTCGGCGCCGGCGCGTTGGGCTTCACCCGCACGCTCTTCGCCGGGATCCCGACGTTGACGTGGTACGGCTGCACGTCCTTCGTCGCCACGGCCACCGCGCCCACCATCCCCTGCACGCCGACGTGCACCCCGGCCAGCACCGTCGCGTGGTAGGTGACGCGCACGCCGTCCTCCAGCACCGTGACCGCGTTCGTCACGTCCTTCTGCTCCACGATGCTGTGCGTGTGGCTGTAGATGTTCGCGTAGTCGCTGATCGAGACGTTGTTGCCCATCCGGATGCCGCCCCGGTCGTCGAGCAGCACGTGGCGGTGCACGACGCAGTTGTCGCCCACCTCCATGTTGTAGCCGAACGAGAACTCCACGTGCTGGAACGCCTTGAAGTTCTCGCCGCAGCGCCGGAAGATGTGCCCCGCCAGCAGCCGGCGCAGCCGCACCCCCACGTCCACGTTCTGCCCGCCGAGGGGCGTGCGGTCGAACGAGTACCAGAGCCAGAGGAGCGGCTTCACGCGCTGGAACTTCGCGTCGTCGCACTCGCCGTAGTACTCGGGCTCCAGCGTCACGTTGCGCGGGTCGAGCGCCGCCAACGCCAGCCGCGTCGCCGCGGGCAGCCGCGCGTCCTCGACCGCCGTCTCCCAGCTCGCGGCGTACTGCGGGTAGCACAGCTCGGCCAGCGTGCGGCGGCACAGCTCCGCGCGGTCGGTCGCCGGGTCGCGCAGCGCGTCGCCGAGCTGCTCGAGCCACGCGTCGGCGAGCGCGTCCTTCGGAGCGCCGGGGAGCCGGCGGAGGGGCAGGAGGGCCATGCGCGCGCCCCGCTACGGCCGCGTCCCGGGGGCCTGCGCCGCGCGCGAGCGCACGATGGCCCGCTCCTGCTCCAGCCGGCGCAGCACCGTCTGCCAGTTGTCGTTGCGCTGGGTCTCGGCCGTGACCGTGAGCGGCTGCATCACGTCGAGCGAGGCGTCGAACAGGTAGAGTCCGGCCTGCACCTCGCGCTGGCTGAGCCGCTGGTCGCCGAAGCCGCGGGTGAGCGGGATGATGTCGATCGGGCGGTAGTCGCGGCCGTTGTTGGTGATCACGATCTCGCGCGGGCTGAACGGCACGTCCGGCTGGAGCCCGAAGAACTGCACGTACCAGACGTCGTACCCCGGCGCCCCGTTCCGCCGCGCGACCTCGGCCACCTGGCCGCGGCGGCTCTCCAGCAGGTCGTGCAGCGTGCGGTACGAGTCCGGGGAGAGCAGGCGGATCACCGGCTCGTCCAGCGGGATCGCCCGCACCTGCACCTGCGACAGCTGGAACTTGATCGCGATGTCGTCCTGCCTGAGCGTGCCGTAGCCGGGCGGCACCAGCAGGTCCGTGGACCCGGTGTCGCGCGACTGCGCCGCGGCGTTCGCGCCCTGCGCCGGCTGCCCGGCCGACGCCGCCGGCGCGGCGCTGCCTGACGAGGCGCACGCGGCGAGCGTGAGCACGAGCGTGAGCGCGAACGCGGCCGACGTGGCGGCGCTCGAGTCGTGACTGCGTGGCATCACGGGCATCACGTCCCCCTCCAGGGTGGTTGCCCCACCAGCGACCGGATCGCGGCCGCCAGCTCGTCACGCCCGGCGCCCGTGGCGGCGCTGAATGCGATCACCTGGTCCTCCTCCAGTCCGAGCGTCC
>DATFPD010000054.1:0-4236 GCA_035265005.1 Gemmatimonadaceae bacterium | reverse complement strand
CGCGTGCGCGAGGATGCGCGGCAGGTCGAGGACCCCGCTCCCCGCGGTCGTCATGAACGGGAAGAGTGCGACCCACTGCGCCGGATCGCCGCCGTCCCCCGCGAAGCGCGCCTGCTTCGTCATGTCCTTGACGTGCATCAGCCGGTAGAGGCGCGGGTAGGCGTCCAGCAGCGCGACCGGGTCGGCGCCGCCGGCCACCGTCCAGAACAGGTCCATCTCGGTCGACACCACGGCCGGGTCGAGGCGGTCCAGCAGGATGCGCAGCGGGATCTCCCCCTCCAGCGGGGAGAGTCCGTACCCGTGGTTGTGGTACAGCACCTTGAAGCCCATCGGCTTCGCCCGCGCGCCGATGGCGTTGAGCTCGTCGGCCATGCGCCGGTAGTCGTCGAGCGTGCGCCGCCGCTCCGGCGGGATGGACGCGATGCCGGCATAGCGGTGCCCGAGCGTCTGCGCCGCCTCGCCGACCTGCTCCGTCCGGTCGCGCAGCGTGTCGAGGTCGGCGTGCATCGACGGCGCGGCGAGGCCGTGGCGGTCGAGGCTCTCGCGCACCTGCCGTGCGCTGCGGCCGAAGTAGCCGCTCCCCGAGAAGCCGAGCATCGGCGTGACCTCGCGCCAGCGCTCGTGCGCCGCCGGCACGCTGAACGGGTAGGGCCCGAAGAGCTCGACCTCCTGGTAGCCGAGCCGAGCGAGCATGGCGAGCGTGCCGTCGAAGTCCTGCTCGAGGAGCTTCGGCAGGGAGAAGAGCTGCACGCCGATTCGGTCGAGGCGGCCCGCGCCGGACGTCGCGCCCGCGCCCGGCGCGCCGGACCGGCACGCGGCCACGACGCCCGTGGCGGCCGCGCCGGCGGTCGCGAGGAATGCCCGTCTGTTCATCATGTCTGCTCCCGGTGCCCGGAGACCCGTCCCGTCAGTCGAGCCGCCGGTCCGCCTCGACGACGGCGTTCAGCAGCACGTCCACGCCGTTGGCGACGTCCCCGGGCTTCGTGAGCTCCCGCGGCGAGTGGCTGATGCCGCCCACGCTCGGCACGAAGATCATGCCGATCGGCGCGATGCGCGCCAGCTCCTGCGCGTCGTGCCCCGCGCCGCTGGGCATCCGCTGGCTCGTTAGGCCGAGGGCGCGGGCGCTCGACTCGACGACCTCCATCATGCGCGGGTCGGCGAGCGCCGGCTCCGAGTCGACGAGCGGCGCGTAGGCGAACGCGGTGCCGGTCGCCGCGCCGATCTCGCGCCCCAGCTGCTCGAAGCGCAGCCGGAACCGCTCGATCTTCGCGGCGTCCAGGTCGCGCAGGTCGACGGTGAGCTTCACCTCGCCGGCGATGACGTTCGTGGTGTTCGGCGTGGCGACGAGCCGGCCGACGGTGGCCACCTGACGCCCCGGCTCGCTCCGGATCGCCTCGTTCACCGCGACGGTGAAGCGCGCCGCGGCCAGCATCGCGTCATGCCGCCGGTTCATCTCCGTCGCGCCCGCGTGGTTCGCGAAGCCGCGGATCGTCACCTCCATCCACCGCAGCCCGACGATCCCCTGCACCACCCCGATCGGCAGCCCCGCCGCCTCGAGCAGCCCGCCCTGCTCGATGTGCAGCTCGAGGTAGCCGGCGACGGCCTGCCCTGCGCCGGCCGACGGGCCGACGCGCTTCCGCACCACCTCGGCGAGTCGCGAGGCGTCGCCGCCGATGCGGCCGGTCCCCTCGCGGATCGTCACCCCCGAGCGCGCGACCTTGTCGAGGTCCGCGGGCGTGAGCGTGCCGACCCACGCCTTGCTGCCGATCGTGCCCCCCTCCTCGTTCTGCCACACCACCACCTCGAGCGGATGGCGAAGCCGGACGCGCTGCTCGCGCAGACTGCGCGCGACTTCGATCGCGCCGAAGCTCCCCAGCGGGCCGTCGAAGTTGCCGCCGTCCGTGACCGAGTCGACGTGCGACCCGATGACGAGCGGCGCCAGCCCGCGCCCGGTGCCCTCCACGCGCGCGACGATGTTCCCGGCCGCGTCGATCCGCGGCGCGAGCCCGGCCTGCCGGAAGAGGTCGAGCGTGAACGCGCGCCCCGCGAGGTCCGCCTCGGAGTATGCGACGCGGTTGATGCCGCCCGCCGTCCGGCCGACCGAGTCGAAGGCCGCCAGCGCGGCGTTCACGCGGGCGCCGTTCGCGCGGAGCGGCAGAGCGGCCCTGCGCGGGCCGCCGCGCGGCCAGCCGGCGAGGAGCGGCAGCGCGGCGGCGGCGTGAAGAAACTCGCGGCGATTCATGGGGCGGCTGCGGGAACTCACCAGCCGTTCGTCGCGCGAACGGTTCCGGAGACGGACATCGGGCCTCGTCGTGATGTTTGTCATCCACCGAGCGGGCCAATCATGCCCCCGGGCAGGACGGCGCGGAAGAGCGCGAGGCGCGGGCGCACCGGGCGTCGTCACCCCAGCCATTGACCCGCCGCCCTCGCGAGCGTCAGTTGTCCCGGATGTCCCCGACCCGCCGCGAGGCTCTCGCCCGGCTCGCCGCCCTCGTCGCCCCCTCGCTCGCGCTCGGGGCGTGCCTCCCGCTCCCGGCGCGAGCCATCGTCGCGAACGATCCGCTCGACGGCACCATCGCCGACTACCAGGCGGGGCGCCGCCGCGGCGACTGGACCGCCGCCGAGGTCACCTCACGGGCGTTCGACCGCTGCCGCGCCGAGGGACGCGCATGGCGCGCCATCGACGCACTCGCCGACAGCGCGCCCGCCGAGGCCCGCGCCGCCGACGCCCGTCGTCGCGCCGGGCAGATGCGCGGGCCGCTGGACGGAGTTCCCGTCTTCGCCAAGTCGATCTACGACATGGCCGGGCTCCCGACCACGGGGTCCAGCGCCGAGTGGGCGCGCCTCTTCCCCGAGCTCGTCAGGCGCGACGCGCTCGAGGTGGCCCGGCTCCGCGCGGCCGGCGGGATCGTCCTCGGGAAGACCGCCGCCGACGACTTCGCCTACCGCGGCAACGGGACCAGCAGCCACACCGGGCAGGTGCTGAATCCGTACGACCCCACGGGCACGCGCACGCCCGGCGGCTCCAGCGCCGGCTCGGCGGTCGCGGTCGCGGGCGGGATGGCCTTCGCGGCGTTAGGCACCGACGACGGCGGCTCCAACCGCATCCCGGCGCAGTTCACCGGCGTCGTGGGGATGAAGCCGACCTTCGGGCTCGTGCCGCGCACCGGCGTGATCCCGACCTGGCCCTGGCTCGACACGCACGGGCCGCTCGCGCGCACGGTGGCCGACGCGGCGCTGCTGCTCGCCGCCATCGCGGGGGCCGACCCATCCGACCCGCTCGCGCGTACGGAGGGGTGGGACGCCGCGCCCCTGACCGGGCTGCGCGACGATGCGCTGGTGGGGGTGCGGCTCGGGCTCGTCGAGGCGCACGCCCCGCGCGACAAGATGACGCCCGAGGCGCTCGCGGTGTGGGACCGCGCGCTGGGCGACCTGCGCGCCGCCGGCGCGACGGTCGAGCCATTCGCCCCGGCGGTCACCCGCGTGAGCTTCCGCGACGCCTTCGCCGCGGCGGCGCGCGAGCGCGGGGATGTCGCCGTGGACTCGAGGCCGCCGGCCGCTACCGCCAACGCACTCCTCCGCTACTTCGCCGGGCGCACGGACCCCTCGACTGCGCTCCTCGGGGAAGGCTCGCGCGCGGCGGTGCGGCGCGGGTACGCCGCGTACCGCGCCTTCTACGACGTGCTCCCCGCCACGTACGAGGAGTGCGAGCCACTGCTGGACCGGCCGATGGCGGAGGACGCGGCGGGGCGCTCGTTCGCCCGCTCGCGCGCCCAGGTCGTGGCGTCGCTCGCGGCCTCGATGCGCGCGGCGGGCGTCGCGGCGATGGTCTACCCGACCATGCCCTTCAACGCCCCGCGCGCCGCCGACCCCTGGCCGGACGTCCGTACGGCGTTAGGCTACGGCAACTGGCTCGGCCTGCCCGAGGTGTCGGTCCCGGCCGGACTCGGCGCCGACGGGATGCCGGCGCTCAACCTGTCGATCACCGGGCTGGCGGGAGATGACGCGCGTGCTCGCGCTGGCGCACGCGTACGAGCGACAGTCCCGCCGCTTCGTGGCGCCGCCGCGCGTGAGGTAACTGCGGCAACGGCGACGGCAACGGCGACAGCATTTTGACAGGATGAACTGCGACAGGATAAACAGGATGGTGAACAGGATGCAGGGCCCCGGGAGGCGTGGCTTCCCGAAGTCCTCATCCTGTTCACCATCCTGTTCATCCTGTCGCAGTTCATCCTG
>DATFPD010000053.1:0-3966 GCA_035265005.1 Gemmatimonadaceae bacterium | reverse complement strand
TCGGAGCGGTAGCCCCACACCTCCTTCAGGAGGTCGGCGCGGGTGACCAGGTTGCCGCGGCGCTGGGCCAGCGCGTGCAGGAGGTCGAACTCCAGCGGGCTCACCTCGATCTCGTCGTTCCCCACCACCACCGTCCGGCGGTCGCCGTCCACCTCCAGGTCGCCGACGCGGTAGACGCTGGGCGACGTGGCGCCGAACGCGCCCGGCTGGGCGCGGCGCAGCAGCGCCTCGACCCGCGCCAGGAACTCCAGCACGCCGACCGGCTTCACGACGTAGTCGTCGGCGCCGAGGCGGAAGCCCTGCACCTTGTCCGCCTCCTCCCCCTTCGCGGTCAGGATCAGCACCGGCGCGTTGCACTGCGCCTGCCGCAGCCGCCGCAGCACCTCGTAGCCGCTCATCTCGGGGAGCATCAGGTCGAGCACCACCAGGTCCGGCGCGGCGTCGCGGGCCATTGCCAGGCCGGCGCCGCCGGTCTCGGCGTGCAGCACCTCGTAGCCGTCCACCTCCAGCGACGTGCGGAGCCCGAACGCCAGGTCGACGTTGTCCTCCACCAGCAGCACGCGCCTCATGTCAGCTGATGGGGCACGGATGAACACGGACAGGACCTGTGTTCATCCGTGCCGTCGTCCGTGTTCATCCGTGTCCTGCTCCAGGCTCATCCGTACTCCTCCACCTTCCGCACCAGCCGCCAGCTCGACGACGAAGCGCGCGCCGCCGGCGGGCGCGTCCTCGACCCACGCCGTGCCGCCCAGCTCCGAGACCAGGGAGCGCACCACCGCCAGGCCGATGCCGCTCCCGGCGACCGCCGAGCGCGCCTCGCGGCGCAGGCGGTAGTAGCCCTCCCAGACGCGCTCGCGGTCCTCCAGCGGCACGCCCGGGCCCTGGTCCTCGACCGCGATCCGCGTGCGCCCCGCGTCCGCCGCCGCCTGCGCGTCCACGCGCACCGTCTGCCCCGGCGGCCCGTACTTCACCGCGTTGTCGAGCAGGTTGAGCAGGATCTGCCGCAGCGCGCTGCGGTCGGCGGAGACGTGGACGGACGCCGGGATGTCCGCGTGCAGCGTCACGCGGCGCGCGGCGGCGAGCGGGCGGAAGGCGTCGAGCGTCTCGCACACCACCGTCGACAGCGGCAGCGTCTCCCGCTCCAGCCGCCGGCGCGCGACGCCGGCGCGGGAGAACTGGAGCACGTTCTCGACGAGCTGGATCAGCCGCCGCACCTCCTTGTCGATGATCCCGAGCGAGCGCTCGCGCTCGGCCCGCGTCCGCAGGCGGCCGAGCTTCAGCAGCTCGGTGAAGATGAGGATCTGCGACAGCGGCGTGCGCAGCTCGTGCGACACGTTGGAGACGAAGTCGGAGCGGATCGCGATCAGCTCGTACTCGCGCCGCATCTGGAGCAGCGCCGTGACCACGAGCAGCGTGCTGAGCGCGAGCAGCCCGGCGGCGAGCGGCGTCGGCGACGACGGGATGCCGCCGATGACGAGCCGGCTCGCGACCTCGGGACGGAGCGCGAGCCGCAGCGTCATGTCGCCGAACTCGGTGCCGAGCCGCGCCTCGCCCCGGTAGGGCGAGCCGGAGTCGTCGGCGGCGGGCGACGCGTAGAGCGGCGTCGCCCCGGCGGCGCCCCGCCCCGCGGCCACGGTGACCGAGAACAGCGAGTCGGCGGGGAGGGTGCCGGTGAGCGCCGGCGGCAGCGCGCGCTCGGCGAGCATGACCCGCCGGATCGGCGAGCTGTCGCCGGCGAAGCAGGCCGAGAAGCCGCGCATCCACCAGCTGCCTGACGCGGCCTGGTGCGACGTGATGAAGAAGCCGTCCACCTGGCGCGACGGCAGGCGCACGAACCGGAAGCGCCAGCCCACTTCCTTGAGCAGCCGCGGCGCGTCGGCCAGCGTGTCGCGCAGAAACGCCGCGTCGGCCGGCGGCAGCGGGGCGCCGCTCATGCGGACCGCGCCGGTCGCGGCCTCCTTCTCGAGATACGAGACGCCCTGCGGGCAGGCGGTCCCGCGCGGAACCCGCACCGCGCCGCGCCCCCCGCTCGACAGTCCGGCGTCCGGCCAGCTCGCGAAGCTCTGCACCACGTCGCCGCCGACCTGCCGGTAGGCCTGCGACGCGAGGATGAACGCGGCGAAGGCGGCGTAGTCGCCGAGCACGTGCTGCGCCGTCTCGCGATGGCGCCGCGCCGTCTGGATGGCCTGCACGGCCAGCCCCGCGCCGAAGCCGAGGCTGAGCACGAGCAGCAGCGCCAGCGCCAGCAGCCGCCGGCGCGGGTGCCCGCCGCCGACGGCGGCGCCCGCTGCTGGTCCTCGACTCATGGGTTCATCGTGTCGCGCCTGGTGACCGTCCTCGCGAGCCAGAAGTTAGCGCCGCCGCGCCGGCCGCACGCCGCGCGCGGCGGCGGCTTCACAGCTCCGTAACAATCCATGGCCGAACGGACACAGTAGCGCCACCCCCCGGTTGCCGGGTCGGGCGTAGCATGGTGGGCGTCGCATCGCCGCCATCCTCGGAGATCACTCACGTGAGAATGCGAACCGCACTCGTCGCCGTCGCCGTCCTCGCCCTCGCCGGCCGGGTGTCCGCCCAGGGCCCGATGTCCTCTCCCGCCCCCGCCCCAGCGGCGTCCGCCGCCATTGTGGCTCGCGACGCCGGCGCGCGGATGGAGCGGCTGGCCGACGGCGTGTACGCCATCGTCCACGACGACGCGATCCACGACTGGCCGAGCGGCGCCGTGGACTGGCCGCACGGGAACACCGGCGTCGTGGTGGGGGACGACGGCGTGCTGGTGGTGGACGCGACCTTCTACCCCTCGCGCGCCCGCGCCGACATCGCGCTGATCCGCCAGGTCACCGACAAGCCGGTGCGCTACCTCGTGAACACGCACTGGCACGGCGACCACACGCACGGCAACGGCGTCTACCGAGAGCTGTTCCCCGGGATCTCGATCGTGGGCGCCCGCGAGAACCGCGACTTCATCGCGCTGAACCTGGCCCGCTACCCGAAGAACGCCATCGCCGCGGGCTCGACCACGCGGAAGGCGCTGGAGCAGCTGGAGGGGTTCCAGGCGAGCGGGAAGGACAGCGCGGGGCGGGCGCTGACGGCCGCCGAGAAGACGAGCCTGGCCGCAGCGATCCGCGAGCGGCGCACGCAGCTGGCCGAGTTCGCGACGATCAGGGTCGCGCCGCCGGACCTCCTCTTCGACCACGAGCTCACGCTCGTCCTGGGGCGGAAGCGGGTGGTGCTGCGCGACCGCGATCGCGCCAACAGCCCGCACGACGTGACGATCTACCTGCCTGACGAGCGCGTGCTGTTCACCGGCGACATCCTCGTCCACCCGGTGCCGTACGCGATGGCGTCGCACCCGGTGCCGTGGGTCGGCGTGCTGCGGGACATCGAAGCGCTGCCGGTCGCCGCGCTCGTCCCCGGGCACGGGCCGGTGATGCACGACCACGCCTACACCCGCCAGGTGCGCGAGCTGTTCGAGGCCGCGCAGTCGCGCGTCGCGGCGCTGCTGCGCGAGGGGAAGACGCTCGACGACGTGCAGAAGGCGGTGAGCCTCGACGACTTCCGCGCCCGCTTCGTCGTGAACGAGGACCCGACGGCGGTGGCGTACTGGGACTACTCGATCAAGAACACCCTCATCGAGCGCACCTACCAGTGCGTGGTGGGCTACCGGTGCTGACCCGAGCTGCGTCAGGCCTCTCCCTGCTGCTGGCAGGCCCGCTCGCCGCCCAGCCGGCGTCGCAGCCGCCGGCGCGGCCGGCGTCCTACCGCCTCGACTCGGCGGACGGGCTGGAGCTGGTGAACGTGCGCGCCGAGCGCGCGACGTACCGCGGCCGCCGCGCCGTGCGGGTGGTGGGGACGGCGGACGCCAACATCCCCGGCAGTAACAACCGCGAGATGATGGCCGTCGTCGCCGGCTCCGACTTCGCCGAGGGGACGATCGAGCTGGACATCGCGGGGGCGCCGCAGGCGGGC
>DATFPD010000052.1:0-3629 GCA_035265005.1 Gemmatimonadaceae bacterium | reverse complement strand
CGCCCCCGCCCCCCGACTCGTGCGCATTCTTGATGTACAGGAAGCCGACCCGCCACGTTGGCCCTGCGTGCTCCGCCACGATCGTCTGCGCCATCAGCCCCATGCCCTGCACGGGAATGATCGCGGTGAGCTCGAGGTTCAGGATGTTCGACTCCAGCGGCGTCCCGAAGATCTGCTGGTACACCTTTCGGGTCGGGACGATGTACCCGACCTCGGCGCTGAGGAGCAACGGGTTGTCGATGCCCTTCACGACGAAGGCGTCCAGGGCCATGCCCCCCGAGAATCGGCCCTGGTGCAGGTACCGAGTCTTCGACGTGTCCACGAAGTCGCGCCCGGAGTTCACTTTCCAGCCGGCGTAGCCGTAGGTGGTCAGTCGCGCCGGCCGCATCCCCGAGACGAAGTACGGCGAGATGCCGAAGCTCAGCCCGGGGTCGGCGATCAGCTTCCGAATGCGCTGGCCGAACTCCTCATCGGTCAGCTCGCTCGACAGATTGGAGAAGTTGCCGATGAACGGCAGATGGAAGTGGTCGCTCTGATTTGCGAACTCCAGCTCGCCGAGCTGGACGAGCCCGGAGACGAGGAAGTCGTCCTTGAACTCGCCCCGCCCATCGATCCTGTACCCGAGCTTCGCGCCGAGCCGCAGCCACTCGTTGTTTGGCGCGGCGGCCGCCCGTACGCTGCTGGCGGCCGCGGCCGCCGCTCCAGTGCCGCTACTGGCGGCCGCCCTCGCGGCCGTCGCGGCGGCTTGCATCGTCCGGGGCGATACCAGCCAGTCCGCCGCCGTGGGGGCCTGCGCTGCCGCGCCCGTGGCGAGGAGTCCTGCCGAGCAGGCCGCGAATGAGAGGGCGAAAAGATCGCGAGGGCGATGGTAGAGGGAGTTGCCGGGTCGCAGCATGCGTGGCTCGGATCGGGAATCGGGTAGCGTGCGGCGCGATCGTTCCGTGAAAGCACCTTGGCAGACTTAGATGGACAGCGACGGAACGTTTCCCCTGACGGCAGGGCGCGCGGCGCCCAGTCCTGGCTCGCGCGCCGAGCCCGATCGGACGCCCATCCTCGTCGAAGCCTGCGTCGACTCCGTCGAGGGCGCGATCGCGGCGCAGGCGGGCGGCGCCGGGCGCGTGGAGCTGTGCGACAACCTGCTGGAGGGCGGCACGACGCCGAGCGCGGGGACGATCGCGGTGGCGCGCGAGCGCCTGACGATTCCGCTGTTCGTGCTCGTCCGCCCGCGCGGCGGGGACTTCCTCTACTCCGAGGCCGAGCTGGACGTGATGCGCCGCGACATCGAGCTGGCCCGGTCGCTCGGCGCCGACGGCGTGGTGACCGGCGCGCTGACGGCGGACGGCGACGTGGACGTGCCGCGCACCCGCGAGCTGGCGGCGCTCGCGCGCCCGATGCGCGTGACGTTCCACCGCGCCTTCGACCTCACGCGCGACCCCGCGGCGTCACTGGAGGCGGTGGCCGCCGCCGGCGCCGACCGCGTGCTGACCTCGGGCGCCGCGCCGACCGCGCTCGAAGGGCTGGCGACGATCGCCGCGCTGGTGCGCCAGGCTGCTGGCCGCTTTACGATTCTCGCCGGCGGCGGGATCACCGACGAGAGCGCCCCGCGCGTGGTGCGCGACACCGGCGTGCGCGAGGTCCACGTGCGCGGCTCGGCGCGCGCCGAGAGCGCGATGCGCTTCCGCCGCCCGGGCGTCGTCTTCGGCAAGCCCTCGACGCCTGACGAGTACGCCCGTATCATCACCGACCCCGACCGCATCCGGCGCGTCGTCGACGCCGTCGGCCGGGCGGCGTCGTGAGAGATGAGCCACGAAGGCACCAGGGAGCCACACATGCCACGCTATGAACTTCTCGCGCTCACCGTCGTCCTGATGGCCTGCGCCGGCGGTGGGGCGCAGCGGCCGACGGAGGAGCAGCAGGCGAAGCAGCAGCAGCCGCCGCCGGCGCAGTCGATGAACCCGGCCGACTGGAAGATCCACGACCTGAACCGTCCGCAGCCGCGCGTCGTCGCGCCCGGGGCGCCGGGTGAGATGGAGCGCCCGCCGTCGGACGCCGAGGTGCTGTTCGACGGACGCGACCTCGCGCAGTGGCGCTCGGCGGGTGACAGCACCCTCGGCGCGCCCGCCCCGTGGACGGTGCGCGACGGGTACATGGAGGTCGCGAAGGGGACCGGCCCGATCCAGACCGCGCGCGGCTTCGGCGACGTGCAGCTCCACGTGGAGTGGATGTCGCCGACGCCGGCGCACGGCGAGGGGCAGGAGCGCGGGAACAGCGGCGTCTTCCTGATGGGGCGCTACGAGCTGCAGGTGCTGGACTCGTACGAGAACCGCACCTATCCCGACGGCCAGGCCGGTGCCGTCTACGGCCAGTACCCGCCGCTCGTCAACGCCAGCCGCCCGCCGGGCAGCTGGCAGACGTACGACATCGTCTTCCGCCGCCCCCGCTTCGACGCCGCCGGCAAGCTCGTGCGCCCCGCGCGCCTGACGGCGTTCCACAACGGCATGCTGATACAGAACGACGTCGAGCTCACCGGCCCCACCGCCCACGAAGCCCGCCCGCCGTACGAGGCCCACCCTGACCGCCTCCCAATCTCCCTCCAGGACCACGGTATGCTGGTGCGCTTCCGGAACGTGTGGGCGAGAGAGCTGGAATAGCGCCGCGACCTGCTCGCGGGCACATCAGTGGACGGGGGCGGCGTTCCCTGGCCCCGGCGCTCTTGTGACGCTCCCGCGCCGGGGGTATCGTCCGAAGGCACGGCACGAGTCCGGGAAGCGAACGGTGTGACCGCGCTCGGGAGGGGAACATGATCGACTTCGGTTCGTGCCCCCGCATCAGTTCGTACCGCAGCCACCGCCTGCTGTGCTCCGCGGCGCTCGCCGTCCTCGCGGCAGTGGCGTGCTCGCGAAACCCGCAGCCGGACGACGAGCCGGCCGGTCCAGCCGTCGAGCCGAAAACCAGCCGGCCCGGCGGCGGCGGCGAGCAGCATGGCGGCGCCGGAGCGACCCAGTCGCTCGACACCGGGGACGGGAGGAGCCAGCCGGTTCAGTCGGTCGAGGAGCTGATCCAGGGCCGCTTCGCCGGGGTGCAGGTGGTTCGCGTCCCGGGCGGCTTCTCGCTGCGCATCCGCGGCGCCGGCTCCCTCACCGGCCAGAACGAGCCGCTCTATGTCCTCGACGGCGTGGCGCTGGCACCGGCGCCCGGCGGAGCCCTGCTCGGCGTCGACCCGCGCGACATCCAGCGGATCGAGGTGTTGAAGGACGCCGCCTCCACGTCCGCCTACGGCGTCCGCGGGGCGAACGGGGTGATTCTGATCTGGACCAGGCGCGCCCCCTGACGGGGCGGTCGCTCCCACGCACACGGCCGCATGCTCCAGCTTCCGCGCCCCCCCGCCTTCCCGGCCCCCGAGGCCCAGTCGCCGCCTGACGAGTCTCCCGGCTGGGACGCGGCGCTCGAGCTCTACTACGCGGAGCTGTGCGAGTACACCATCCGCCTGGTGGGGTCGGCGGAGACGGCGCAGGACGTCGTGCACGACCTCTTCCTGCATCTCTGGGACACGCGCGGCCCTCGCGACGCCGTGCGCCTAACGCGCCCCTACCTGTACGCGGCGGTGCGCAACCAGGCGCTGAAGTCGC
>DATFPD010000051.1:0-5332 GCA_035265005.1 Gemmatimonadaceae bacterium | reverse complement strand
GGCCTCACCTCACGACGCGCGCGTCACGACGCGGTCGCGGCGCGCTTGCGGCGGCGGAAGACGCGGTACTCCACCACCCCGGTGTCGCACACCGTGCGGACCTCGGAGTAGGGGATGGCGAAGTAGGTGTACGCGCGCACGCGGGCGCTCAGCCCCTCGCAGTGCGGGGCGGCCGCGCCCGGGTGGCCGCGCAGCGGGTCGCCGGCGGCCGCCTCTCCGACGCTCATCACGCGGACGGTGCGCACGAAGCCGTGGCGCTCGATGGGCCCGTTCCAGAGCCCGATCGCGGTCTGCTTCGCCCGCTCCCCGTAGGCGCGGTGCGGCGCCGGGAGCTCGGCGATGCCGTCCTCGATCAGCCAGCGGGGCAGCGCGGCGCCGAGCGTGAAGACGACCAGCTTCCACCCGATGCTGATCGAGGCCAGGATGATCCACGTGCGGCGCCGCCGGCGCCTCGCCTCGCGCGCCGCGTCCTCGGCCGCCGCGGCCGCACCGCGCACGACCCCGCCCGCGGCCGGGCCGCCCCTCTCACCCTCTCCCCGCGCGAGCTCTTCCGCCATGTTGGGAAGATACGCTGGGGGGTGGGGAAGGTTGCAACAGCCAAGAGCTGCGACCTGAGGTCGCAGATGTAGTCCGCAGCTCTCAGTTGATTCTTCCCTGCGTCTCGCTCTCCGCCCTCCCCATCGCCGCGGCGAACTTCGCGATCTCGCCCTGGGCGCCGATGCGCTGGGCGAGGTTGAGGCCGTGCTGGTAGCAGGCGACGCCGGCGTCGCACTGGCCGCGGCGCACGCAGATGTCGCCGAGGAGGCGGTAGCACTCGACCTGGCGCCAGGAGTTCTCGACGAGCTTGAAGAAGCCGAGTGCTTCGCTCGCGTGGTCCTCGGCCTTCGCGAGGTCGCCCTTGCCGACGCACGCTTCGGCCAGGTTCTTGGTGGCCAGGGCAATGAGCTCCATGTCGTTGACCTCGCGGGCCCGCCCGACGGCTTCACGACTCAGCTCGCACGCCCGCTCGTAGTGGCCGCGATCGAGCTGGACCGCGGCGCTGTTGATCAGCGCGAACGCCTGCCCGCGGGCGTAGTGGGCGCGCTCGAAGCAGCGTCCCGACTCGGCGAAGCGCTGTTCGGCGGCATCGAGGTCGCCGCGCTGCGCGGCGATCGTTCCCAGGTTCTGGAGCGCGATCCCCCGCAGCCGGTCGTCGGTCGTGAGGGCGAGGATCTGGCCGAGCAGTGGCGCCGCGGTGTCGAATTGCCCGCGGCTCATGTAGACGGAGGCCTGGGCGTTGAGCGCCTCCGCCACGCGCCCCGGCAGCTTCGCCCGCCGGGCGACGTCCGCGCTCCGGTGGGCAGTCTCGAGGGCGTTCTCCCACTCGCAGCGGGACCGGTAGATCTCGGCCTGCCGGCGGAGGGCCTCGGACACGACGTCCGGGTCCTCGGCCAGTTCGGCCGCCGACTGGTACCGCTCGAATGCCCGCTCCAGCGCACCGCTGTGCTCGCAGCGGATGCCCTCTTCAAGGAGCTCGAGTGGGTCGGGCATGGCGGTTGCTCTGCATTTGTGTTCCGGCGAATCGACGGGACCGGACGACAACGGTACGGCTGCTGCACGTCGCAATGTGTAGGCCCTACCCGGCCCCCGGTAAAGGCCCTCCGAGTCAGAGCCGCCAGGTTGACCCGCATCGCCTCAGGTTGCACGAAGACGCACCGTCCCGATTCAGGAGCTGTACTGAAGTGTTGCAGACGAGCCGCTTCTCCCGATTCGCCAGGGCCGTGGGCGCCCTGGCCGCCGCCGCGACCCTCTTCACGGCCTGCGAGCAGCCGGTCGCGCCGAGTGGCGCGCCCTCCCTCACTACGGTCACGACCACGCAGCTGCTGCTGTGTCCGAACAGCACCGCCAAGTCCACCAGCAAGCTCATCCTTCCACTGCTCGGCGGCATCGTGTCGCTGGACGGGAGCTTGATCTCGATCCCGAGCTGGGCGCTGTCGCTGCCGACGGTGATCACGGTGGCGATCCCGACCTCGGATTACATGCAGGTCGACATCACGGCGGGCGACCTGCTGTCCTTCCTGTTCAGGCGCTCGGTGCAGGTGACGGTCGACTACTCGCGCTGCGGCGACGTGCAGGGCGATCTCACGGTCTGGCACATCGACCCGGCGACGAAGGCGTTCCTGGAGGACATGGGCGGCACCGACAACCGCTCGGCGCACAAGATCACCTTCACGACCAACCACCTCTCGAGCTACGCGATCGCCAACCGGACCACCACGGAGATCGTGGTCGAGCCGTAAAGCCGATTCGCGGGTCGTTTTAGTCGACCGTCACCCGCATCGTCACCTGCTCCCAGGGCGGGTACGGAGCGTTGATCTTCTCGGTGACCTGGCGCAGGCGCTCGCGGAGGCGTTCGGCGTGCTCGGCGTCGGGGGAGGTGAGCAGGATCTCGAAGTGGCCGCGGCCGTTGGAGGCGATCAGGTCGGAGTCGCGCAGCTCGGCGCGGAGTTGCCAGGCGAGCGCCTGCCGCAGGCGGTCGGCGCCGCCTATGACCTCCACCGTCACCTCGCGCACGCAGTAGTCCCGCCGGCGGGCGCGCCGCTCCTCCCAGTCGCGAATCAGGTCGTAGTACGGGAGGTTCGGCAGCCCGGTCTCGGGATCGATCAGACTTCGGCCCAGAGAGGGATAGTGTGCCTGTGACATCGATCACATACTCGCGCGTGTACGCATTACCGTCGATTGTGCAATGACCGTGCAACGACGTCACGATTGTGATGTGCGTCACGCTTTCCCCGTCACCCTACGACCAGGAGCTCGGCGCTCGCACTGAGCGGCGTGTCGTAGGACGCGAGGACCCCGACGACGCGGTAGCGCCCGGGGGCGCTGGGGGCGGGGACGGGGGCGCGGTAGACGAGCGCGCCGCCGCGCGCGTCGAGCGTCTCCTCGCCGAGCATCTGGATGAAGGCGCGGCCGTCGGACCAGCGCCAGCGCGCGTCGCCGGCCTCGGTCTCGAGCACGAAGTCGCAGCGCAGCCCCGACCCGAAGCCCACCACGACCGCCTCCGCGCCGCCGTTCACGACGCGCAGCTCCGCGCCCACCGTCTCGTTAGGTGCGCAGCGCGCGGGGTCCAGCGTCAGCGTCGCGGTCAGTCCGGTCGCGTCCGGCATGGTCTCGGCCTCCGGGGGCGAGAAATGGGGCCGTTCCAGGTAACGGCAACGGCCTTTGACAGGATGGACAGGATGAACAGGATGGCGAACAGGATGGCGAACAGGATGGCGAACGGGATGACCGCAGCTCGGGGCACTTCATCCTGTGTTCATCCTGTTGATCCTGTCAAAGGCCGTTGCCGTTGCCGCCGCCTGATGCGGCGCGCCACCCGGTCGAACGGGCGGGTGCGGGGCCACCCGTTCTGCCAATGCCGGGGCGGAGGGAACGGGTGCATCGTGGGGGAGAGAAAGAACGCCGCGCACACTCCCCAGGCCTACCCTGCACCGATACGTCCAATGACCTCTCCTGATTCTCCCGGCGCGCTCGCCGCGTTCTCCGACGGGCTCGCGGACGCCGTGGCGCGGGTGGCGCGGAGCGTCGTCGCCATCCACGCGCGGCCGCGCATCCCGTCGAGCGGGGTGCTCTGGCGCGACGGCGTGATCGTCGCCGCCAACCACACGGTCAAGCGCGACGAGGAGATCACGGTCGCGCTCGACGGGGGCGCGACCGCGCGGGCGTCGGTCGCCGGGCGCGACCCGGGGACCGACCTCGCCGTGCTCCGGCTCGACGGCGCCCTGCCGCCGGGCGCCGGCGCGGCCGACGTGGGCGATGGCGGCGCGCTGCGGGTCGGCCACTTCGTGCTGGCGGTCGGGCGGCCGGCGGACGACGGCGTCACCGCGAGCATGGGGCTCGTGAGCGCGCTGGGGCCCGCGTGGCGCACGTGGGCCGGCGGGCAGATCGACCAGTTCGTGCGCCTCGACCTCTCGATCTACGACGGCTTCTCCGGTGGGCCGCTGGTGGACGGGCGCGGGCGCGTGGTCGGGATCAACAGCTCGGGGCTCGCGCGCGGGATGGCGCTCGCGGTGCCCGCGTCCACCGTGCGCCGCGTGGTCGAGCAGCTGCTGGAGCGCGGCCACGTGGTGCGCGGCTACATAGGACTCGGGATGCAGCCGGTGCGACTCCCGGCGGCGCTGCGCGAGCGCGTGCCGGACGCCGGCGAGACGGGGGTGATGGTCGTGAGCGTCGAGCCCGGCGGGCCGGCCGACCGCGCCGGGGTCCTGCTCGGCGACATCCTCGTCGCCCTCGACGGGGCGCCGGTCGCCGACACCGAGGACGTGCAGGCGCAGCTCGGCCCCGACCGCGTGGGGCGGCCGCTCGCCGCGCGCCTGATCCGCGGCGGCGCGCCGCAGGAGGCGACGATCACGGTCGGCGAGCGGCCGAAGCGGGAGGGGCGATGAGCGCGTTCGACACGTTCGCGGCGATCGAGGGGGAGCTGGCCGAGGTGGTGGAGCGGCTGCGCGCGAGCACCGTCCAGGTGCGGGTGGGCGGGCGCGGGGCCGGGGCGGGGGTGGTGTGGCGCGCGCCGGCCGGCGTCGTGGTGACGAACGCGCACGTCGTCGGCCGGGCGTCGCGGGCGGCGGTGGAGCTGGCGGACGGGCGCGTGCTCGACGCGGCCGTCACCCGGCGCGACCCGCGGCGCGACCTGGCGGCGCTGGCGGTCGAGGCCGCGGACCTGCCGCGCTCCGTCACGTTAGGCGACTGCCGGGCGCTGCGCCCGGGGGAGCTGGTGCTGGCGGTCGGCAGCCCGTGGGGGGTGCCGGGCGCGCTGTCGGTGGGGGTCGTGCACGCGGCGCCGGGCGCCCGGGCGGCCGGCCGGCGGCCGGCGCGCCAGGGGCGGTGGGTGCTGGCCGACGTCCGGCTGGCTCCCGGCAACTCGGGCGGGCCGCTGGCCGACGCCCGGGGGCGGGTGGTGGGGGTGAACGCCATGGTCGCCAACGGCCGGCTCGCCCTCGCGGTCCCCTGCGACGAGGTCGAGCGGTTCCTCGGCGGGGCCGACGCCGGGCGGCCGACGTTAGGTATCTCGGCCCGCGCGGCCGGCGCCGGCCGGCTGCTGGTGCTGGAGGTGGCGCCCGGGGGCGCGGCCGAGCGCGCGGGGCTGATCCCGGGCGACGTGCTGGTCGGCGCCGGCGGGCGGCCGCTGGAGTCCGCGGCGGCGCTGCTCGACGCGCTGGCCGACGCCGGCCCCGGCGGCGCGCTGGCGCTCGAGCTGGTGCGCGGCGGCGTGGCCGAGCGGCGCGTGGTCACGCTCGCCGGCGGCCCGCGGGACACTCCGAAGGCCGCGGCGTGACGCGCGTCCTCGTCGCCG
>DATFPD010000050.1:0-2680 GCA_035265005.1 Gemmatimonadaceae bacterium | reverse complement strand
TTGATTCATCAAGCGCTGGCACCCCGGGGCCCCTCGCGAATCGCGCACCGCGAATCGCGCCGCTCGTATTTCGTATTTGCCGTTCCGCCCCCTATAATACCCTCCCCACTCCCCTCCCATGCCCGACTCCCCTGTTCCTCTACTCCGCGCGCACGCGCGCCAGGCGCCGTGGAACGCGCGCGGGCTCGCGGCGCACGTGACCGCACTCGTCGACGCCGCCGGCATGCGTCCGACGAACGCCTCCGCGCGCGCGGCGCCGAGTGCGCGCTCGGTGCGCTTCTACGTCGCCAACGGCCTCCTCGACCGCCCCGAGGGGACCGGCACCGCCGCCACCTACAACTACCGCCACTTCCTCCAGCTCCTGGCGATCAAGATCCGCCAGCGCGAGGGGCAGACGCTCGACGTGATCAAGCGCGAGATGAAGGAGATCACGGGCGACGCACTGGAGCGCCGGGTGGCGCAGTCGCTGGCCCCCGCGCTCGGCCTGGGCGGCGCCGACGGCCACGCGCGCCCGGGGAACGGCGACCCCCACCAGGCGCAGCGCCCCCTGACCTGGCGCCGCCTCCCGGTGGCCGACGGGATCGAGCTGCACGTGCGCGACGACTCCCCCGCCGCCGGCGACGAGGCGCTGATCGCGATGCGCGAGGCGGTGCGAGCCGCGTTAGGCCGCGGAGGGTAGCGCGTAACGCCGGGGCCGCTTCTACGTCATCCGTCGTATGCGGCGGCGGGCCGCGGCCGGGTAGCGTCCGGCGTCCCCCCGCCGCCGCCGTCGCCGCCAGCCGCCATGACGACCAGCATCGACCACCGCCTCGCCCCCGCCACCGCGCCCGGCCGCCGCGCCCGCGTCATCTTCCTCATCGCCCTCACCGCCGTCTGCGCGCTGATCGCGGCGGTGCTGCCGCGCATCCCGCAGGACCCCAAGTACTACCAGTTCGCCGACCACCGCGCGTTCCTCGGCGTCCCGAACTTCTTCGACGTCGCGTCGAACGCGGGGTTCCTCGTCGTCGGCGTGCTGGGGCTGGCGCTGCTCGCGCGCGGCCGGAGCGCGCTGTTCGCCGACCCGCGCGAGCGCGCGCCGTACTGGGTGTTCTTCGCCAGCATCGCGCTCGTCTCGCTGGGCTCCACCTACCACCATCTCGCGCCCGACGTCTACCGCCTGTTCTGGGACCGCCTGCCGATGGCGGTGGCGTTCGTGGCGTTCCTCGCCGCCGTGGTCGCCGAGCGCGTGAGCGTCACCGCCGGCGCGCGGCTCCTCTGGCCGCTCGTGCTGCTCGGCGCCGGCAGCACGATCTACTGGCGGTGGACCGAGCAGCAGGGCGCCGGCGACCTGCGCCTCTACGGCTTCGTGCAGTTCTTCCCGCTCCTCGCCGTCCCGCTGATCGCGCTCCTCTTCCCCTCGCGCTACACGCGGGGCGGCGACCTCTGGCTGGTGCTCCTGCTCTACGGCCTCGCCAAGCTCGCCGAGCTGCTCGACCCGCAGATCCTCGCCGGCACCGGCGGCGCGGTGAGCGGCCACACGCTCAAGCACGTGCTGGCGGCGTGGGCGCTGGTGTGGGTGGTGCGGAGCTTACGAGAAAGGCGAGCCGTGGCGCTGTGAGGAGTAACGGTCGTACGCGATTGGAGGTCCCTCTACACGCCGCGAGGGGGATGGGGGATAGGGATGGAGGGATGACGGGCTTCAGGAGGCGTCACTTTCCTTTTCCTGTCATCCCCCATCCCCCATCCCCATCGCGATCGGCGTACTGGCGTCCAACGACGCACGCCAGCTGCGGACCACGGAGCGCCGCGAGATCAGTTCCCCCGCAGCGCCAGCATCGGACTGATCGCCGTCGCCCGCCGCGCCGGGATGAAGCAGGCCGCGAGGGCGACGCCGAAGATCAGGAGGGCGACGGCGACGAAGGTGATGGGGTCGGTGGCGTTCACGCCGAACAGCAGCCCCGCCATCAGGTGGCTGAGCGCGATCGCGCCCGCCACGCCGACCGCGAGGCCGACGACGACCATCGCCAGCCCCTGCCGCATGACCATCTGAAGCACCTCGCCGCGCTCGGCGCCGAGCGCCATGCGGATGCCGATCTCGTGCGTGCGCTGGGTGACCGAGAAGGCGATCACGCCGGCGAGTCCGGTCGCGGTGATCACGAGGGCGAGCGCCGCGAACAGCGTCAGCAGCGTCGTCGTCAGGCGCGGCGAGGCCATCGAGTTGCGGCGCAGCTGCTCGAGGGTGCGGGCGTTGGCCACCGGCTGGTTGGGGTCGATCGCGTACACCGACGCCGTGATGCGCTTGGCGAGGTTGAGCGGGTCGGCGGTCGTGCGCGCGAGCAGCGTGCCGGCGCCCGGCGCCTGCTCGAACGGCACGTACACCAGGTCGGGGACGTCGGCGCCGAGCCCGTTCTGCTTCACGTCGCCGATCACGCCGACGATCTCGATCCAGACGCGCCCCTGGTTGAAGGAGATGCGCTTGCCGACCGGGCTCTCCCCGGGCCAGGCGTGGTGGGCCAGCGTCCTGTTGACGAGCGCCACCGGCGGCGCGCTGTCGCGGTCGGCGTCGAGGAAGCCGCGCCCCTCGAGCAGCGGCACGCCGATCGCCTTGAAGTAGTCCACGCTCGCCGACTGGAAGAGCGTCGTCGGCGGCGCCGCCCCCTCGGCCAGCGGCCGGCCCTGGACCTGGAACGTGCGCTGGTAC
>DATFPD010000049.1:0-6302 GCA_035265005.1 Gemmatimonadaceae bacterium | reverse complement strand
GCCCTGGCCGCTTCGCGCCAGCGCCTCGCCCGGGTGGACGCGCTTCCGGCTCGTGGTGAGCGGGCGGCACGCGGCCGTCTTCCCCGAGAGCTGTTCGGTGTCGCTCGGCTGGTAGCCCGGGCGTGACACGGTCCGGATGTCCTCGCTGCGCTCCATACTCCCCTCCGGTCGAGGCCCCGCCGCCCCCTCCGAGGCGGCGCTGGTCGCAAGTTGCCGCGGCACGGCAGGCACACAATCGGGCAAACGCCGACGCCGCGTCCGACGATCTCCTACGCGCGCCGGGCCGCTCCACTGGCGACGGCGCCGACCACTCGGATACAATCCGGAGCAGCGAGCAGCGGTCGCGCGTCGGACCCGAGTCGAGGAGCACTGATGAGCAAGCTTCCATTCCCGCCAGGCGGCGGCGGCGGCGGCGGCGGCAGCACGCCGTCGTCGATGCTGGACCATCTCGCCAGGGGCGGCGGGGGCGCGAAGTCCCCGTCGCTCCCGCCGCTCGACCACGGCGTCGTGAACCTCTACCGCCGGCTCTGTCAGACCTTCCCGTTCATGATGCGGCAGCGGCTGTCGATGGCGTCGACGTCCGTGGTGCGGCAGCTCCACGGATCGATGAAGCAGCACCAGCAGCCGGTGAAGATGAAGGGCGGCGCCGGGGTCGTGGCGCTCGCGCGCAACGCGCTCGGGGTCCTGGCGATGCGCGACAAGCAGGCGAAGCTCTACCTCCAGTACGTGCTCGCCGAGCTCCTCATCGGCCAGTACGGGGGCGGCGGCGTGCCGCGCGGCTTCGGCCCCTGGGACGAGCTGGCGCTCGACGGCGGCGGCGGGAAGGCCAGGCCGCTGCCCGGCGTGCTGCAGCACTCGATAGGCAAGGGCCCCGCCGGCGCCGGCGACTCGGCGGACGAGACCGCCCTCGAGCTCGTGCTCGACTGCCGGCGCAGCCTGGAGAAGCTCGCGCACGCGGACGAGCGGACGCTGCACCTGATCTTCTGACCGGCGGCCGGCGCGGAGGACGACGACGCGGCCATGCCCACCGCCGACCACCATCGCCGCCTCGAGCGGATGTACGACGCCGCGCCCACCAACGCCTACTTCGCCCCCACGATCCGCGTCGGCGACGGCGAGGCGGAGGTGCGGCTGCCGGTGCGCCCCGACTTCTTCCACGCCGCCGGCGCCGTGCACGGCGCCTTTTACTTCAAGGTCCTCGACGACGCGGCCTTCTTCGCCGTCGCCTCGCTGGTCGACGACTACTTCGTCCTCACCGCCGAGCTGACGGTCGAGTTCCTGCGTCCGGTCTCGTCAGGCGAGATGACGGCCCGCGGCCGCGTCATCGAGCAGGCCGGCCGCTACTTCTCCGCCGAGTCCACCGTCACCGACGCCGACGGCCGCGAAGTCGGCCGCGCCCGCGGCCGCTTCGTCCGAAGCAGAACGCCGCTCTCGGCGGAGCTGGGGTACCTGTAACTACACCTGCGGCCTGCGACCTGCGACCTCAGTGCGCTCGGGACGCAGGGGCCTCCCGAGCGCACTGAGGTCGCAGGTCGCAGGACGCAGCTCTTACTCCAGCATCCCGTCCAGCGTCGAGCGCGGCAGCCAGCGGCCGCGGAGCATCACGCCGGCCGGGCGGGCGACGGGGGCGAGGGCGCGCAGGGGGTTGCCGTCGAGCAGGAGGAGGTCGGCGCGGCGGCCGGGGGCCACGGTGCCGAACGGCTCGGCGTCAGGCACGGTGCGGGCGACGAACTCCCCCGCCGTGCGCGTACCGGCGGCCAGCGCCTGGTACGGCGTGAGCCCGGCCTCCACCATCAGCCGCAGGTCGTCGTCGATCGAGAAGCCGGGGAACACGCCCGGGATGCCGGGGGAGTCGGTGCCGAGCAGGAGCGGCACGCCCGAGTCGCTGAGCTCCTTCGTCAGCCGCTTCAGCCGGTCGATCCGGTCGCCCAGCGTGCCGGGGCGGGTCACGTAGTCGCTCGTCCGCCACATCTCCCGCCAGTAGGGGTCGAGGTAGCGCGCCTCCGGGCGCGCCAGGTACGCCTCGAGCTGCGCCGGGTTCCCCCACTGCCGCGTGATCGCGTCGTACGCCGAGAGGTTCGGGGTGACGTACGCGCCCGCGCCGCGGGTGTACGACGCCGCGGCGGCGTAGCGTGGGACGGTCATCCCCGCGTTCGACAGGAAGTCCACGTAGATGTATTCCTCGGCGTGCGCCACCATCACCTGCCCCAGCTCGAAGCCGCGCTCGAGCCCCACCGAGCGCACCCCGTGCCCGATGACGGCGAGCCCCTGCCGCCGCGCCTCGTCGCCGATCGCCGCCATCTGCTCGGCGCTCAGGGAGTTGTAGACCTTGAGGAAGTCGTAGCCGTCGCGCTTCGCCTGCCGCACCGCCTGGCGCGCGTCGTCCACCGTCTCGAGAACGCCGTAGCGCCCGCCGGGCCCGTCCAGGAAGTAGCTCACCAGCAGCTCCGGCCCGAGCATCGTCCCGGCGCGCGCCGAGTCGCGCCAGGCGCGGAGCTGCGCGCCGTTGAAGCCGCCCATGTTGAGCACCGTCGTCACGCCGTTGGCGAGGTAGAGCGTGAGGTCGCCGCGCATGCGCAGGTGCACGTGCAGGTCGGCCAGCCCCGGCATGAGATACTTCCCGCGCCCGTCCACCCGCAGCGCCCCCTCCGGCACGGTCACGCCGCCAGCCGGCCCCACCTCGGCGATCCGCCCGTCGCGCACCAGCACGGTCCGGTGCTCGAGCACCCGCTCGGCGTCCATCGGGACGACGCTCACGTCCACGAACGCCACCGGCGGCGCGGGCGCGGGCGGAAGCGGCGACGCCACCGTCGAGCCCTCCACGCCCGAGGCGTCGGAGGCCGGACAGGCGAGGGCGAGAAGGAGCGACGCGGCGACGGCGAGGGCGGCGGCAGTCGCGCGCGCGAGAACGGCGGCCATGCGAGTCTCCCGGCGTCGGGCGGAGTGGGGCGGCGAGCGGTCCTGCATTCGACATCGCGCGGCGCCGGATCGTTCGCGCCGTCGCGGCCGGCACGGCGCCCGGCGCCTCAGGGCAGCGTGAACCGCAGCGGCTTCATCGCGATGCGCATCACGCCGGGCTCCTCGCCGCGAAGGAAGCGACGTCCCGCGCTGGTCGAGCGCGATCACGTCCCCTGCCGCACGCAGCTTCATGAAAAGCGGGAAAGTGAAGCTCGACCGTCCGCCCCGTCGGGCGGGCGCGGCTCTCGGGCACGCGCAGGCGTCCCTCCTCGGCGCGCACGTGTGTCTCGCGGCGTCAAGGACGCGCTCTGGCGTCCTCGGTCACCATTGCGCCGAACGCGAGGACGTCGCGGCGCCGCGCCAGTGGCGATCTGTACAGCGAACGGGCGGACGCGAGGTCGAGCAGGTCGGCGGCCGATGCGCGGAGCGCGCCGGACACGCCGGGGCCTGCCCGGTCCGCCCGGCGGATGCGAAGGCACTCCGCCACCACGCGCTGCCACCGCGCTTCCGGAAAGGCACGGAGCGCGTACTCGCCGGCGGCCGTCTTCGAGCAGAGCGCGCCCGTGGCGAGCGTGTAGTGCAGCCGGGCGACGCCGAGGACGATCCACACCGCGCCGTAGGGCGCGAGCGCGCCCAGCCCCCAGCGGTCGGAGAGCCGCGAGGCGCCGCGGAGCAGCCGCCCCCAGTACCGGTCGAGGTTGTCCAGCGTCCACGCGGCGAGCGCCGCCGGGTCGGCCGAGACGGCGATGTCGGTCGGCGCCGGGCCGCGGCAGGCGACGCCGTAGCGGGCCACGGTGTGCCAGGTCACCGGGTCGCCGGGGCCGCGGCTCTCGGGGTGGAAGCGGCCTTCCTGACTGTGCGGGCCGCGCCGCAGCGCGGGGTCGCCGGCCAGATCGGCCCAGGTCGCGTAGAGCCCGTCGAAGAACGGGCGCGGGTGGCGCGCCCGCAGCCGGGCGTGCGCCCGCGCGAGCGCCGCCAGCGCGCCGTCGTCGAGCGGGCGCGCGGTGACCGCGACGAAGTCGACGTCGCTCGTGCGCGGCCGGAAGTCGCCCAGCGCGGCGGAGCCGGTCAGGTACAGCCCTTCGACCAGCCCCGGCGCCTCGGCGTCGACGGCGTCCAGGTACGCCGCGACGACCGACGCGGCCACCGGGTGCACGCGGCGCGCGACCGTGCCTAACGCGCCTTCGCCCGCGCCCGCGCCGCCCGCTCGCGGAACTGCGGGTCGGCGGCCCGCCAGGCGTTCGCCACCCAGGCGTAGTGGACGCGCGCCGAGTCGCGCTGGCCGGCCGCCTCGTACGCCCGGGCCAGCGCCTCGTGCAGCTCGGCGTGCGTGACGTAGTAGTTCGACGACTGGACGTCGCCGCGCAGCGCCGGCGCCAGGGCGGCCGCCGCCTCGCGCGGCCGGCCTAACGCGAGCAGGGTTCGCCCCAGCTCCAGGTTGGTGCGCGAGTAGCCGTTCGTCGGCGCGTAGATCGCGCGCCGGAACGCCGCCGCCGCCTCCTCGCGCCGGCCGCGGGCGAGCAGGAGCAGGCCGCGGAGGTGGTGGTGGAGGCGGCGGTCGCGGCCGAACGCGCCGAGCGCGCCGATGGCTTCGACCGAGTCCGCCAGGCGGGCGAGGCGCGCGGTGTCGCCGGCGGCGGCGTAGGCGGCGGCCGCGTGCGTGAGGTGCCAGCCGACCGACCGGGTCGTGAGGCCGAGCACGGAGTCCGGCGCGCCCTCCGGCGGACGCGGGCGCGCCGCCACGGCCATCGCCTCGAAGCGCCGGGCCGCCTCCAGGGGCCGGCCGCGCTCGAAGAGCACCTGCGCTTCGGGCAGCAGGCTGGCGACCGCCTCCCCGTCCGCCTGACGGTACAGGGCCGCCGTGCGGAGCGCATCGTCGAGACGGCCCTGGTTCCGGAAGCTGATCACCTGGAACCACTGCGCGTCCGCCCGCACCGACGCGCTGCCGCTCCGCGCGCGCTCGGCGAGCAGACTGTCCGCCTCGGCGAAGTCGCCCGCCCGCAGGTGCACGACCGCTCGGTCGACGCCGTCGTCAGGCGGCGGGGCGTTGCCGAACAGCGCCTGGCGCCTCCGCCAGAGCTCGAGCGCCTCGGGGGCGCGCCCCCGCACGCCCATCAGCACCGCCAGCGTCCGCAGCGCCCGCTCCGAGCGCGGCTGCCGGCGCGCCCACTCGCGGGCGGTCCGCTCCGCCGCGTCCAGCGAGTCCACCGAGTGGTACGCCGCCACGAGATAGCTGTAGCCGTCGCACGCCCAGCAGCGCAGCTGCTCGGTGCCCGCGGCACCCCCGGCGAGGCTCACCGAGTCGCGCGCGACCACGCGCCAGAAGTGCGGGATAGCCCCGAGGAAGTCGCCCGACCAGGCGAGTGCCTGGCCGAGCGCGTATTCCCCCTCCGGCTCCAGGGGGAAGCGGCGCGCCAGCGACTCGGCCAGCGCGACGTACGACGGGTTGTTGGTCTTGTCCGCCCAGTCGGTGGCGATGAGCAGGCGCTCGCGCTCGGTGGCCCGACGCGACATGCGCACCGCCTGCGCCGCGAACTGAAGGACCGCCGCACCGTCCGTCTCGATGGCCGTCTGCGCGGCGAAGTACGCGGCCATCGCGAAGGTGGAGTCCTCGGCGAGCGCGGCGCGGAACAGCCGCAGCGCGCCGCGCTGGTCGCCCTGGAGGAACAGGGTGCGCATCCCCTCCTCGTAGAAGCGGCGGGCGACGAGCGACGTGGTGGTCAGCTCGGCGAGCGCGGGCGTCGGCGCGCGCTGCCCGAGCTCGGCGGCCAGCTGCCCGCTCACCCGCTCGACGAGCGCGAACAGGTCGCCGGCCTGGGCCGAGTAGGCGCTGCGGATCACGCCCCCGGCGGCGTCGACGCGGCGCACGTCCAGCCGCAGGGAGTCGGGGCCGAGGCGGTAGAGCTCCCCCTCCAGCACCTCGGTGGCCCCGGCGCTCCGCGCGGCGACGGTCAGCGTCCCGCGCGTCTCCTCGCCGGCCGCCTGCCGGGCGAGCAGCTCCTGGATGCGGGCCTGACTCACCACCGTCACGCCGGGGACGCGGGCCAGGTCGGTGGCCAGGAGGTCGCGCAGCACGCGGGCCGTACCTAACGAGTCGGAGAAGTCCCGCACCTCCACCGCACCCACGGCCAGGACCATCGCGCGCGCCGCCTCGGCCGACGCCGGCCGCGGTCCGGCGGCGAGCCGCGGCAGCGACACCCAGAGCGCCAACGCGAGCGCGGCCGCCCCGGCGCCCGCGAGGAGCCAGCGCCGGCGGCCGCTCCATCGCTCGGGCGGCGGCGCGAGCCGCAGCGGCGTCCCCCGGCCGCGGGGCATGGCGTCGTCGGTGGCCGCGGTCGGGAGCG
>DATFPD010000048.1:0-3852 GCA_035265005.1 Gemmatimonadaceae bacterium | reverse complement strand
CGCGGGGATCCAGGGCAGGACTCTGGTCTGTCTGGAGGTAGTGGGTCAGTCTGAGGCAACGACAACTGCAACGGCAACGGCAACTGCACTTGGACAGGATGCACAGGATGGTGAACAGGATGAGGGCCGCTCGGGAGGCCTCCCGGGGCCCGTCATCCTGTTCACCATCCTGTCCATCCTGTCAAAATGCCGTTGCCGTCGCCGTTGCCGTCGCCGTTGCCGTTGCCGTTGTCGTTGTCGTCGCGGCGGCTGCCCTCGAACTGACCCACTACCGCCACCCACCCCGGCTGGCGCTCCCCGGGCGAGAAACCGCGAGGCGCGGAGCGCTCGGCGGCTTCACCGCGGCGTTAGGCCGGCCGGTCGGTGGAGAGGACGAGCCACTCGACGAGCTGCGCCTCAGACTCGGCGACGTTTGGCCGCGATCAAGAGGCCGATGCCCGCGACGAGCAGCAGGGCGCCATAGATGGCCCACTTGGTCTGGCCCGTCATGAAGCTGCCTGGAAGGACGCTGATTCCTTGTAGGAACCAGACGCCTCCGAGGAGTACGCATAAGGCCCCTGCGACGTAGAGTACGATCCGCATCGGGTGACCTGAAGGTGATAGGTGTGCGTCCGGCTAACGCCCCAGTCGAGCCGCGAGCGCCTGGCTCGCCAGGCGTGTACCACTCACCGGTGTTGGAGCTCGCCAGGCGAGAAGCCGCGATGCTTGGAGCGCTCGTCGGCTTCGACGCCTCGTTGGACAGCCAGCGCCTAGTATCTCCGATAGGGGCCGCCGTAGAATGCCGCCAGGGGCCCTGGTTGCACAACTGAGAAGCCTGTGGCGGTAGTGGGTCGGTTTCCGTCATACTGGCCCACCACCGCCTGTGGCTGTCCGACGCCCCAGTTGAGCTGCGAGCGCCCTTCTACCCGGGCTCAGACGTACTGCTGGAACAAGAGCATCCCCACCAGCGTCAGGCTCGCCAGCAGCGCCACGCTCCCCCCGCGCGACTGCTCGTACGCGTCAGGCAAGAGCTCCACCAGCACCATAAACACCATCGCCCCCGCGGCGAAGCCCAGCCCGTAGGGCAGCGCCGGCCGCACGCGCTCGACGAACAGGAACGCCGGCACCGCCATCAGCGGCTGCGGCAGCGACGAGAAGACGCTCCACGCCGCGCACGCCAGCACGCTCGCCCCGCGCGGCCGCATCACCGCGCTGATCGCCAGCCCCTCGGGGACGTTGTGCACCGCGATCGCCACCGTGATCGCCGTCGCCAGCGCGGCCCCGCCGCCGAACGAGACGCCGACCGCCACCCCCTCGGCGAACGAGTGCACGGTCATGACGATGATGATCAGCAGCATGCGCCGCGCGCCCACGCCGCTGACGCCGCCGAACTCCACGTCGTGCCCGCTCAGGAAGCGCTCGGTGACGAGGATGAACAGCACGCCGAGGTTGACGCCGATGAAGGTCGCCATCCCGCCGCGGTGCGAGCCCTCGACGATCAGCCCGAAGCTCGCGCCGAGCATGAGCCCCGCGGCGAGCGCGTTCGCGCGCGCCACCGCGCGGTCGGAGACGCCGCGGGTGAAGGCGAACGGCAGCGCGCCGAGCCCGGTGGCGACGGCGGTGCCGAGCGCGTAGAGGAACACCGCGAGCAGGCTCACGCCGCTGGCGACGGCGGCGCCGCCCTGCGCGATCATCGCGAGCCCCCGCCGAGCAGCGCCGCGATCCCGGCCGCCACGCTCACCACCAGCGCGATGCTCGTGCGGCCGGCGCGGCGGTAGCTCTCCGGCAGCAGCTCGGCCAGGAGCAGGTAGACCAGGGCGCCGAAGGCGAAGCCGAGCAGCCAGGGCAGGAGCGCCGGCAGCCGCGTCGCCGCCGCGAAGGCCGCCGCGGCGAGCGCCACCTGGCTCGTCTTCGCCGCCACCGCCAGCGCCGCCGAGCGACCCGCCGTTAGGCCCTCGGCGGTCAGGCCGGCGCCCAGCACCGCGCCCTCGGAGACGTTGTGCACCGCCAGGGTCATCGCCAGCGCCAGGCCGAAGCGGTCGTCGAGCGCCATCGCGACGCCGATCGCCACCCCCTCCGGCGCCGAGTGGAGCGCGCTCGCGGCGACGGCGAGCGGGCGGCGACGCGCCAGCGGGATCGGGCGGGCGGCGTCGTCGGCCGTCGTCGCCACGGGCTTCTCCGCCACCCAGCCGGCGCGCGTGGACGGCATCCCGCGCGCCACGTGCAGGAACCCGATCCCCAGCGCCGCCGCCATGCCGGCCGCCGCCGGCGAGAGCCCGAGCCCGGCCTCCATCACCGCGTAGGCCACGCCGAGCATGAGCCCCGCCGCGAGCGCGCCCGCCCACCCCAGCCGCTGCCGCGCCGCGGCGCCGCCGCGCGGTGAGGCGGCGAGCAACGCCCCCAGCCCGGCCGCGAGCGCGGCCAGCGTGGCGGCGACGAGCAACGACAGGAATCGGTCGAGCGGCATGGCGGTCGGCGGGGGGTGGCTGAGACCGCCCTCAATCTACACGGGCCGGCGACCGAGGCGCTCGGCGAGCGCGCGAGCGAAGCGCGCGGGCGCCGCGTCGTCGCGCGCGAAGAAGAGCGACGGCTCCAGCATCTCCAGCTCGATCACCGTGAACGCGCCGCCGAGCATCACGCCGTCCACGCGCGCGTAGAGCCAGTCGTCGCCCGGCGCCTGCCGCAGCGCGTGGCGCGCGCCGTCGACCAGCGCCTCCGGCGCGCGCGCGGCCGCGGCGGTGCCGCCGAAGCGCTCCTGCACGCGAAACTCGCCCTCGGCGGGGCGCTTGAGCACGGCGTGGCTGAAGTCGCCGCTGATGAAGACGCACGACCACTCGCCCTCCGCCGCCAGCTCCGGGATGAAGCGCTGCACCATCACCGCGCCCCGCGCCGCGGCGGCCGCGAGCTCCGCGTCGTACCGTCCGGCGTCGCGCCCCCGCACGCGCCAGGTGCTGTTCCCGTCGGCGGAGACGGCGGGCTTCACGACCACGTCGTCCCACCCGCGCTCGCGCATCGCCCCCGCCACCGCCGCGCCGTCGGCGCCGCGCTCGAGCCACACGGTCGGCGGCACCGCCACGCCCCGCGCCTCCAGCTCGCGCAGGTAGCGCTTGTCCATGTTCCACCGCAGCAGCGCCGGCGGGTTCCACACCGGCACCCCGGTCGCTTCGACGGCGTCGATCCAGCGGCGAAAGCGCGCCGGGTCGCGAAAGTAGTCCCAGCACGACCGCACCACGATCGCGTCGAACGCCTCCCACCGCACCCCCGGATCGTCCCACACCGCCGGCTCGACATCGATGCCGAGGTCCTCCAGCGCCTCCACCGCCAGCCGGTCGTCGTCCGACAGCATCCGGTAGCGGTGATAGGTGACGAACGCGATTCTCAATTCGGGCATTACTAAAGATCGACCACCGAGGCACAGAGACACAGAGGAGGGGCACACCGGAGAGGAGCCTTCGCTCGGTCGGCTTCGCTGAAGAGCGAATCGACCACAGAGGCACAGAGAACACAGAGGACGGGCACCAAGGAGATTGTCCCTCTGCCGGGAGGAGATGCTGAACGGCCGGGGGAGGACCCTGCGGCCGCGGCCCCTCGCAGGGCCCTTCACATCTCGTCCCGGCCGGGGGACCCCTCTCCCGTGTGCCCCTCCTCTGCGTCCTCCGCGTCCTCTGCGGTTCAATGCCGTTCAGCAGAGCCGACCGGCAGAGGACTCCTCTCCCGTGTGCCCCTCCTCGGTGTCTCTGTGGTCGATTTCGCTTTTCCCCTTGCGTTTCGATGGGAACCTCTCATCTTCTCCCATCGGAACCCAAGGGGAACGCCGAATGGCCGAATCGACTGTCGACATCCTGCGCGGGACGCTGGACCTGCTGATCCTGA
>DATFPD010000047.1:0-6286 GCA_035265005.1 Gemmatimonadaceae bacterium | reverse complement strand
CGACCAGCCGCTCCGCCGCGGCGTAGGGCAGCGGCCGCAGGAGCACCGCGTCCACCACGCTGTAGATCGCCGTGGTGGCGCCGACGCCGAGGGCGAGGGTGAGGAGCGCGACGGCGGCGAAGCCGGGCCCGCGGCGCACGGTGCGCCACGCGTGCGCCACGTCCTGCCGCAGCTCGGCGAGGTACTGCGTGCGGCGCTCCTCGCGCGCCGCGCCCTGGTCCAGCGTCAGGCAGTAGCGCCGCGTCCCGTCGAGATCCCCGAACTCGCGCGCCGCCTCCCGCCGCGCCTGCTCCTCGCCCACGCCCGAGGCGACCAGCTCGCGGACGTGCTCCTCGATGTGGAAGCGCAGCTCGGTGTCCAGGTCGGCGCGCACGCGCTCGGCGCTGCGCCAGGGAAGCCGAAAGATGGGACGGTTCTTCATCCGTGCCTCATGAGCAGGTCATCTCGATCGGGATGCGCTGGAAAAGCAGGACGCGGATGCGTCACGCGGGATCAGGCCGGCTCGAGGACCTTCGACACGGCGGCGACGTAGCTGCGCCAGGCGTCGGACTCGGCGCGGAGCTGCTTTCGCCCCTCGGGGGTGAGGCGGTAGAACTTCGCGCGGCGGTTGGTCTCGGAGAGCCCCCACTCGGCGGCGATCCACTTCTTGCGCTCGAGTCGGTGCAGCGCCTGGTAGAGCGCGGCGCCGTCGAGCCGCAGCTCGCCGTCGGTGCGCTGCTTGATCCATTTCGAGATCGCGTAGCCGTGCATCGAGTCCCAGGCGAGCGTGCGCAGGATCAGGACGTCGACGGTTCCCTGCATCAGGTCTTGAGCGGGCATTCCTCTCACGCGGTGATATGTCACATGGTGAGTGGTACACTGGGATGTGATGCGGCCCGGGTCAAGAAGGTTGCCGTCCGCCGTGGACGTCCTCCTGCCCGGCGAGATGGGGATGGAGGGATGAAGAGATGAACGGCCCCGGGAAGGCAGGAGCTTCCCGGGGCCGTTCATCTCTTCATCCCTCCATCCCCATCTCGACCAACCAAGCGTAGAATAGGGGCGACGCAGGCGGGGCGACGCAGGCGTCGCCCCTATTCTACGCGCATCGCCACCACCGGATCCACACGCGCCGCCCGCCGCGCCGGGACGATGCACGCCAGCGCCGCGGAGCCCAGCAGCACCGCCGCCACGCCGGCGAAGGTGAGCGGGTCGGTGGGCTGGATGCCGAACAGCATCCCCGCGATCGCGCGCGTGGCCCAGAGCGCGCAGGCGGCGCCGACGATCACGCCGCCCGCGGTCAGCGCCATCCCCTGCCCCAGGATGAGGCGGATCACCTGCTCGCGCGTCGCGCCGAGCGCCACGCGGATGCCGATCTCGCGCGTGCGGAGGCTCACCGCGTAGGAGATCACGCCGTAAATCCCGACCGCCGCCAGCACCAGCGCGATCCCGGCGAAGGCGCCGAGGAGCAGCGTGTAGAAGCGCGGCTGCGCGACCGACGACGAGACGACCTCCTCCAGCGTCCGCACGTTGTACATCGGCAGCTCGGCGTCGATCGCGCGGAGCTGCGTGCGCGCGGCCGCGATCACCGCCGTCGGCTCGGCGGTCGAGCGGATGATGATGTTGAGCGAGGGGATCGCGGCCTGGTCGAAGGGCAGGTAGAGCTGCGGCACCGACTCCTCGCCGAGGTTCAGCCGCTTGGTGTCGCCCACGATCCCGACGATCTCGCCGCCCATGCGAATCTCGGGGCTGTTCGGCATCGTGTCCGTCGTCCACCCGATCTCGACGCGCTTGCCGATCGGGTCCACGTCCGGGAAGTACTTCTTCACGAGCTCGCGGTTCACGATCGCCACCTGCGGCCGCCCCAGCCGGTCGGCGTCCGCGAACGCGCGCCCGCGGACGAGCGGGATCCCCATCGTCGAGAAATACTCCGGCGTCACGGTCGCGACGTCGGTGATCTTGCGCTGGCCCGGCGGGTCCTCGGGCGTCCCGATCTCGTGCACGCTGGTGCGCATCATCCCGCCGCCGCCCATCGGCAGCCCGAAGACGACCGCGGCCGACTGCGCGCCCGGCACCGTGCGCATGCGCGTGGTGAGGTCGGTGACCAGGTTGCGCAGGCGGAAGTACTGGTACTTGGAGTCCGGCGGCTGCACCTCGAACACCACCACCTGCTCGGGCTTGAAGCCGGGGTCCACGCTCAGCAGGCGGTCGAAGCTGCGCAGGAGCAGCCCGGCGCCGACCAGCAGGACGACCGCGAGCGCCATCTCGAGGACGACCAGCGTGCTGCGCGCGCGGCGGCTCGCCGGCCGGCCGCTCGACCCGCGCCCCTCCTTCAGCGCCTGCGTCACCTGCGCGCCGGAGGCGTGCAGCGCCGGCACCACGCCGAACAGCAGCCCGGTGAACAGCGCCAGCCCGCCCGCGAAGGCCATCACGCCGCCGTCGAGCCGGACCTCGCTCAGGCGCGGGATGCGCTCGGGGCCGAACGCCTTCAGCAGGTCCACCCCCCAGGCGGCGATCAGCACGCCCCCGACCGCGCCGAGCAGCGCCAGCAGCACGCTCTCGGTGACGAGCTGCCTGACGATGCGCAGCCGGCCGGCGCCGAGCGCGGTCCGCACCGCGAGCTCGGTCTCGCGCCCGGCGGCGCGCACCAGCAGCAGGTTGGCGACGTTCGCGCAGGCGATGAGCAGGACGAAGCCGACCGCGCCGAGCATCGCCAGGAGCGCCGCGCGCACGTTGCCGACCATGTACTCGCGCATGTCGATCACGGCGGCGCCGAAGTTCGTGTTCGACCGCGGGAACTGCTGCTCCAGCCGCTTCGCCAGCGCCGAGAGCTCGCGGTCGGCCTGCGCGACCGTCACGCCGGGGGCGAGCCGGCCGAACGCGCCCAGCCAGTGGGCGCCGCGGTTCGACGGGCTGGCCTCGTCCTCGCTGAAGCTCAGCGGGAGCCAGAGGTCGACCTTGTCCGGGAACGCGAGGCCGCGCGGCGCCACGCCGATCACCGTGTACTGCTCGCCGTTCAGCGTGATCGTCTGGCCGATCAGCTTCGGGTCGCCGGCGAACCGGCCGCGGAACAGCTCGTCGCTGAGCACCACCACGCGCGGCGCGCCGCGGTCGTCCTCCCCGGCGACGAAGCCGCGCCCGATGGCGGGCTGCACGCGGAGGAGGTTGAAGTAGTTCGCCGACACGCGCGACGCGCTGAGCCGCGCCGGCTCGCTGCCGGCCCGCGTCAGGTTGTAGGAGCCGCCGTCGAACGCGGCCATCCCCGCGAACGAGCGGGTGGTCCCGCTGCGGTAGTCCATGAAGTCCGCCACCGAGAGAGGGTTGCGGTTCCCCCGGCTGGTGTTGGTCGTCGTCACGCGCACGAGCTGGTCCGGCTCGTGGAACGGCAGGGGCTTGAGCAGCACGCCGTTGACGACGCTGAAGATCGCCGTGCTCGCGCCGATGGCGAGCGCGAGCGTCAGCACGGCGATCAGCGTGAAGCCGGGCGCCTTGCGCAGCGTGCGGGCCGCGTACGTGAGGTCGCGCAGGAAGCTGTCCATGGGAGGCGAGTGCGGAGTGCGCATTACGCGCTGCGGATCTCGAGCCCGGGCGGCGCGCGCCCTGGACGGAGATCCGCAAGGGAAAGGTCGAGTGAAGCGCAATGTACCCAGGCCATTGTCGTGCCGCATGGGACACGAGCACTGTGCGTTGCGAGACAAGCGCTTAGCTGGCCGGCACCGCGCCCTGTCGGCTCCGCCGGCGTCCGTGGGCGCGAAGCGGCGTCCCAGGAACGGACAGTCCGAGGCGATGACGCCGCGGCAGGAAGGGAGGTCATCACCGCAGTGGCCAACCTCATCATCCACACCTCCGCGGATGCGCCCATGCGGACTCTTTTCTCGTCGCTGCTCCTGCTGACCGCCGCGGCCGCGGCTGCCGGCGCCCAGTCGCCCCGCGTCATCGCCACGGTCACCGGCGGGCGCGGGACAGACTACTTCCACTCCTTCGCCTACCCCTCCGACGCCGGCCGCGTCACCTCGGCCGGCCTCCGGCTCAGCGTGGCACCGATCGCGTGGAGACACGCCGCCCTGGCGCTCGCCGGGTCGGCCGAGCAGCACCGGCACGATGCGACGTATCTCCTGGGGTCGCCGCGGTCGCGCGTGCGGCAGTGGACGATCGGCCCGGAGCTGCGACTGACGCCGGCGGGGCAGCCGCTCGAGCTGCGCGCGGCCGCGTTCGCCGGGCGCATCCGCCGCACGTACACCGGCGGCGGCGCCGGCGGCATGCCGAGCGTGGTCGACGAGCTGAATGGGACGACGTCGCATCCGCTGCACGGCTTCGAGCTGGGCGCGGGGATGCGCGTGCGCCGCGTGGGACTCGGATACGCGCTCCGCCACGGATACGCGCGCGGCATCACGGTGCCTCCCGATCCGCTCGCCGACCTGCTGTACGACCCGCTCGTACGCCCGCTGGCGCGCCGCACGGCGTCGTTCCGGCGGCACGGGGTGGAAGTCAGCTACGGGTTCTCGTGGTGAGACGCCGTCACTCCGATCGCATCGCGTCCACCGGGTTCACCCGCGTCGCCCGCCGCGCCGGGACGTACGCCGCCAGGAGCGACACGGCCGCGAGCAGCGCGCCGACCGCGGCGTAGGTGAGCGCGTCGTCGGGCGCCACCTCGTAGAGCAGCGCGCCGAGCACCCTGCTCAGCGCCAGCGCGCCGGCGAGTCCGATCGCGAGTCCGATCGCCGCCAGCGCCGCGCCCTGGCGCTGCACCAGCAGCAGCACGTCGCGCGGGCGGGCGCCGAGGGCGATGCGCACGCCCCACTCGCGCGTGCGGCTGGCGGCGGTGTACGAGACGACGCCGTACAGGCCGGCCGCCGAGAGCACGAGCGCGAGCGTCGCGAACGCCGAGAGCAGCATCGCCAGCAGCCGCTCCTGCGCCACCGCGACCCCGACGCGCTCGCGCATCGAGCGCATGTCCAGGAGCGGGAGGTCGCGGTCGAGCGCCGCGACCGCCTCGCGGATCGCGCGCAGCATCGCGCCCTCGGCGGCCGCCTCCGCCCCTCCGCCCGCCGCGCGCGCCACCACCGTCAGACGCGACGCGCCGAAGGGGCCGAGCGGGAGGATCACCATCGGTTCCGGCGCGTCCCGCAGCGAGATGTGCCGCGCGTCCGCCACCACGCCGACGATCATCGCGCCGTCCTTCCCGATGTTGAGCACTCGCTTCCCGACCGCGTCCTGGCCGGGCCAGTAGCGGTCCGCCAGCGCCTGGTTGACGATGACGACCGGCGGGGCGTCGCGCGCGTCGTCCGCGGCGGTGAAGTCGCGGCCGCGGAGCAGCGGCGTGCCGACCGCGCGGAAGTAGCCGGGGGAGACGACGTTCACCGCCACCATCGGCTCCTCGCCGGGGGGCGGCGTGTACCCTTCCAGCTCGGCGCTGTTGCGGAACGCCGGGCCGGAGACGGGGACGCTGGCCGCGAGCGCGACCGCGCGCACGCCCGGCGCCGCGGCGAGCCGGGCCAGCAGCGCGCTCTGGAACGCGCGCTGCCGCTCGCGGTCGTAGCCCTGACGGGAGAGGTCGACCGTCCCCGTCGCGGCGTGCGCGGGGTCGAAGCCGAGCGGGACGCCGCGCGCGTTGGCGAGCGTGCGCAGCAGGAGGCCGGCGCCCACCAGCAGCACCGCCGAGAGTGCGACCTGGAGCACCACCAGCGAGCCGCGGAGGGGCGGCGCTCCGAGCGCACGCCATCCGCGGCGCGCGCCGGCGGCCGCGCGCGCGGGCGCCGCGCCCTTCAGCACCCCCGCGGGGTCGGTGCGCGAGGCGCGCAGCGCCGGCACGGTCGAGAAGAGCAGCGCGGTGGCGGCGGCGGCGAGCATCGTGAACGCGAGCGACCGGCCGGCGAGCACCGCCGTGGCCGAGCCGAGCGGGATCGCGAAGTCGCGCGGGACGGAAGCCACGACGAAGTCGGTGAGCCACATCGCGAGGACGACCCCGGCGGCGGCGCCCCCGACGGCGAGGAGCGCGCCCTCCAGCAGCATCTGCCTGACGATGCGCGCGCGCGACGCGCCCACCGCGACGCGGATGGCGAGCTCGCGCCGCCGGCGCTCGGCGCGCGCGAGGAGCAGCCCGGCCGCGTCCGCGCACGCCACCATCAGCACCAGCGCCACGACCCCGAGCAGCGTCCACGACAGCCGCCGCGCCCGCCCCGCGCGCTCGGCGCCGAGCAGCGCATCGTCGGCCGGGAGGACGGCGGGGAGCGGGTGGCGGACGTCGACCTCCTTCTGGTCGGCGGGTGCCGCGCCCGCGGCGGCCGCGCGCTCCTCGGCGCGCCGGCGG
>DATFPD010000046.1:0-4477 GCA_035265005.1 Gemmatimonadaceae bacterium | reverse complement strand
GGTCGCGGATTCACCGAGCACGACGACGCGGACGCGCCGGAGGTGGCGGTCGTGGACGATCGCGTGGCCCGAACGTTCTGGCCGGGCGAGACCGGGGGTGCCCTCCGGGCCCTTGGCAAGCGCTTTCGCGGACCGCCGTGGCGGGGAGGCGGGTGGGTCACCGTCATTGGAGTCGTGGCGCACGTGCGGACCACGGGGTTGGAGGTGGATCCGCTGCCGCAGGTCTACTGGAGCTATCGCCAGTGGACGCAGGATCGCATGGTGCTGGCGGTGCGGAGCGCGACCGAATCGGGCGCGCCGATCAGCCCCGTCGTCCAGGCGATCCGTTCCGTGGACCCGGAGCAGAGCGTCTACGACGTGCGCACGATGACCGAGATCGTGGATCGTTCGCTGGCGCAGCGGCGCCTGACGACCCTCCTGATGGCGGGGTTCAGCGGCCTCGCTCTGCTGGTGGCGGCCGTCGGGATCTATGGGGTCGTCGCGTACGGAGTCACCCAGCGCATGCGTGAGTTCGGGATCCGCGTCGCCCTCGGCGCCACGCGCCGCAGGATGACGGGACTCGTGGTATGGCAGGGAACGTCGATGGCGATCGCCGGCTCGGCCCTCGGCCTGGTGTTCGCGACCGCCACGGCCGGACTCATGCGTAATCTCGTGTATGGAGTCGCGCCGAGGGATGCCGCGAGCATGTGTGGCGCGGCGGCGCTGCTGATGCTCGTCGCGGGAGTGGCCAGCTATTTCCCGGCCCGGCGGGCGGCGGCGGTGGATCCCGCGGTGACGCTGAGGGCCGAGTAGGGCCAGGGCTGGGCTGGGCGCTCGCAGCTGAACCTGGGGCGTTAGGTTGCAACGGCTTTCGGAGTGAGGCCCGGTGACTTCCGTTCCACTGCTCGGCGCGGCCCTGGCCGCCCTGCTCGCCGTCCCGCTGCGGGGCTGCGACCGCGCGCGGCCGCCCGGCGCCGCCGCGACGCTCGACCCCGGCCCGTCGCCGCCCCTCGCCCCGGCGCCGGACCCCGCCGGCCGGTGCTACGCGCTCGCCGCCGAGCGGGGGCCCGGCCAGCTCGCCTCGGAGCGGGCGCTCGTGCTCGACTCCGCGGCGTCGGTCGGCGTCCAGCCCCCGTCCGGACGGGGCCGCGCCGCCCGCGGCCTCCAGCAGATGTACTGGCTCCGCGGCAGTGGGGCGGACACGGTCACCACGCTCGAGTGGCGGTGGCACGCCAGCGCCGCCTGGGCGGCCCCCACGGCGGACTCCCTGCTGGTCGGCTTCAATTACGGCTTCACCGGGCTCTCGCTGCGGCTCGCCGGGCGTGGGGACACCCTCGCCGGGACGAGCGACTACTTTTCCGACAACATGGAGCCGGTGCCCCGCGGCCGGGCGGTCGCGCTGCGCGTCCCATGCCCTGTCCTGGCGGCTGGCGACGCCGGGGCCGCCATCCGCGCCGCCGAGCACGCGCTCCGCGCCCGGGCGGGCTGGTAGCGGGGCCGCCAGGTGGCTGCAACCTAACGTGGCGTTGAAGCCGAGGAGCGCTTGCAGCTTGATCGAGGCGTTAGGTGCCAACATGGGGTCAGTATGGTAAGGGCCACAGTGCTCGCACTCGGCGTCCTGTGTACGCTGGCACCGGGCGCCGCCGCGCAGAGGCGCGCGGCGTACCGGGTCGAGACGCCCGTGGCCGACCCCCTGGTCCACGACTACCTGCGCGCCTTCCTCCGCGAGCGCGGGAGGCTGCCCGCCCGCCTCAATGAAGTGTGCGCCGGCCGCCAGCCGCCCGCGGCGGGTGACGTCTGGGGCTGCCCGATGGGCTTCGGCGACTTCTTCCTCGACGCCTGGGGCCGCCCGCCCGCGGTCGAGCCGGCCGGCGGCGACACGGCCTACGTGCTCCGCTCGGCGGGGCCGGACGGCGAGCTCGGCACCGCCGACGACATCCGCTCCCTCGACCCCTCGCCGGCGTGGCGCCCGCTGCTGATCCGGGCCGCCGGCTGCTACGCGTGGCTGCCCGCTGCGGCCGCCCGGCGCTCGCCGCTGCGCGGGGCGGCCCGCGGGGTGCCCCGCTTCCGGCTGGACACGCTCGCCGGCGCCTGGGGCGTGGAAGTCGGCGGGTACGAGATGCGGCCGAAGTGGGTGGGGCGGCGCGAGAGCGCCGCCCCGGACGAGCTCCGCTCCATCTGGCGCCCGATTCCGCCGGACACCCTCGCCCTCACGTGGGGCAGCGCCTTCTACGGGCTCTCGGCGCGGTTCGCGCTCCGCGGCGACACGCTCCACGGCACGGCCGGCACCTACTCCGACGACCAGGGCTCCAGGGCGAGCCGGGATTCGGCCGCGTCCCCGCCCATCGCCGCCGCGGTTCGGGTGCCGTGCCCCGCCGCCACGGGCCGGCCGAGATAGCGGCCTGGCGCCTGACGTTGCGCCAGAGCCGACGAGCGCTCGCGGCTCCCGCGCGAGGTGGCCGCCAATGAGGACATCCGAGAGCACGTCCGAGTGGTCGCGCGAGCTGGCGCTCCTGCGCCGGGCCGGCGTCGCGCTGGAGCCGGGGCTCTCCGAGGCCGAGCTCCGCGCGGCGGAGCGGCGCGTCGGCGTGCCGTTCCCGCCCGACCTGCGCGCGCTGCTCGCGACCGCGATGCCTGCGGGTGGGCGCTTCCCGAACTGGCGGGCGCCCGATGCGCCCAAGATCGCGGAGCAGCTCGCATGGCCCCTGGAGGGGATGCGGTTCGACATCGAGCACAACACCTTCTGGTGGCCCGCCTGGGGTCCGCGCCCGGCCGCGCTCGCGGACGCGTTCGAGGTGGCGCGCGCCCGGGTGGCGGAGGCGCCCGCGCTCATCCCGCTGTACGGCCACCGCTACCTGCCGGCGGAGCCGTGCGAGGCGGGGAACCCTGTGCTCTCCGTCTACCAGACGGACATCATCTACTACGGCACGAACCTGCACAGCTACTTTGCGCTCGAGCTCGACCCGCTCGTCCACTACGCGTCGCTGCCCTGGGACGACGTGCGGCCGGTGCGGTTCTGGAGCGAGGTGATCGAGTGGAACGGCACGGGCGACACGGGCGATACGGGCTCGACGACTCGCTAGGCGGCGGGCCGGCCGAGGGAGCCGAGGCTCCAGAGTGGTCGGACGCCACCGCGGAGGCGCGCGAGGTCGGCCGCGCGGCGCTGCGTGTCGAGAGCTGGGCCGGCGCGGCGGGCGCGCTCTTCCTCGGAGCGCTGATCTCGCTGGTCCTGAACGACACCGACGTCTGGCCGTGGGGCTGGCGGCATCGGTCGGCGATTTCGGTCCGATGGGGCAGCCGTGCCGATCTCGTCGCTCGTCTTCGGCGCGGCGCGCCTCGGGTATCCGTTCTACGCGCCGTCGCGCACCGGCCTCGCGAACGCAGTGTGCGCGTCGGGCTCGACCTGCTGCCGGCGGGCGTCCTCTTCTTTCTCCTCTGGTGAGCCGGAGGTTGGAGGCTGTGCGATGCGCATACGTCGAGCGACGTGGGGGCTGATGACCGCGACGACTCTGCTCGCGTGCCGGGGCGCCAGCAATCGAACCGACAGCGCGACGACCGTCGCCGCCGTCGACTCGGGGCGCATCGTCGTCGCCGGCCCCACGCTGGTCGTCTTCTTCGCTCATCCGCTCGCGGCCATCGATTCCGGCGGCGAGACGGCCGAGGTGATGAGCGACCTCCAGTATCACCTCGGGAGCGCGCGCCCGTCGCTGGACTCGGCGGGCGTGACGATCGTCGAGCGCTACGACGACACGGTCGAGTACGCGCTCGACGGCGTGGTCCACCGCTTCTGGCCGCCGAAGGACAGCGCGTACGTGGGGTACCTGTTTCTCGCGCCGCGGGCGCGGCCCCGCACGCACTACGGCGTCATGACGGACCTCGGTCTCGCGGAGACGGCGCGCGCGCAGCTCGGGCTCCCGCCGGCGACCGGGCGGCGGTGAATGGCAGCTCGGGCCGCGAAGGGCAGGAGGGATGGCGGGGATGAAGAGCCAGAGCAGTTCATCCCCGCCATCCCGTTCATCCCCTCGCCCTTCTACCGCACGCGGACCGGGACGCGGACCTGCTGGCTTGGGGGCGTCGGCCCCTGGCGCGGCATGCCGAACTGCAGGGTGAGCTCGCCCGCCGCGCGCGGCGTGAACTCCACGTCGTGGATCTCGCCGGGCGCGAAGGTGAGCAGCGCCGGGCGCGCGGTGGCCTGCGACGCAGGGAGGTCCGCGCCGTCCTTGGCCACCGGGCGCCACTGCGCGGGCTCCTCGCCGTCCAGCAGCGCCAGCGCCACCGGGTAGTCCGTCCGGATGTTGATCAGCCGGAAGCGGTACGTGACCCCGACGCGCAGGTCCATCGGCTCGGGGCGCACGCGGCCGTTCAGGCGCGCGGGCGGGAAGGGCCCGCGGACGATGTTGGTCGTCGGCCCGCTGTCGCTGAACAGCATCACGCGGTCGGCGTCCGGGTCGCGGCGCGCGCCCGGCTCCAGGACGACGATCGGCCCGTAGAGCCCGGA
>DATFPD010000045.1:0-7488 GCA_035265005.1 Gemmatimonadaceae bacterium | reverse complement strand
CGCCGTCGTCAGGCAGCGCGGCCGCCACGCCGTCGCAACCGCCGGCGCCGGCCGCCGCCGCATCGCCGTCACTCCCACCCGGCACGCCCCCGGACAGCGCCGCGCGGCTGCGCGCGCTGCTCGACAGCGCGGCCGCGCTCGACGCGTCGTTCCAGCGCGAGCGCGCGGCGCTGAACGCGGACGCCGTCGCGATGGCCGCGCTCGACCGCCGCTCCGGCGCCTACGCCGAGCGCTTCGACGCGTTCCGCGTCAGGCAGGCCGCCGCCGAGCGGCAGCGCGAGGCGCGGGACCAGCTGCGCCGTCGCGCCGAGCGGATGCGGGCCAGACTGGCCGAGCGCGCCGCGGCCGCGCCCCGCTGACGGCGCGGGGGGCACGCAAGCCGAAAGCGGAAAACGGAAGCGCCCGCTCCGTTCTCCGCTTTCGGCTTTCACGAGCTCGAGCCCGCGCTCACTTCGTGAAGTTGAAGCTGAACCCGTAGGTCCCCTCGTTCCCGGACGGGAAGCGCCAGCTGCGGATCTTCCCGCGGATGCAGTTCTCCGCCTCCGAGGCTCCCGCGCCGCCCCACGAGCGGTTCGTGACGCCGACGCTGGTGACCCCGCCCGCATCGGTGAGCGAGATCGAGACGCCGATCGCGCCCGCCAGGTTGGGGTTCGACTTCAGCCCGAACTCCTGGTAGCAGAAGCGGAGCTGCGGCTCACGGCTGCGGACGAAGGTGCCCAGCTCGTCGGTGCTGCGGCCGGCGCGGCCGATGTCCGGCACGTCGATCGCCCGCGGGGCCGCCACGCGCACCGAGGCGCGCGTCACGCCGCCGCCCGAGCCCACGCCGCCGATCCCGCCGCCGCCACCGCCGCCGGTGCCCTCGCCGCCGCCGATGCCGCCGCGACCCGGCGTGCGCGCGCCCTGGCCGCCCTGGCCGTAGCCGAGCACCACCTTGCCGCCGGTGCCGCCGCCGCCGGTGCCGCCCAGGCCGCCGCCGCTGCCGCCACTCCCCGCGTTCGTCGCGGTTCCGCGGAGCACGTTCCCCATGTCGCCGACCAGACCGCCCGTGCCGCTACCGCTCCCCGTGCCGAACGCTTCGCCGATCGCGCCTGACGCGTTGCGCTCGGTGCGCGAGCCCGGCGCGCCGGGCTTCGGGTTCCCCTTCGTCGGCCCCTTGGGGCCCGGGGGCGCCTTGGTCGGGCCGGGCGACGGCACGCGCTCCGCGGCGCCCGCCTCGGGCGGCGGCTGCGGCGGCGTGGTCGTCGGCGGCGGGTCGAGCTCGACGATGATCTCGCCCTGCTCGTTCTCGGGCAGGAGATGGGCTGCCTCCGTCCTTGGTCCGAAGAACACGAGCAGGAGCCAGAGCGCCCCGAGCAATCCCGAGACGCCGTACGAGATCATGAGTGCTCGCCCCTCTTCATCCGCGAACTCGTACTTCAGGTTGCGGGTGAAGGTGGACTCTTTTCCGCCCGACGGGCCAGTCGGCCGCGGCGCCTGCGCTGCTGTCGCCATGTCAGTTCGCCCGAACCGGCACGCCGGCACTACCCTCGGCGCCCGTCCGCTGAACCTGGAGTGAGATCTTGCTGAACCCCGAGTGCCGCGCCGTCTGCATGATGCGCGCGAGCAGGTCGTAGCGCATCGTCTTGCTCCCCTGGATCGCCAGCGGCGTCTTGAGCGGCTGGCCGGTCGGGGTGTGCGTGGCCGTGCGCACCGAGTCCGCCGCCTTCTGCAGCGCCGACCGGAGCGCCGGAATGATCAGCGGCTCGTTCGGCATGTTGGACTGCGCACGCGCCGCGTCGGCCGTGGACATCAGCTTGTGCCCGGAGAGCGTCAGGTCGTTCGCCACGCCGAGCGTGAGCTCCTTGAGCGCCGGCACGCCGACCGAGGACTCGGGCAGCGTGACGCCGGGCATGACGACCGTCATGTCGCCCACCGCCGCCGTCGTCAGGCCGAAGAACACGATCGAGACGAGCGTGTCCACCAGCGGCACGAGGTTCAGCTCGGTGAGGCGGAACTTGGCGAACTGCGCCGCGCGCCGCGCCTCCCGCGCCTGCTTCGCGCGCGAGGTCCCGGTGTGTCCGCCCACGCGGCGGGTAATCGCGGGAGTGGCCGGCGCGCCGGAGGCGTTGCCCATCCCGGTCACGTCCGCCGGGCCGAAGCTGCTCGAGCTCCCCCCGCCGCCGCCGACCGGTCCGGTGCCGCCTACGCCGCCCGTTCCGTCGAATTGCTCAGACATGTTTTACCGTGATGGTCCCGCGGCCGCGGCCTGCTGTGCGGCCTGCCGCGCGCGGTTGACGAGTGAAATGCCCGTGAAGCGTGCCTTCCGCAGCCGCTCGAGGACGTGGATCACGTCGTCGTAAAGGATCTCGTCCGCCGGCACGACGGACACGTCCGCGTTCTGCGGATAATCCCCCCGGATCTGGGTCATCAGCGCCTCGAACTGGTCGAGCGATGCGCCCTTGTACCCCGGGATCGACTGTCTGAACGGACCGTCCGAGTGCTCGACCTGGATGCGGTCCGGCTCGATGCGGACCGCGAGCGTCAGGTTCAGCTTGCGCTCCTCCGAGATGCCCTTCGCCTGGTCCGCCGTCACCACGACCGGCGGCAGCGAGAGGTCGTACGCCGTGAGGCGGGCCAGGATCTCACCCGAGAACGTCGCCAGGGCGAAGAACACGATCGACGTGAGAATATCGACCAGCGGAACGAGATTCAGGCTGCCGTGCGCCGTCAGCACGCCGCGCTCGGCGCGGCGAACCTTGGCCCGGTGTGCGGCGCTAGACGCCATGGAACGTTACCCCTGTTTCGGCGACGATGTTCCGAAGTCGGCTCACCGGTGCCCGAGGCGGACGTCGGGGCGGTCGATGAGGGCGTTGATCAGACGGACGGAGAACTCGTCCACCTGCTCGATGATCGTCTCGGCCTGGCTCACCAGGTACGCGTGCGCCGCCACGAGCGGGATCGCCGTCAGCAGCCCGAAGCCCGTCGCGTTCAGCGCGATCGCGATGCCCTTGGCCAGCTCCGCCGAGCGCTCGGCCGCCGACGCGTTGCTCACCGCCGCGAAGGCGCCGCGCAGACCGTAAATCGTGCCGAACAGACCGATAAGCGTCGCCACGTTGGCGAGCATCGGCAGGTACTGCAGCCGACGCGTCAACCGCGGGATCACCGACAGCGCGGCCGCGTCGGCCACGTTCTGCAGGTCCGCCTCGTCGCGGCTGCGGCTGCGCAGGATGAGCAGCCCCATGTCCGGGAGCGCCGCCTTCGACTGCGCGCAGAGCTTGATCGCGTCCTCGGTCTTCCCCGAACGCACGAGCTGGATCACCCGCTCGATGAACGCGCGCCCATTGATCTTCGACTTGAAGACAATGAAGTACAGACGCTCGAAGAAGACCGCCAGGCCGATCAGTGCCGTCAGCAGGATGAAGTGCATGATCGGTCCGCCGTTCCGGTACCACTCCAAAAGGCCACTCATTGAGCGCGTCTCCTAGTCGATTTGACTGTGCAGGTTGGTGCCGTGATTCGACTGCTACTGCGACGTGGCGCCGCGGCCGACCCCTGCCGGCCGCGGCGGTCAGCGGCGCGTACTGGCAGGAGCCGTGCCCGCCGCCGGCGGACGTCGTGTCGTGTCCGCCGGCGCGCGCCGCGTCGTGTCGGACCGCGTGCGCAGGCGCTCGTTCTGGATGCGCTGCAGCTCGCGCATCTCCTCCGGCGTGCGCCGCACGCCCCCCGGCTGGAACAGCGTGTCGGTGCGCGCGCGCAGTGAGTCGAGCCGAGCCTGCCGCGCGCGGAACTCCTCCATCAGCGCCTGGATCTCGCGCTGCCGCGCCACGTCCGCCGACGGCGTGCCGCCGAACGAGTCCGGGGCCGCGGTCATCGACACGCCGGTCAGCGAGTCCAGCGCCCGGTTGCCCGTGATCTGGCGCCGCGGCACCACGAGGTAGCCCGGGGTGATCGCCGGCCAGAAGTCGTGGTCGTAGAAGTTCGGCACCAGCACCTGGCGGCTGAACGCGGGCACCTCGCGCGGACGCACCGTCACCACCTGCGGCGTCGGCACCTGCCCGCGGATCTCGATCTGTTGGGTGCGCCGCGGCGGGCGCTGCTGCGCCCCCGCGGCCGACGGCAGCACCGCCGCCGCCAGCACCGCCGCCGCGAGCGCCGCCCGCCCGGTCACGATTCTATACCCGCGCATCACTTCCCCCTCCCGGTGGCCGCCGGCGGGTTCGCCGGCGGATTCTGCTGCTGCGCGGGCGCCGGCGCGTTCTGTACCGCATCACGCGTCCGCTGGATCCACTGCGCCGCGCGCTGGTCGTTCCGCAGCGCCTCGTCCTGGTCCGCCTTCTCGATCAGCGCCTGCCAGGTCGTGCGCGCCGCGTCGTAGTACTGCTGCGCCTGCTGCTCGGCGCCGCGCTTGCCGGCCTCGCGCTCCTCGTCGCTCAGGTCGGAGGGCAGCTCGACGTCCCGCAGGAAGTTGCCGTACTCCTGCTGCGCGAGCCCCACGTAGTAGGTGCCCGCCGCCACGTACTCCGGCACGCCGCTCTTGATCGCGGTCGTGAACTGCGCGGTGAGCTGCGTCAGCAGGCTCTTCTTCCGCGCCGACGCCCGCTCCACGCCCGCCCGCGTGAGCTGGGTGCGGGTGCGGATCACCAGCCGCTCGCCCTGGTAGGTCTGGAAGAGGCTCACGCCCCGATCGAAGGAGGTCTGAGCCGCTCGCGAGCGCGTGCGCGCCGCGCACTCCGACCGGATGTTCGGGTCGCCCGAGCCGCTGGCGCAGAGCCGCGCGAACGCGGTCTCCGCCGACGCGGAATCGCCGCTGGCGCGGAGCAGGAGAATCTGCCGCGCCCGCGCCGTGTCGGCGCGCGCCGCCCGCGGGTACGCCACGGCGAAGTCGCCGTAGGCGCGCGCGGCGGACGCCGTGTCGCCGGCCTCCACGTAGGTGACCGCGGCGTTGAACCGCGCATCCGACGCACGCTTGTCGGCCGGGTAGGCGCGCGCGAACTCCTCGTACGCCGCCGCGGCCTCGCGCTTGTTGCCGCTGCTGTCGAGCGTCACCGCCAGGCGGATCATCGCGTCGGCCTGCGCCGCGCCCTTCGGCGCGTCGGCGGCGATCGAGCGCAGGGCGCCGACCGCCTCCTCACGCCGACCCGCCTCGGCGAGCAGCCGGGCGTTCAGGGTGCGGTACTGCGCGGCGTACTTGTACCTCGGGTAGTCCTTCACCAGGCGCTGCGACAGCTCGATCGCGCGGCCGCGCGCCGCCTGCACGTCCTCGTCGCTCAGGTTCTTCTGGCGCGCGCTGTCGACCACGATCATGTACGTCTCGATCGCGTCGCGCAGCGCGTCGGGCGCCTTCGGGTTCTGCGGGTTGCGGTCTGCGTAGGCGACGTAGACCTCCTCCGCCGCGCGTCGGTACTCGCCGCGCCGGATCAGCGTGTCCGCGAACATGCCGGCCGCCGCCTCGCGCGTGCGGGTCAGCGTGTCCACGAGCGCGCGCCGGCCCGACGCCCGCGCCACCTCGGTCGCCGCCTCCCACTGCGTCTGCGCCTCGGCGTACTGCCCGCCGCGGTAGAGCGCGTCACCGACCAGCTTCTGCGCCGTCGGCGTGTACGGGTCGTTCGGGTACGTCTGCGCGTAGGTGCGGAACGTCTGCGCCATCACGTCCCAGCGCTGCGTCTCCGACGCGCGCCGCCCCTTGGCGATCAGCGCCTTCTTGGCGACGTCCGACTGCGGGTAGCGCTGGACGTAGCGGTCGACCGCCGCGAACAGCGAGTCCTGCGCGGCGCGGTCGGTCTTGTTCCGCGCGGTCGCCGAGTCGAAGGCGACGATCGCGTTCTGCGCCGCCTGACGCTGGAGCTCGGCCGGCGAGACCGCGCGCGCGGTCGTGTCGCGCCGCCCGGCGGCCGAGTCGCGCGGCGCCGCCGAGTCGCGCGGCGCCGACGCGGCGCGCTCCCCGAAGCCGAACGCGGCGCGCGAGTAGGCCGAGCCAGCCTCCATGAAGCGGCCCTGGCCGAACAGCGCCTCGGCGTAGTACGCGGCGACCGCGGACGCACTGTCCGAGCCCTGGAACTCGTTCAGGTAGCGCTCGTACAGCGACGCCGCCTGCTGGAACTGCGCGCGGTTGCCGCGCTGCGCCGCCGCGAGCTCGAACTGCCCCGCCTGCCGCAGCGCCTCCTCGCGCGCCCGCCCCGCCTCGGCCGCGAGCCCCGGATTCGCCTGCGCCCACTGCGAGCCGGGCCCGAAGCGCTCGACGAGCTGGAGCCGCGCCGCCTGGGCGCCCGGGTTGTCGATCATCCGGTTCTGCCGGATGTCGACGATCTCACGCTGCGCCGCGAGCGCGCCCGAGTCGGTGGGCGCCGCCGCGATGATGTTCTCGTACGCCTCGATCGCCTCGGGGAACGAGCCCTGGTCGCGGAGGCTCTGCGCCACGCGGCGGATGATCGGCATCCGGTAGTTCACGTCGCGGCCGGCGAAGAACTTGTCCGCCGCCTGTGCCCCACCCACCTGCGTGAATGCCACCGCCATGTACTCGATCGCCTCGCCGCGCAGCCCGAGGCGGGCCTGCTGGTCCGGCGAGAGCTTGTCGTACGCGTCCACCAGCTGCGCGAACACCGCCACCGCGCTGTCGTACGGCGCGCGGTTGGTCTGTGTGGCCTGGTTGTAGTACGCCCAGCCCAGCTTGTAGAGCGAGAGGAAGTAGATGTCGCCGCCCTGCGGCGCGCCGGCGACGGCGCCCTTGTACCCCTCGGCCGCGCGGGCGAACGCCGCCCGCCGCGCGTCGCCGCGCTGGCGCGCCGCCAGCTCGAAGCGCGCGTCGCCCAGGCGGAACTGCGCCTCGGGGCGGAACACCGAGCTGTCCACGGCCACCACGCGCTCGAACATCCGCACCGCGTCGTCCCAGCGCTGGTTCTGCACGTAGAGCGTGCCGAGCGTGTAGGCGGCGGCGTCGATCTTCTGGAAGTTCGGGTAGCGGCGGACCAGCTCCTCGTAGCGCGTGATCGCCGGCCCGTAGTTGGCGCGGATCGGCGCCTCGCCGGAGCGCGCCGTCGTGTCGGCACCGGAGGCGTTCCCGGCCGCGCGCTGCGCCTGCGCGAACTCCTCGTCGGCGCGCCTGACGAGCAGCTCGCCGAGCTGGAACAGCGCGTTCGGGCGGAGCGGGCTGTTGGGGTAGCGCTCGAGGAAGTCCTCGAGCTGGTCGATCGCCGAGTCGACCACGGCGACCGCGTAGGCGGCGTTGTACGCGGCCGGGCGGGCGACGGCGGCGGGCGCCGTCGCCGGCCGCGCGCCCTCGGGCGCCACCTGCTGCGCCCGCAGGCCGCCGCGCGGCGCGAGGGCGGCGGCAATCGCCGCCGCCGCTGCGAGCGCCACCCCGGCGCTGGAGAGACTGTATCTGGACCGCGACATGATGATGATCTGCGTCCTACTTCCGCGGAGAGTTGGGAGCGTTGTTGGCATTGTTCGACGCGCCGGCGCGTGCCGCGCCGCCCGTCGTGCCGCTCGTCGTGCCGCCACTACTACCGC
>DATFPD010000044.1:0-10990 GCA_035265005.1 Gemmatimonadaceae bacterium | reverse complement strand
CGCGTGCGCGATGGCGCGGGGCGAGGGGCCCGACGCGGACGCCGCGGCCGCCGCCGATGGGACTGGCGGGGCCGCGGACGCTGCCGCTGCCGGCGCGGGCGCCGGCGCGGGTGGGGGCGGCCGGAGGGGCTCCGGCCGCGGGTCGGGGTCGGGCCCCGGGAGGGCGGGCTGCGGCGCCCACCTAACGAGACCTGCCGGAGGCGGTGGCGGCGGCCAGCACGGGCTTGGGCCGACCCCCCACCGCCGATGTTGGCTCCGGCTCCGGCGGCGAGCCGCCGACGATCCCCGAGAGCCGCTGCGCCGCGGCCCACTGCTCGAGGTCCGCGCCGGCCGGGCGCGCGAGCGCCTCGGCGCAGAGCGCGCGCACGAGCCCCGCGTAGTCGGTCCCGGCCACGCGCGCCATGCGGGCGAGCCCGGCGTTCGGCGAGAGGTCGGGGTTCGCGTTCACCTCGAGCAGCCACGGGCGGCCGCCGGCGTCGATGCGGAAGTCCACGCGGCCGTAGCCGCGCCCGCCCACCAGCCGCCACGCCGCGAGCGCGATCGCGCGCAGCTCCTCGGCGAGCGACTCCGGCAGGTCGGCCGGGCAGCGCGGGACCGAGCCCCGGTCCTCCACGCTCCCCTCGACCCACTTCGACGTGTAGCTGACGATCCGCCAGAGGCCGTCCGGCATTCCGGCGAAATCGATCTCGGCGATCGGCAGCGCCTGGTCGCCGACGATGCCGACGTTCACCTCGCGCCCGTCGATGTAGCGCTGGACGAGGATCTCGTCCCAGCGCTCGTGCATCGCGCGCACGCGCTCGGCGAGCGAGCGCGTGGAGCGGACGACGCTCCGCTGCTCGACGCCGAGCGACGCGTCCTCGGCGGCCGGCTTGCAGATGGCGGGGAAGCCGACGTTGGGCACGACGCCGCCCGGGCGGGCGACGCCGAAGCGCGGCACCGGGAGTCGCGCGCGGTCGAGCAGCGCGTTGACGAGCGGCTTGCGCAGGCAGAGCGAGAGCGTCCAGCTCCCGCTGCCGGTGACCGGGACGCCGAGCAGCTCGAGCACCGCGACGACCGCCGGCTCCTGGTGCGCGACGCCGTCGACGCCTTCGCACAGGTTCACGACGACGTCGAAGCGGCCCTTGCGTACGCGCTCGATCCAGCGGCCGTCGGGGTTCACCGGGATGCGCACGGCCTCGTGCCCGTCGCCGGCGAGCGCGGCTTCCACCGCCTCCACGGCCTCCAGGATCGCGAGGTCGGGGCTCTTCCCGAGCGCCGACGCCCCGTCGAAGATGACGGCAACCTTCATGATGTGGCCCCCCACTCGAGCGTGATGGCGCGCCTCACCGTGCGGCGCTCGCGCCGGCCGACTGCGCGACCTCATCGCGCGCAGCGGCGTACACCGGAGCGCTCCGCGCGGTCCCCACCGCCTGACGCGGCTGGGAGTCGAGCGTCACGCCCTGGCGTTCCGCGGCCAGGCGCAGACAGGACCGAATGAGCTCGTCGTAGCTCAGCCCCGCCGCGCGCGCGGCCTTCGGAAAGCACGAGTTGTCCGCGGGGTCGGGGAGAATCCCGGGCAGGGGATTCACCTCCACCACGTTCGGCACGCCCGCCGCGTCCAGCCGCACGTCGATGCGCGACCAGTCGCGGCAGCCGAGCACCCGGTACGCGTCGAGCGTGACGCGCTCGATCGCGCTCCGGAGTGCGTCGCCGACCCGCGCGGGACACTCAAAGATCTCGAGTGGGTTCTCCGGGCGATCCCAGAGCCACTTGGCCTCGAAGCCGTAGATGGGCAGCGCCCCGCCGGGGAGCGATGCGAAGTTCATCCCGACGATCGGCAGCACCCGCGCCGAGCGCCCGTTGCCGAGCACCGCGCAGGTGAACTCCGCGCCGGGGAGGTACGTCTCGACAAGCACCGGCTGCGCGTACGTCTCGAGGAGGAACGAGACCGTCTCCTCGAGCTCGCGCTGGGTGCGGCAGAAGTTCCGCTCGGTGATCCCCTTCGACGAGCCCTCGTGCAGTGGCTTGGCGAAAAGCGGGAAGGGGGACGAGGGATGGGGGATGGGGGAGGACGCACCACCACGAAGCATTCCCGATAGCAGCTCATCCCCCATCCCCCGTCCCCCTTCCCGCATGAACGCGCGCAGCGCCTCCGCATCGCGAATGACCACGAACGGCGCCGTCGGCACGCCGTGGAAGGCGAGCGTCTCCTTGGTGCGCGCCTTGTCCAGGCAGAGCGAGAGCGTGAACGGGTCGCTCCCCGAGTAGGGGACGCCGTAGAACTCGCAGATCGCCGGGACGTGGGCCTCGCGGTTCACCCCGCGGAGCCCTTCGGCGATGTTGAAGACGATGTCGGGGCGCTCGGCGCGGAGTCGCTCGGGGAAGTCGGCGTTCGCCTCGAGGCGAATCACGGTGCCGAGGCCGGAGAGCGCGCGCTCGACGGCGGCGATCGTCTCGGGGCCGTCCCACTCCGCGAACTCGTCGTCGGTGGGAGCGGCGGTCGGAGCAGGGGAGGCGGCGGCATGGCCGCCTTGATTCATCAAGGCGGCGGAGTCGGTCCGGGACTGGCTGTCCCGGCGACTACTGGGCGGCTCTTCCTCGGGACGCGGCGCCTCGCTCTCCTCCGCAGCGACCTGCGGGGCGCTCGGCGTGGGCTTCTGATTGTAAGCGAAACCGATTCGCGTCATTCGGTCCCTGGCTCTGCTACCGTCTGTGGCGCCTGCCGCCACGCACCGCGCGCCGTGAGGCTCCGCGGCAACCACCTAGATACGATTGACGGCGGCGATCGAAACATTGCCCGAGTGTTTCGCCGCCGCCGCCGCCTCGTGAGAACGAGGGCAAGAGAGATGCCAGTTCTCGATGGCGCGCAAGATAGAAAGACAGGAATCGGCGCGCAATTCTTTTTCGGAGAATTTTCTCGGCCGGGAAAATTCTCCCGCGCGAGCGGGTCGCTCAGTCGGGAGAGACGGGGAAGGGGGATGTGGGCAGGGGGATGAACTGCCGGAGTCTCTCGCAGTTCATCCCCCTGCCCACATCCCCCTTCCCCGTCTCTCAGACCTTGTGGTACCCGATCCTCGCCGCCTCACGCCGGTCGTCGGCGGCGTAGATCTCGAAGTCGGAGAAGAAGGCGGGCGCCTCGCGCTGGAGGAGGCGGATCACGGCGACGGCGAGGCGGCGGATCTCCAGCTCGGCGCCCTCGCCCGCGCGCAGCTCGAGCATCGTGCGCCAGGCGCGGGCGTTCGCGGTGACGACGATCTTCGTCTCGGTGGCGTTGGGGAGCACGGCCCGCGCCGCCTCGCGCGCCATCTTCCGCCGGTGGACCCTGTCCGCCACCCAGCCGTATCGCTCCATCAGCTGCTCGACGAGCGAGACGTAGGCGCGCTGGGCGGCCTCGATCTGCTCCCGCCACGACGCCTCGAGCTGGGCTTCGCCGACGATGGCCGGCGGGACGACGAAGTGCGCCTGCGACTCGTCGACGTAGCGCTGGGAAAGCTGGGAGTTGTGGGTGACGATCCCGTTGGCGACGAAGTTGTGGTTCGGGCCGGCCATCTCGATGTCGTAAGTCATCTGCTCGCCGGCCGGACTCACTCGCACGATCCGCTGCGCCTCGGGCGCAGCAAGGTCAAGTGGCGTCTCGAGGTGGTCACCGATCTCGGCATCGGCCTCGAGCCGCCGGGCCGCGTCGAGCGAAATCTCTCGGCGCGGATCGGTCGCCAGCGCGACGACGTCTCTGACGAGCGTCACACCCACGGTTTGCCACGCCTCGTCGAAATCCAGCTCGATGCGCGCGCTAGCGCCCAGCGCCCTCTCCGCCCCAGACGCCACGGCGCGCGCGGCAAAGAGCCCGGGCGGGTCCAGGCGACGCGTGCTCCTTTCGGCCTCGTCACCTGCGCTCCTCGGGTAGACGACGAGTTGTCCGTCGCCCTCGACATCAGCTCCGTCGTCGACGCGGACGATCTCTTCGAGCCGCCGCCAGCCAGCTGGGGTGAGAAAGCGGTGCTCCCTGGTGGCGACGATCGAGCGCCCGTCCGCCAACTCGACGCGGAAGACCGGCTTCAGTCCTGAGCAGGTGATGGCGGCAATGGCGTCAGTGGCGAAGGTCCCTGAGCGCTCGTCGAAGCAGCGGAGCCTCAGCTTGCCGAGCGCTTCATCGCCGCCGGTAGACTGAGCGAGCTCGTACAGCTCTTCCAGCGTGCGGTCGGTGAACGCGGTCGGATTCTCGGCATTACCGTCCGCACACTGGATGACCGTGTCCCCCGACATGCAGTACGCGAAGCCGGCTCTGTGTCTGATCAGCTCGTGCGTCAGCGACCGGCTCACCCCTTCGAGCAGCAGCGAGTAGTTCGCGTGCTCCAGCACCGAGCCGTGCCCCTGCTTCTTGATGTTCTCCAGGTATTCGCGCGTCGTCCGCCCGGCGGGGTTCTTCTGCGACATATAGCAAAGCCGCCCCGCGAACTCGGCGAGCCGCTCGCCGTCGGTGCTGTCGCCGATCCACTGGACCGGCAGATGCTCGGGCTCCGCGAACGTGGGACGGGCGAGGACGGTGATCTTGGGCTCGGTGTAGAACATCGGGACTCGGCAGTAGGGCGGGTGCCCGCCGAAGGCGGGCGGTTGCACTCGGCGGCGGTGCTGGTGCGCTGGCGGGGCGGAAAGCTATCGCGATCGGGACGTTTGTGAAGATTGAACCGCGGAGGGCGCGGAGGGCGCGGAGGAGTGCCCCGCGATGTCATCCCGCACGCAGTGTCGGGGCCTCCGCGCCCTCCGCGGTTCAATTTTTCGACGCGTCCCGACCGGGAGCTCAGCCCTGCTCGCCGAGCATCTCCAGCCGCGACCGCGCGTATGCCCGATCGCGCTCGACGAGGTCCAGAACGCGGCGCGCCGACTCCGGGAGCGGCGGGAGCGACGGGTCGTACTTCACGTCGTCGAGCGGGCGCTGGTCGCGGAGCGGGACCTTCACGCCGGGGTTGAAGATCCCGGCGGGGTCGAAGCTCCGCTTCACCAGCTCGAACAGCACCGTCGCGTCGGGGCGCCAGACGCGCTCCAGCAGCGGCGTGCGCAGGCGGCCGTCGCCGTGCTCGCCGGCGAGGGTGCCGCCGAGCCACGCGGTGAGGCCCGTGATCTCGTCCAGCACCGCCTCGACCTCGTTCCGCCAGCCGGGCGCGGCGACGTCGACCAGCGCGTTCACGTGCACGTGCGCGTCGCCGGCGTGGCCGAAGATCACGCCGCGGATGCCGCGCGAGGCGAGCGCGGTGCGGACGCCGCGGACGTACTCCGGGAGGCGCGCCGGCGGGACCGCCGCGTCCTCGATGAACTGCATCGACTTGAGGCGCGGGTCGAGGCGGGCGAGCGTGGGGCTCGCGGCGTGGCGAAGCTCCCACAGCGCGACCGAGCTCACGTCGTCGAGCGCCAGCCGCACGCGGGTCGCGCCGTGGGCGCCGAACGCGCGCTCGAGCGCCCGCGCCGCGTCGCCTGCCGCGGCCGCGCTCTCCCCCTCCACCTCGGCGAGCAGCACGGCCTCGGTGCCCGCCGGCAGGTCGGGCGGCGCGGACGACAGCGCCGCGATGTCGAGGAAGGTGCGGTCGAGCAGCTCGCAGGCGCTCGCCCCCGCTTCGCGCGCCGTGACCGCGGCCGCCACCGCGCGCTCCAGCGACTCGAAGCTCGCCAGCACGCTGCTGGTCGCGCCGGGAAGTGGGGCGAGCTTCAGCTCGAGCTCGGTGAACAGCGCCAGCGTCCCCTCGCTGCCCACGAGCAGGTCCACGAGCTGGCCGCTGGCCGCGTAGTCGGCGAGGGCGTAGCCTGACGACTCCTTCCGCACCCCCGCGTGCCGGATCTCCGCCACCGGCGCCGCCAGCGCCGCCGTGAACAGCGAGGGCATCGCGCGGTGGGCGAAGCGCGCGATCGCCGGGATCCCCTGGTGCGTCGGGAGCTCGTCGCCGCGCCGCATCACGGCGCGCGAGCCGTCGTCGAACACGCAGCCGAGCGACTGCACCCACGGCCGCATCGCGCCGTACTTGAGCGTGCGCGCCCCGGCCGCGTTGGTGGACGCCATCCCGCCCACCGTGCAGAAGCGCCCGCTCGACGGGTCCACCGGGAAGCGGAGGCCGTGGCGGCGGGCGGCGGCGTCCACCGCGTCGCGCAGGGCGCCCGGCCCCACGCGCACCCGCCGCCGCGCCACGTCCACCTCGCCGACCGCGTCGAGCCGGCTCAGGTCCACCACGACGCCGCGCCCGATCGCGCCCCCCGCCATGCTGCTCCCCGAGCCCCGCGGGACGAGCGGCGTCGCGGTCTCCCGCGCCCAGCGCACCAGCGCCGCGACGTCGTCCGCGTCGGCCGGCACCGCCACCGCGGTCGGCATCGCGCGCGCGATCCCCGCCGCCTCGGCGTACACGGCGCGCGCCGGAAGGTCCTCGCGGAAGACGCCGCGGAAGGCCGTGGGGCGGGGCATCGGCGCTCGCGCCGGGGCGGCGGCGGGCGCGGCCCCTAACGATCGCTCAGGTGCTTCTGGACGTTGTCGATCATCCGGCTCAGGACGGCGTGCGCCGGGTGCTCGTCCGAGACCATGCGCTCCATCGTCCGCACCTCGGTGCCGGTCGGCTGGGTGACCGCCTCGCCGTAGAGGACCGTCCCCCCCAGGTCGGTGCGGACGAAGAAGCGGTAGATGACCATGCGCTCGGCCGCCGGCAGCGCTTCCGTGCTGCTGCGGTCGGAGAAGGTCCCGATGTCGATGCGCCGCGACTCGACGAACCGCCGCCCGCGGTCCGTGAGGCGGATCGGGATTCCCTCGTCGCTGATCGCCCGCTCGGCCGCCGACAGCACGGCGTCCGCCGAGTCCTGGAGCACCAGGCGCACGGCGCCGGGCGCCGGCTGGAACATCGACCGCGAGTGGCGGGCGCAGGCGAGGGCGCTCAGCAGCGTCAGCGCGAGAATCGATGCGGTGCGTGGGAAGTTGGAGTGTCTCATAATCCCAGCTCGCTGACCGTGGGTGGATCCTGCGAATAGTCGTAGAAGCCCTTGCCGGACTTCCGACCGTACATGCCTGCGAGGACCATGCGCTTGAGCAGCGGCGGCGGCGCGTAGCGACGCTCGCGGTACTCGTCGAACATGATCTCGGCGATCTTGTGGACCGTGTCCAGCCCCACGAAGTCGAGCAGCGTCAGCGGCCCCATGGGGTGGCCGGCGCCGAGCGTCATCCCCTTGTCGATGTCCGCCACCGACGCCACGCCCCGCTCCAGCGCGGTGATCGCGTCGAGCATGTAGGGGACGAGCAGCAGGTTCACGACGAACCCCGAGCTGTCCTTCGCCGCGATCGGCTCCTTCCCCAGCCGGCGCGCGAAGTCGAACGCGGCGCGGAAGCTCGCCTCGCTGGTCGTCACCGTGCGGACGACCTCGACCAGCTTCATGAGCGGGACGGGGTTGAAGAAGTGCAGCCCGACCATGCGGTCGGGGCGCGCGGTGGCGGCCGCCATCGCCGCGATCGTCAGGCTCGAGGTGTTCGACGCGAAAATGGCGTGCGGCGGGCAGAGCCCGTCGAGCTCCTTCCACATCGCGTTCTTGACGTCGAGCTCCTCGACCACCGCCTCGAGGACGATGTCGCACCCCGCGAGGTCGGCGAGCCGCGTGGTGACGCTCAGGTTGCCGAGCGCCGCGTCGCGCGCCTCGGGCGTGACCTTCCCCTTCTCGATCCCCTTCGCCAGCGTGCGCTCGATGCTCGCGCGCGCGCGCTGCCCGAGCGCGTCCGACAGCTCGCGCACGACCGTGCGGAACCCCGCCTGCGCCGCGACCTGCGCGATCCCGCTTCCCATCAGTCCGCCGCCCAGAACGCCGACGGTGCGAATGTCTGGCATGTGCCGTGGTCAGGGTCGCGGGGGATGGGGGAAGGGGGATGAGGGATGAGGGATGAACCCTTCCCCTTCCCCTTCCCCCTCGCTGCGCTCGGGGTCGGGGTCGGGGTCGGGGTCAGGGCAGGCTGTCAGCGGAAGCAGCTCATCCCCCATCCCCCATCCCCCGTCCCGCATCCCGGCTTCATCTCGGCCTCATCACCGCGTTCAACACGTCCTGCACGCTCGGCGGCGGCCGCTTGATCTCGCCGTGCTCCAGCTTGTCGAGCACCTGCTCCAGGGCGAGCTGGGCGCGGGCGACGATCTGGCGGTGGCGGCGCGCCACGCCGTAGCCGACGCCGCCGGCGACGAGCACCGGGAGCGCGGCCAGCGGCAGCGCGGCGATGAGCGCCGCGTGCGCCACCACGACCGCGGAGGCGCCCAGCACGCCGCCGGCCGCGAGCCCGAGGCCGGCCAGCACCCCGCCCACGCGCATCCGCCCCGCGCGCGCCGCGACCAGGTCGGCGTCGAGGCGCACGTGCACGGTCGCCTGGTCGAGCGGCGTCACGGTGGCCGAGACCTCGTCGATCCGCGCCAGGTCGTACGCGCGCCCGCCGAGGCCGAGCCCGCGCTTGATGTTGGCGGTGACGTCGTTGCGCGGCTCCCAGGAGATCCGGTCGCTCTGCCGCCGCCGGACGCGGAGGCACTCCTCGCGCTGCATCCACGTGTCGAGGAGCAGGAGCACGTCCGCCGGCGTCCCGCGCACCGTGCGCATCGCCGCGGCGCGCGCCGGGCCGGCGAAGTCCGCCGCGAAGCCGTGCTCCTCCGGCAGCACGACGCGCGTGCGCTCCTCGGCCAGCGCCTGCCGCAGATGCTCCGCCGACAGCCCGACCTCCTTCCCGAGGTCGATCAGCTGCTCCTCGGTGAGGTCGTCCGACTCCGACGCCGGCCCCATCTGCAGCTCCGCCGCGCGCGCCAGCACGCGCTCCAGCGACGCGCGGTCGAGGGTGCGCCTGGAGGGGAGGTTGGAGGAGGGGTCAGGAGGCATGGGAATATCGACGGCTGCGTGCTGCGTGCTGCGTGCTGCGTGTCGTGCCCCGGGAGGCGCCTGGTGGCGTCCCGGGGCAGGTCACACGCAGCACCCAGCACGCAGCACGCAGCATTGCTAGATCCCCCCCAGGACGATGTCCAACTGCCTCCCCATCGCCGCGCGCAGGGCGTCGGGGAGTGGGAAGCGGGCCGCGAGCTCGGCGCGCGGGTTGGTCCCCGGCGTCGCGCCCGAGGCGCGGAGGTAGTAGCGGGCGTAGCCGTCGGCCAGCTCGGGCGCCGAACGCTCGAGGAGCATGAGTCCGCCCAACACCGCGGCCGCGCTCTGGTAGCGCTGGTCCAGCCCCTCGCGCTGCTGGGCGGGGGTGGTGTTGTCGCGGATCACGCCTGACGCGAGGCCGCCGACCGCCTCGTGGGCCACCACGTACACCGCCTCGGCGGCGCTGTCCGCGCTGGCGGGGAAGGTGACCGCCATGATGTTCGACCGCGAGCTGGTCCCGCCGGTGATCGCCCGGCCCTCGCCGTCGAGCGGGATCGAGAGGATGAGGTCGCCGGAGACCTGCTGCGTGTTGTTCAGGTAGCGCTGGAGCTTCGGCCGGTAGACCTGCTGCCAGACGGAGTCGGTCACCCGCAGCGCCTCGGCGCGCTCGCGCTGCGCCTGCACCCAGTAGCCGTGGTAGTACTTGCTGCTCTCGTCCTCGAGCGCCAGGGTGAAGCGGCGCAGCCACTCGCGGTCGGCCGGCGCGGGGAAGTAGCCGGCGATGATCTGCATGGCCTGCTGCCCCTCGCGGCTCTGCGCGCGGCGCGGGTCGCCCTCGGCGAGCAGCGCCGCGTTGATGAACGCGCGCATCTCGTCCCACGACGCGAAGTGCAGCGCCAGGAACTGTCCGCTCACCAGGTTCGGGTTGCGGCGGAAGCGCGCCTGGAGCGAGTCGCGGTTGGAGTCGAGCAGCGTCGTGACGTTCGCGCGGTTCTTGAACACGACCATCTGGTCGCGGTAGCCCCGCCGGAAGAACGGCACCTGCGACGAGTCGGTGGTGAGCATCGCGAAGCCGTGCAGCCACAGGTCCACGTGCTCGCGCGTCTTCACCGGCCAGTTCTGCCCCGGCGCCGCCAGCGCCTCCCCCTGCGGCCCGGGCGTCTGCTCGCTGCCGCCGCCGCCGCCCGAGGCGCAGGCGAGCGAGAGGGCGACGAGGAGTGAGGCTGCTACTGCCTTGTTGAGCGTCTTCAACGGTCGATCTCCTGTCAGACGGGACGCGGTCGAAAGATGCCGGCCGGGGAGAGGGGATTCAATGGATTGCGGAACAGCGAGCCCTTCTCCTTGTACGACGTCTCCAGGCGGCCTAACATCGTCGCCATGAGACCTCTCCTTGTACTCGCGGCGCTGGCGCCGGTTTCCCTGGCTGCGCAAGGTGCCGGCCGCGCGGACAGCATCCAGTACGTCGTGCTGATGTCGGAGCGCGTGGCCGGGGCGCAGACGCTCTGGCGCGGGCCCGGGAACGAGCGGCGGGCGCTCTACGAGTACAACGACCGCGGTCGCGGTCCGCGTTTCGTCGCGCGCGTCGTCGCCGGCGCCGACGGCGTGCCGACCTCGGTCGAGACGATCGGCCACGGCTACTTCAAGGACACCGTCGCCGAGCGCTTCTCGCTGGGCGGCGGGCGCGCGCGGTGGGAGCGCGTGGGGGAGCGCGGCGAGCGACCGGCGGGCGGGGGTCCCGCGTTCTACGTGTCCTCCGCGGCGCCGCCCGAGGAGATGGCGGCGCTGGCGAGGGCGCTGCTCCGCGCGCCCGGGCGGCGGCTGGCGCTGCTGCCTGACGGCGAGGCGCGGATCCAGAGCGCGGGGGAGCTGCGCGTGCGCTCGGCGGCCGGCGAGTCGCGCACCGTGCGCCAGCTCTTCATCACCGGGCTCGGCTTCGCGCCGGTCGCCGTCTGGCTCGACGCCGACGGCGAGCTGTTCGCGCTGCGCAACGGGTCGTGGATGGCGGCCGTCCGCGCCGGGTGGGAGGGGGCGCTGCCGTCGATCGCGGCCGCGCAGACGAGCGCCGAGCATGCGCGCGACGATTCGCTCGCGCGCACGCTCGCCCGCCGCCCGCGCGGCGGCGCGCTCGTGGTCCGGCACGCGTCGCTGTTCGACCCGCAGTCCAGGG